>NZ_OZ018776.1:1029499-1372666 GCF_963970025.1 Rickettsia helvetica
CGTTTCATTAATAAGTTTGAGAATATGTTTGAGGCGATAGATTCTTTAAAAGATGATGTGAATAGCGAAATTAACAAGGAACTTAATAGATTAGTTCATTTTACCATAAAGCACGTCGCCGATGATATAAAACATTTTGCTTTAAACAGAGCAATAGCACGTATGCGTGAGCTTTCTAATGCTATATCCTCTGAAATATCCAAAGATAAAATTGATGTTAAAACCGTAAGGCATGGCTTTAATGTTTTAGTTCAGCTACTAAACCCATTCATACCACATATTACAGAAGAAATTTGGCAGAAGCTTGGCAACAAAGAACAGTTATATAAATCAGCTTTTCCTGCATTTGATGAATCAATGTTAGAATTAGATACATATGTTATGGCAGTGCAGGTTAACGGCAAACTCCGTGATACCTATGAGTTTAAAACTTCCGTAGGTGAAGATGAAATAAAGCAAATGACCGTCAGTCTGCCAAAGGTACAAAAGTTCTTGGAAGGAAAAGAGCCGAAGAAGATTATCCTCGTTCCTCGTAAAATTGTGAATATTATTGTTTGAAGTGAAAGATTGTGTGGATTAAAAAGTAGTCAGAATGTCATACCGTGGCTTTACCACGGGATCCAGCTAAAATACTAAATTTAGTACTTTAAGTTGTTTCTAGATACCGTGGTCAAGCTGCAGTATGATACCTAGCATACTTTTATTACATTACCACCATACTAACCCAAAAAAAGTAGTATTACCTAAAACTACCTCCTCATGTTTATCTAATGAAGAGTCATAATGTTTTGGCTCATCTATAAAGTTATTGCAATTATGGTAAGTACCTTTTGAAGCACCCTTATAACTCTGATAAGATGAAGTTTCATAATGCCCTAGATCCTCTCTCTAAGGTAATAGCAAATATGGTCTGCTACTGGCATTAATACTTTATCTACTATATAATTGGCTGCCCACCAAAATGCGGCAAAAACACCGGTATCAATACTTAAAGTGTCTTCTTCTGTTTCTTTACAAGTTATAACACTAGGATAACAGAATCTTGCTATACTATCTAGACTTAGATTTAAATTTAAATCCGAATCTAGCAGGTCTATTTTTTTTATTAGTCATAAAGATCCCCTATTTTAGTTATTAATTAATTAGACTTCTTGCCTAACTTGCTTCTAAGGATAATTTGTATGTTAATCCGGTACTCGCATCCTCACGTACTTTTATGTATGCTGCGGTGCTGCGTTCCGTGTTTCCTTCAAATTCTTCCTTATTAGCTATGTTAGGCAAGAAGTCTATTGTAGGCTAAGTAATTTAAAAAACTCAATTAGCTACTAAAATAGTGTGCATGATCTTATACCTGAAGTCAATTTATTATGTTAATAATTTAATATTTTTATTAACTTATCTTAATTTAAATTAATGCATAAAAATATCGATTTCATTCCAACCGAGTAAATCTAGATTAGCTCTTGTCGGTAAAAAACGGAAAATATCTTGGGCAAGTTCATACCTATTTTCTTTAAGTAACATTTTTTGTAAAATATCTTTTAACTGATGCAAATAAAGCACATCTTTTGCTGCATATTCTTTTTGTTCTGAAGATAAATTATCAGCACCCCAATAGGAAGATTGTTGTTGTTTTGAAATATTTATATTAAGCAATTCTCGGTACAAATCCTTAAGACCATGACTATCGGTATAAGTTCTAACTAGTTTTGAAGATATTTTAGTACAAAAGATATTTTCTAAATCTATACTTAAATATTTTTTTATGGATGCTAAATCAAATCTAGCAAAATGAAATATCTTATATCTAGTTTTATCTAGTAATAATGCTTTTAAATTAGGAGCCGTATAATCTTGATTTGTAAAATGAACAAGATGAGCTTCACCATTGCCGTTACTAAATTGTAGCAAACATAGTTTATCTCTATGTAGATTTAGCCCCATTGTCTCGGTGTCTATAGCAAGATCTCCTTCAAGTACAAAATTATTAGGTAGGTCGTTTTGATAAATTTTTATAGTCATAAATGATTTTTAATTCCTTTTAATCAATAGTGTTATTGTGCGGATCGAAAAACGTGTTCGGTGTCATACCGTGGCTTGACCACGGTATCCAAAAAAAGTAAAAAAGACTAGATCCCGCAATCAAGTTGCGGGATGACAACAAAGTTTTGCTATTGGTGATTAAATACCTGCTCATTTGGAGCAGCTACTCCTAAAACTTTCTTTGCTTGTTCTTCTAACATATCTTTATTTAGCGATTCCGTTCGGAGTAATTTGACGTTATGTTCAAGTTCTACTCTTTCTGCTCGTAAGCCTTTTAGTTCATCATAAGCTTTTTCAAGCTGCCTATTTACTTTTAAATATGCAATAATCCCTTTGTTACCATATATGCAATGAAAAACAAAATATCCAAGCAGTAAAACTAAAAAGATATTTAAAATTATTTTTTTAGAATGATTATTGAAATGTATTAAATTCATAAGCATTTTATCATCCCGCGAGCTTATAGCGGGATCCAGTTAAAATTATTAGTATTTTTTATTGTATTTATGGATACCGTGGTCAAGCCACGGTATGACACCGAACGTGACGCAAAAATTCCTTTGTAGGAATGACATAAAAACGTCATAATGTAGAATATCATTCATAAAATATTACTTATAAGAAATAATACCGGAGCAGTTAAAATGATACTATCAAATCTGTCTAGCACCCCTCCATGACCGGGTATTATATGACCGCTATCTTTAATATTAAATTTTCGCTTAAAATATGAAATAAACAAATCACTTAATTGAGTTATTAATGCTAATATACAACTAATTATAAACAAATAAATTTTATTTGAAAAATAGTAATTTTCAATATGACAGTTTGGTATAAAACTAACTAATAATACAACTAAACCTGCCGATAATACTCCCATAACTAAACCACTCCAAGTTTTTTTAGGACTGATTTTTGGAGCAAGTTTTGCTCCTTTAAAAGTTTTGCCGCCAATCATTGCAAAAGTATCTACGGACCAAATAATACAAAAATAAAGCATAATAATCCATCTATTGGTATCTTCCATACTTAAAAATATTAATAGGCTTATAGGAATCGGAATAATAATTAGTCCGATTAATAGATAAGGAATAGAAGAATAGGTCATATTATACCATTCACTTAACATTCCCGTACCCACTAATATCATTAGAATATAGAATAAAGGCTTAAACCATAATATAGCTATAATAAATAACGGAACTAAAACTATACCGGATAGGATTCTTAAATATATATTTTGTTTATCTTTTGCCAAATGTTCTTTTCCTTTTTGAGTAATCATTTATAGCTTCTTGTATATCTTCTTTATTAAAATCAGGCCAATATTTGGGTGAAAAATATAATTCAGCATAAGCTGCTTGCCAAAGCAAGAAATTACTGATGCGATAAACTCCGCCCGGTCTTATTAATAAATCTACATCCGGCATTTCAGGATCATATAAAGCGTGTTGTACATCGCTTTCACTTACTTCTTTTTTACCGCTTGCAATAATTTTTGTGCAGGCATCAACTATTTCTTGGCGACTTCCATAACTAAAAGCTATACAAAGTGTTATTTTATTATTATTTTTTGTTAATTCTATAGCATTATTTATATGTTTTTGCAATGAGCTACTTAATAAATTAAGCCTACCTATTACTTTTATTTTAACGCCGTTTTTATGTAAATTATTTAATTCGGTTTTTAAATAAATACTTAATAGTTTTATTAAGAAATCTACTTCCATGCTTGAGCGTTGCCAATTTTCGGAAGAGAAAGTATATAAAGTTATGTAATCTATATTAAGGTTAATAAACTCAGGTAGTAATTCACGAATTTTATCGGCTCCTACTTTATGCCCTTCAGATTTTGTTAAGTTATGCCGATCTGCCCAACGAGCATTACCGTCCATTATTATTGCTAAATGTTTTATATTAGTCATTATTTTATATTTTAGATGCTGCTGCATGGATCGAAAAACATACTCGATGTCATACCGTGGCTTGACCACGGTATCCAGAATAACCACTTAATAATGTTATTTTTTTGTTTATTTTCCTGGATCCCGTAAATAAATCACGGGATGACAGAGAAAACAAATCCTATATTTTAGGTATTTCAATTCTTACCGATAGCCCGCCTAAATCCTTGCTATCTTCTAAATAAATAGAGCCTTTGTGATCGTTTATTATTTCTTTAGTAATAGCAAGCCCAAGTCCTACGTTACTTGCATTATCAAGCTGTCTTGCTTTATCCGATCTATAAAACGGTTTAAATACAAGGTGTTTTTCCATATCATCTATACCGGGACCGTTATCCTCAATAATTATAGCTACGGTAGATGAATTATCTTTTGAAGATATCTTAATTTTAGTTCCATATTTTATAGCATTACCAATTAAATTAGACAAGGCTCTTTCAAAAGAATTCGGCTTAATTCGTACTTCTAGTTTATCTAAATTAGTAGATTTTATAAATTCAATATCTACATGTGACCATTTGTTTAAAAGATGTTCCATCCAAGGTAATAATAAAATTTCTTCAAATTCTTCTGTACTTTCACCTTTAGCAAAATCTAAATAAGAATTTATCATTTGTTGCATAGTTAATATATCTTGTTTTAACCCTTTGATTTCTTCGCTTTCTTCCATCAATTCAAGTTGTAGCTTCATTCTTGTTAAAGGAGTTCTAAGGTCATGCGAAATCATAGCAAGCATAGTGGTTCTTTTAGTAATTTGTTTTTCAATACGAGCTTTCATTTTTAAAAAAGCAAGCCCTGCTTTTCTTATTTCTAAGGCTCCTGAAGGTTTAAAATTTTTGCCTTTTAAAATACCTCGACCAAATTTATCCATGCTATCCGCAAGAGTGAGTATTGATTTAATTTGATTTTTGGAGAAAATAATAGAAACAGAAAGTAATATAACAGTTAAAGATATAATCCATAAAACAAATATATATACTGTAGGATTAAGTAGTAATTTTGCAGGAAAAGTAATATATAATATTCCATCTTTTAATTCTAAAAATACTTCGATTTTATTGTCTTGATTTAGTTTAACTATATTTTTTTCATGGATTTTTGTAGCTAAAATGTTTTTAAATATAGTTAAAGGCTCACTTAATTTAGGTTGTTTTATAGATAACTTTTTACTAAGCTGAAATTGATAAGATAAATTAAGATAATTTTCCGATAAATGGGTTATCTCTCTTGAATTATTTCTATGTTCTTTAATCAATGATTCTATTTCATTGATAATAATAGTACTAGTATAATATGAAACATTATACCAATGACGATCGTAAAACAAAAATATAGCAACGATTTGCCCTATTAAAATCGGAATGATTATAATAAACATGAATCTTATAAATAGTGTTCTCGGTAATAATTTAGATATAAAGTGCATAGCCCTCATTACGCACGGTTTTTAAATATTTCGGTTCTTTTGGGTTGTCTTCTATTTTGCTTCTTATTCTTGTAATTTGTACGTCGATAGAACGCATACTAAGCCCTCCCATTATTTTTGAAAGTTCAAAACGACTAGTAGATTTACCGGAATTGTTTATTAATATCTCAAGTAATTTTTGTTCAGTAGAGCTAAGAGATACAATTTGATTATTCTTGGTAAATTCTTTTGTATTGGAATTATAAAAATTATTGCCGAATTTAATTATATTTGTTTCTTTTTTAAAGTTATTATAATTATTGATTAAGTTATTTATCCGAAGTAATAATTCTCTCGGTTCAAAAGGTTTAGTTATATAATCAGAGGCACCGGCTTCAAGTCCTTTAACACGGTCATCGGCTTCCGATAAAGCAGTAAGCATAACTATAGGAACATTATTACCGGCATCCCTTATAGTAGTAGCAAAATCAAGCCCTGTTATTTCAGGTAACATAACATCTAAAATAATTAAATCATAATTAGAAGTTTTTAATAGATTTTTAGCTTCTATGACTGAGCTTGCCGTTGATACTAAAAACTCGTTTTTATTTAAAAACTGCTTTAAAAGTGCTAATATCCTGCTATCATCATCAACGATTAAAATATGTGCTTTGTATGTATGCATGTATACTCGTTTAATTTGAAAAATTAGTGTTGTTGCTTGTTTTATGTCATGCTTGCAGTTCTCTATATCATTCCCGCGCAAGCGGGAATGACATCGAACGCATTTTTCGAGCCATGCAACAACGCTGCTCGCAATGATGATTGACAATACTTTAATATAAATATAGGTTAATGACAATGATAAAACTAGAGCAAATTTTTTGGCATGTTTGGATTAACGGTGATTTAGTTCCTTATCAATTCGCAAGGATTCATGTTTTGACTCATAGCCTGCATTATTCAGGATCGGTATTTGAGGGTGAGAGAGCTTATAACGGCAAAGTTTTTAAACTAAAAGAACATACGGAAAGATTAATAAAATCAGCAGAAGCATTAGGTTTGACAGTACCTTATAGTGTGGACGAGATAATAAAAGCTCATGAACTTGTAATAAAACAAAATAATATTAAGGATGCATATATAAGACCGCTTATTTGGTGCGGAAGTGAATCGCTAAATATTACTAATCCTGATTTATCTACTAATCTTTTGATTGCCGGTATTCCATCTATGCCAAGGTCTTTTGAGAAAGGTATAAATTTGCATGTAAGCCGCTGGCGTAAAGCAATGCCTGACAGCACCCCGGTACAATCTAAATCCGCCGCTCAATATAATATGGCAATAACGAGTAAAAAAGAAGCTAAAGCTCTTGGCTATGATGATGCATTATTACTTGATTATGAAGGGTATATTGCTGAATGCACTACAACAAATATTTTTTTTGTTAAAGATAAAACATTATATACTCCAATTGCCGATAGGTTTTTAAACGGTATAATAAGACAGACTATTATTGAAATTGCAAAAGATTTAGGTCTAGAAGTAAAAGAAGAGCGTTTGAAATTAGAGCAAATAGAGGATTTTACTGGATGTTTTGTCACAGGTACGGCAATTGAGGTACAAAATATTGATTCTATAGATCTTGGCAATAAAAAGATTATTTTTGATGATCATCAAATTGCAAATACCCTAAAAAAAGAATATGATCTCTTGGTTAGGGCATAGAAGAAACGTTATTGCGAGGAAAATTACGTTAAGTAATTGACGGAAGCAATCTCAGGATGTTTGACAAGATTGCCACGTCGAAGCTTTGCCTCTCCTCGCAATGACATAATTAATAAATAAGTAAAAAACAATGTACAACATATTTAAAGGTTTAATTACCGCACTTATAACACCTTTTAAAGATAATAAGTTAGACTTATATGCTTTAGAGAGAATTTTAAAACATCAAATAAAGCATGAAGTCGATGCAGTATTAATTGCAGGCTCAACCGGAGAAGGTAGTAGTTTGAGTTTTGCAGAATATAAATTATTACTGCAAACTAGCGTAGAAATCGTTAATAAGCGTATTCCTATAATAAGTGGATGTTCATCAAATAATACTGCTTATGCAAGAGAACTTGCAGCGGAATCTACAAAAATCGGCGTAGATGGTTTTATGGCTAGTCCGCCATCTTATGTAAAACCTACCCAACACGGGATTTATAAGCATTTTGAAGCATTGCATGAAGCGTGTAATCTACCTATTATGTTATATTCAGCTCCAACTAGAAGCGGAGTAGATTTTTCTGATGAGATAATATTGAGACTTAGCAAGCTACCGCGTATTTTAGCATTAAAAGATTGTGGCGTAGATTTAGAACGTCCATTGCGGATTAGAGCAATAGTTAAAAAGGATTTCAATATTTTAACCGGTAATGATGAAGTAGTGTTAGCTTTTAATGCACAAGGCGGAGTAGGGTGGACTTCTGTAGCTTCTAATATTGCTCCCGATATGTGTAAAGAGCTATTAGAGAAGTGGTATAAGAATGATACTAAAGGAGCATTAGAAATCCATCAGAAATTACTGCCTTTATATAAAGTATTATTTGTAGAATCTAATCCGATTCCGATAAAATATACTGCATATTATTTAGGTTTATGTGAAAATGAAATTAGACTCCCATTAACTGAAGCAAGTGATAGTGCTAAAAAACAAATTGAAAACATTATAACATCACTATCCATAAAATTATGACCGAGTATAAGAAAGTTATTGCACAAAATAAGAAAGCCCTTTTTAATTATTTTATTGAAGAAAGATTAGAAGCAGGTATTGTATTAAAGGGTAGTGAAGTACAGTCTCTGCGTCAAGGCAAAGCTTCTATAGAAGAGAGCCATGCGGCAGATACCGGACATGAGGTATTTTTGTATAACTGCCATATTGCAGAATATAAGAAAGCGAATAGATTTAATCATTCTACTCGTAGACCGCGTAAATTGTTGTTGCATACTAAAGAGATAAAGAAAATTATCAGTAGAATTAGAATAAAAGGCTATACGCTAGTAGCTCTTTCTATGTATTTTAATAAAAAAAATAAAGTGAAAATTGAACTTGGTATTGCTAAAGGTAAGAAATTACATGATAAAAGAGGATCAATTAAAGAAAAAGACTGGAAAAGAGATCAGAGCAGATTAATAAGACAGAAGTAAAGAATTTGGTTGTGTGGGTTCGACGTACTCGGTGTTATCTAGTTTGCTTGTACCTGCTTTGTTGCATAGATACTAAATCGTCATTGCGAGCAGCCGTAGGCTGCGTGGCAATCTAGAAAAAATAATAAAAAAATTCTGTAAATCAGAATTTTTTACTGGATTGTTTCGTCAATTGCTATGCAATTTCCTCACAATGGCGGATAAACCGATCTACGCAACAATGTCTTCCAGCCTTTGCGGGAATGGCATAGATATGCAATAAAGTAAAAACTATATAAAATTTTTAAAAAGGTATTTATGCAGCATATTATAGGTAAAATATTAGTTATATTTGTAATTGTTATAGGAGTTTTATTTGTTTTCAAAACAATGAAAACTTATTCTACAAATCCGGTTTCCGTGGAGGTTAAACAAAGCGAGGATGCAAGGAAATGTGAAGAGGAAAGAGTCCAAGAAATAATCAAAGATTATTTGCTTAAAACTCCGGAAATAATAATAGAATCAATAGAAGGGTTGCAAAAACGTAAAGTACAGGAAAATGAGACTAAAGTTAATAACTATCTAAAAGATAATAAGTTAGGTATTGAAGATAGTACACGCTTTCCTGTTATAGGAAATAAAGACGGTGATGTAACAATAATTATTTTTTATGATTACAATTGTTCTTACTGTAAGAAAGGTGATGTTTCTATAAATGAATTATTGCAAAATGATTCAAAAGTTAAAGTTGTATTACGACCGCTCCCTATCCTTGGAGATGCTTCCGAATATCTTGCAAGAATAGTTTTAGCCGTTTATAAGGTTAATCCAAGTAAATTTAAAGCTGTTCATGATGAATTAATAAAAATAAGAGATGTTTCTAAGGAATCTATAAAAGAATTATTAACTGAGAATGGCTTAAATACTATAGAAATTGAAGAAATTGCCGATAGCAATGAGACTAAAGATTTAGTTACTCAAAATATGAAAATAGCTAGAAGCCTTAGAATCCAAGGAGTACCTGCGTATATAATTGATTCAAAATTAATACCTGGGTTAATAGATTTCCCACAATTACTAAATATAGTTAAAGAAATTAGGGATACTCGGTCAATTTCATAAATTGGCGGTGTCGTCTAGCAAGATCTGCGGTGCTCACGTATTAAGTATACGCTCCGCTCCTCGCGACTTGCAGACTCCTTGCTCTTTTTGAAATTGACCGTCGTATCCGTGAGCGTTCACGGTTGTTCAGTTTTTTAACATTTAATATAAATTATTGTTGCATGGCTCGGAAAACCCGTTCAGTGTCATACCTGTGGTCAAGCCACGAAGGTGACAGTGGTGAAACTGATCCACACAACAAAGCTAAGTCATTGCAGGAATGACATTGATTGCTATTGAATAACTTTAGCCTTTATTTAGTAAATCCAGCATAGTTTTACCGATATCGGCAGGGGATCTAGTGATAGTTACGCCGGCACTTTGTAGAGCTTCAAGCTTATCTTCGGCACTTCCTTTTCCTCTGGTAATAATAGCTCCGGCATGTCCCATTCTTTTACCAGGAGGTGCTGTAATACCTGCAATAAAGCTCACAATAGGCTTCTTGATTTTTGATTGTTTGATAAAGTCGGCTGCATCTTCTTCCGCATTACCGCCAATTTCACCGATCATAATCATTGCTTTTGTTTCATCATCTTTCAAAAATATCTCAATACAATCAACAAAATTAGTGCCGTTAACAGGATCGCCGCCAATACCGACGCATGTAGATTGTCCAAGCCCTACGGCTGTTGTCTGTGCTACTGCTTCATAAGTTAGAGTACCTGATCTTGAAATAATACCTATCGTTCCTCTTTTATGAATATGCCCAGGCATAATACCGATTTTACATTCACCCGGTGTGATAACCCCAGGGCAGTTAGGACCGATTAATCTAGTTTTAGAACCGACTAAAGCACGTTTTACTTTCACCATATCAAGTATCGGAATTCCTTCCGTTATACATACTACTACTTCAATTTCAGCATCGATTGCTTCTAATATCGAATCAGCGGCAAAGCCAGGCGGAACATATATAACGCTCGCATTTGCACCGGTTTTTGCTTTTGCTTCATGTACGGTATTATATACGGGTAAATCAAGGTGAGTATGACCGCCTTTGCCTGGGGTAACACCGCCAACCATGTTAGTGCCGTAAGCTATTGCTTGTTCAGAGTGAAAAGTTCCTTGTGAACCTGTAAAACCCTGACAGATAACTTTTGTTTTTTTATTTATTAATATTGCCATGTTAAATAATTTTTATTGTTTTTATTGTACTTTGATGTCATCCCGCAACTTGATCGCGGGATCCAGTCCTTTTTTAATTTTTTTATGGATACCATGGTCAAGCCACGGTATGACACCAAACTGGTTTTTCGAGCCATGTAACAATGCCTGCACACAACGACGATTATCTACCGTATCGCCTCGACTATCTTGCTAGCCGCATCTGCTAAATCATGTGCCGGTATTATTTCTAAACCGGAATTTGATAAAATTTCTTCGCCTTTTTCAACGTTTGTACCGGCTAAACGAACCACTAACGGTACTTTTATGTCTATTTCTTTTGCAGCTGCAATAATTCCTTCCGCTATAATATCGCAACGCATGATACCGCCGAAAATATTAACTAAAATCCCTTGTACTTCTTTATCAGATAAAATTATTTTTAAAGCTTCTTTTACACGCTCACGATCGGCCCCGCCACCGACATCCAAGAAATTAGCAGGCGAAGCACCGTAAAGTTTAATAATATCCATAGTAGCCATGGCAAGACCGGCCCCGTTAACCATACAGCCGATATTACCGTCCATTTTTACATAGCTAAGTCCTGCATTTGCTGCTCTAGTTTCTAAAGGATCTTCCTCATCGTGATCACGCATTGCCATAATATTCAGATGCTTAAATAAGCCATTATCGTCAAAAGTAATTTTTGCATCTAAAGCCAATAAGTTCCCGTCGCTATTTACAATTAATGGGTTGATTTCAATTTGTGCTGCATCGGTTTCAATAAAAGCATTATAGACTGATTTTACTATTTCTTTCATCTGTTTGGCTTGGTTATCCTTAAAGCCTAACTCATAAGCTATGCCTCGCATATGAAAACCTTGTAAACCAGTTGCAGGATCAACAGAAAATTTAATAATTTTTTCCGGAGTTTTTTCTGCTACTTCTTCAATATCAACCCCTCCTTCGGTAGAAGCTATGAAAGTAATACAGCTAGCCGATCTATCAAATACTATACTGAAATAATATTCTTTTAAAATATCATAACCTGATTCGATATAAAGACGATTTACTTTTTGTCCTTGAGGCCCTGTTTGATGCGTTACTAAATTAATACCAAACATGTCATGAGCAACTTTCTTGGCTTCTTCTTTACTCTTAACAACTTTAACACCGCCTGCTTTACCTCTGCCGCCAGCATGTATTTGTGCTTTAACCACATATACTTCCGTATTTAACTTATCTATGGTTTCATTAATCCTTTCGGTTTTCGTAACAACTAATCCGGTGGAAGTAGGTACGCCGTATTTTCTTAAAATCTCTTTTGCTTGATATTCATGAATATTCATTTTAAATAATTTATTTGAATTGTTATTAATTTTTATGGATAAGATGCATTCTTAACTTCTCAGACTATTTCTCTATCAAAGCTTATAAAACTATTAACACTGTTTGCTTCTCCTTCAGCAATAATTATATAATCAGCAAAACCTGCTTTTCCTTTAATATACTTACCTTAGCTGCAGATATTATTATCTCTTGGTTGCCAACAACAAAACCGGAATTATCAATAAGATTCATAACTGCTTCATAAATTTCTTGCCAAGTAAATTTTTTAACTTTTAATATCCACACAAACTCAAGCATTGCATATGAAGAAATAAAAATTTTATGTTTAGCATTATTTTTTAGGAAATTTTAAGCAGCCTTAGACTATATCTTGTCGTCTTCAAGGAAAGTACGAGTTAAAATATTAGTATCAATTCCTATCATTTTCTATAACCGCAATACTGATAGCTTCATCTATATCAGCTGGACCATTTTTGGCTTTATGTTTACCTTTGCCAAAAAAACTGTAAATATCTTTTTTTATAGGAAGCAGTTCTAATGTGTCATTTTTTTTGTAATTAATTATCAACTCAGAGCCTGAATGTAAACCAAGTTTATTCCTGATATATTTAGGTATAACTACCTGTCCTTTAGATGAGACTACTACTCTGGTACTTTTGCTCATAATACTAATATGGTAAGTGATATGATCTTACTTTGTATATAAAACACAATTTATTATATGTCAATAAGTTTATAATTAGGCTACTCATTCCATATTCTTTTTAGTACGTTATCTTTTCTAATAAAGTGATGATATAACGCAGCTAGTATATGCAAAATAATTAAGGCAGTAAATAATAAAACAGCCTTTTTATGGATTTTCTTAAAGATTTTAGCAAATTGTAAATCTTGAACAAAAGAATTTATAGTAAACAAACCATAAAAATCAATATGATGATTTGATAAAATAGTCATTAGAAAGCCGCTTATCGGCATTAATAATATTAAAAGATATAGCAAATTTATATTAATCTTAGCGGCTTTTTTCTGCCAATCCGGCATATTTTCCGGTAGCAAAACATTAGCATTATAGAATTTCCATAAGAGCCGTATTATTACCAAAGATAAAACAACTATACCGGTTGCTTCATGTATCCCGTATAGTTGTCATTTTAAAGGAGGTGCTACGAAATTATCCATTGGGAAACCGGCAACGAGCATTACTATAACTATAATACTCATGGTCCAGTGAAAAAATTTTGCAATTAAGCCGTAAGAATTTTCAGTATTTGTAAGTATAGCATGATAGTACTCTTTTGAAATTGTGATGTCATCTTTTTTGTCATTGCGAGCGACTGAAAGGAGCGTGGCAATCTCATAAAGCAGGACTCCTGAGATTACTTCGTCGAACTTACAGTTTCTCCTCGCAATGACGCAGGATATCAATTCCCAACTGCCTTATCTATAATCTTTTCCGCTTCTGCACCGGTAATTTTTTCTTTATCATTTAGAATGAGATTAGCATTCTTTAAATCGTCTCCTATATGTTCCGCTCTTCCTTTTAAAATCTTGGCTAAAAACTGCTCGGCAAGAGCGTAATATGAGATTCTGTTACCTGGTTTTGCAAAGCCGTGTCCTTCATCTTTGTAAAGTGCATAAACTACCGGTATATGCTTTGCTTTCATTGCGTTAACAATCTGATCGGCTTCAGCTTGCACAACCCTTACATCGTGAGTACCTTGTGCTATAAATAAAGGCTTTTTGATATTATCAACAAAATTAATCGGTGATCTTTGTCTTAAAAACTCTTTTTCTTCTTCGGTATCCCAAGGTCCTATACGTGTTTTATATATACTTAACAATGGTGTCATATAAGGAGCTTTAGATTGCACATGAGTTAATAAATTAGACATACCGACAACGTCAACACCGCAAGCAAATACGTCAGGCGTCATGGTAAGACCTACAAGCGTTGCATAACCTCCATAGCTTCCGCCCATAATACAAACTTTATCAAAATCGACTATATTACTTTTAATTGCCCAGTTAACACCGTCAATTAAATCAGTATGCATTTTACCGGCATATTCTAAATTACCGGCATTTAAGAAATCTTTCCCAAAACCGGTAGAACCACGATAATTAATACTTAAAACCGCATAGCCACGATTTGCAAGCCACTGATGCTCAGGATCGTATCCCCAGCTATCACGAGCCCACGGACCGCCATGAACGTTAATTATTAGCGGTACTTTTTTATCGGGGATATTATTTTTATCGAGCTTTACATCATTTGGAAAAGTGATATAGCTAACTAAATCAAGCCCGTCACGTGACTTGATAATCACCGGTATCATCTTAGCAAGATTATACTGTTCAAGTTCTTTACGGTTAGTAAATAAAAACTCGGCTTTTTTATTTTCTCTGTCATATTTATAAAATTTTACCGGTGCGTTATCAGCCATATAAGCAATGATCCAAGTTTTATCGTCTAACGTCCTACTATTAATAATTAAATCTCCATGATCAAGAGATTGCAAATATTTAACATCATCTTCAATATCTTTATCTAATATTTTGTATGAGACTCTATCATAGTCTACGGATACTGCTTGTGGAGTTTGTTTGATAGGATGAACTGTAAGTAAGCCAATATCGGCTTTCACATCTTCGGCTAATATTTCTTCACTACCTGTAGCTAGTGTTATGGCTTTAAGTGCTGAGGTATTACGATTACGTCCCTCTAGCATATATAAAGTTTCACCGCTAGCATCAAAACCGAGTATGGAAGTGTTGAAAGAATCTTCCATTGATATCTTAGTGAATAATTTAAATTCTCCGTCTTTTAATTCATAATATTCAACGGCTCCGTCTTTATCTAGTAAACTACCGAATCTTAGATTCAAATTTTCATCGGTTACATAATCAGTAAATCTATCATTTTTATAAATTAGTTCTTTTTCTAGAGTATCTAGATTTAACTTGTAAATATCAAAATATTCAGGATTACGGTCATTTAAATATATTAATATCTCATTCGGTTTTTTATAACTCACTCCGGCTATTCCGGCTCTAACTCCTTTTTCAGGAGTAAGTAATTTTGTTTCTTTTGTCTCTATGTTATAACTATAGATTCGATCGTTTTCATCACCGTTAAAATCTTGGGTATATAAAATATTTTTATTATTATAAGCTTTAGCATAAGACCAAATACCGCGTCCTTTGTCATGGGTTATGGCTTCTGCTTTACTAATATCGTCTGATGGTGCTAGCCAAATATTTAAGACGCTGTCCTTGGGTGCAACATATAGAATATATTTACCGTCATGGGTTAGAGAAACTCTTGCTTTATCAGGATTACCGAATAAAACTTTTCTTGGGATTATTTGATTATTATCCATTACTGTTTGCTTTTGAAACATAAAAATACCGACACTTATTATTAATATAGTGCCTATAATATAGAAAATTTTGCTCATTACTAATGGTTTATTAGGTTATTTAAGTAGTCATTGCGAGGAAATTACAAAGTAATTGACGAAGCAATCTCAGGAGTTATATGGTGCTTGATGAGATTGCCACGTCGATGCTGCACATCTCCTCGCAATGACATAGAATTTTATTTACACTCTTTCAATATTGCTTAAAAACCAATCAACTTTTTTGGTATTAGCATTACGTGTAAATGTCCATTCTTCTTTTAAATCTTCGATTTTGTCAACTACATTTTTACCTTGAAATAGTAATTTAATAAATATGTTGTTACCGAACATGTAAATTTCTGAATATTTTGCACTTAAAGCCGATGAGTCAAAAAAATCACCGTAAGACGGTGTGATTTTTTCAAATTCTTCCAAGTATCTTTTATCTATCAGCTCAGATAATTCTTGAATGTCTTTTTTATAAGCAGCTTCTATAATCATTTGAAAAGCAGTTTTAGCATTATTTATAAATTTAACCGGATCAAAGGAATAAAGGCGTTTATGGACTTGTTCCATTCCATCTACGACCGCAGTTATATTATGTTCCACTATTATATCTTTAAAAGCTTTAATATCTTGGACTGTTGGAATATTTTTTTCTTCTTTATTAGATTTAACTGTACTATAAGTTACGTCCTTAATAACCGGTTCGCCAAAATAAGATTTTTGCTTTGTCTGTTCCTCTTCTGAAGTAGAACCGAGAGTCGTAATTAATTTGTTAATAATAAAAAAGGCAATAACGGCAAAAATTAATAACTCTATTATTTGAGGAGACATTTTCTATTTATTTTTATTAAAAGATTATTCTTATATCTTAATATAAAAAAATAATCTTTTAAAGTTATTTAATAAAAATAAGGATTTATTTTTATTTGAGTTATACTTAAAATTTAAAAAATAACTAAAATATCTTGATTATTTTAATTATTATGATATTTACGTTTTGTAAATGATGTTTAAACTCCATCATTGCAAAACATTTATAGCCTTTAGTCCATTTATGCTAGGGGGCTGTTGTACTAAAGCTTAATTTTTAAGCGTTTTTATAGTATAACGGATAATTATTGTTTTCAATGATTGAGTTTATCCCCTAGCACCTATATACTGTTTAGCAACTCTTCCACTTTTATAGCATTATCAAATCCGTGATCGTAATGAAATCTTATATCAGGTGAGAATTTCATATTTATTTTATTAGTAATAAAATTTCTGATAGCATTTTTAGAATTATTTAATGCATCCATAATTTCATCTATTGTTAGTTTAGTATTAAAAGGCAAGAAATAACAATTAGCTATTTTTAGGTCGGCAGTAACTATAACTTTCGTAACAGTGAGAGGACAATCAAAAAGTCTGCTATCCAGCATTTTACCACGCCTTAGAATTTCGATTAATGCTTCATTTATAATGCTTGCTAATTTTTGTTGTCTATGAGAATTAGTTTTGGTTAATTTTTTCATGAGTTAAAATATATACAATTCTAGAGCATAATAGCATGCTTTTGCCAAACAACCAATACCTAAAAATTTTAGAAATTTTGTTTTAAAAAAACCGGAGAATAAGGAAATAAAACTTCCCCAAAAAGGAAATGCCATTAAGAAAATTATAAATATCTCATATTTATAATATAGTTTCGTTAAATTTTTATGTCTTAAAATATTTTGTTCATTTTTAGAAGCATAAAAGATATTTAAAACTATTCTTCCAAAAATATAATTGACTACATTACCGCTAAGAAAAGCACAAGTAGCTACTAACAGCATTATTAAACTATTATAGCCTCCAAACATTTTCATAGAATGAAATATTAATTCATTCTGAAAACCGATAACAAGATTTGAGACAAAACTATCAACAAATAATAAACTATATGCTTCAAATTGATTCATAAATGTAATATATTGAATTTTAATTAGGGTTGTTGTATTGCTCGATCTTTTTGTTGTCACCCTGTGGTCAAGCCACGGGGTCCAGAAAAACAACTAAAAATACTAATAATATTAGTATTTTTAACTGGATCCCGTGATCAAGTCACGGGGGAAATGACAGGGATGGAATCGATCCACGCAATAATGCCCGCTCGCAATGATGATTTCGGCAACCCTTACTATCTAACACCAAAATAAAGTAACCGGCAATGAAAAAGCAAATTATTTATCCTGATTTTATAGCGCGAATTTTTTCTACGGCACTTGATTTATCATTATTTGCCTTTATAGCAATCCCAATATCACAATTTTGTTCTTTTAATTTATTATGGTTGTTCTTTAATGATTATTTCCTTAGCAATAACATTAATCTTCATAATCCCAATGAAATGTTTAACTCTGTTATGAGTCAGGAATTTTATGAATATCTTAAAGCAGGAAATTTTAATAAATATATTTTGTTTAATATTTCAATTTTTACTACTAATATATTAGTAATAGGCTCATATTTCATAACGCTTTGGTATTATAAAGGTGCAACGCTTAGTAAAATGTTTTTACGTATGAAAATCGTAGATGCCGTAACATTAAATCATCCGACTTTAAAGCAGTTAATTAAAAGATTTTTAGGATATATGACTTTTCCTATAGGTATTTTTTTCATACTTTTTTCTTCTAAAAAACAAGCATTACATGATAAAATAGCTGGAACAGTCGTTATTAAGTCTTAAATGTATAACTGATATGAATGAAACAAATGATATAGATCAACTAATTTATCTTTTTTCCAAATTACCTGGTCTTGGTAGTAGGTCGGCAAGACGTATAGTGCTTTACCTACTACAAGATAAAGATGTTAGGTTAAAAAACCTGATTAATAACCTTATAGAGATAGATAAGAAAATAGTAAAATGTGAGATTTGCGGTAATTTAGATACTGCAAATATTTGCCATATTTGTTCTTCTGAATATAGGGACAAGTCGGTTATTGCCGTCGTTGAAACCATAGCTGAATTATGGGCAATGGAGCGTAGCGGTAATTTTAAAGGTTTATATCACGTACTCGGTCATAATTTATCGGCAGCTAGTAGGCAAAACCCTAGTATACTTCAGTTACCTGAACTACTTAAAAGATGTTTTGCAGAAAATATTAAAGAAGTTATTATTGCTACTAATTCTACTTTAGAAGGTCAGACTACTGCTTATTTTATTACAGAATATTTAAAAGAGCATCCTGCTAGAATTTCTCGCCTTGCTAGCGGTATACCTATCGGAGGTGAACTTGATTATTTAGATGAAGGTACTTTATCTGCCGCTATTAACCTACGCCAACCTTTTGAGTAAAAATTAACAATTTTATTAAAGTTATAGCGAATCTTGATGAAATTCTAGATGATATTCGCCGGCAAATTTTATTACATCATTATGATTCCCTTGATGATCAAAATTTATCAGTAATTCACTGTGTTCGTTTGAATGTAATATATTTGTGAATAAACGCTGGTCACCCGTCAATTTTAATTTCAACTGCTTTTTTACCGATAAATTTAACGCCGTTATCCCCTTGTTGTCTATATATTATACCTTTCTTTAAGGCATTTACAAATTTATCACATTGATTCTTATCTAATTTTTCTTGTAATTTTTCACTAATTCTTCCATAACATTTAAGTCCTTGATATTTGCCTAAAGGTGTAGTGTTATTACTTATAATTTCCCCTTCTTTATTAACTTTCCAACTGCTGTAACTAGGAATAACTTGCCCGATAGTATGAAGTAAATGTGCATTTTTTATTGATTGATAATATTCATAAATTTTTTATAGGATTTTGATTTTCATACTGCTCTAGCTCTTCTTTAAGTGATAATAAACCAATATATTCCTATATCTTTTCTTGATCATTAGCGAGCCTTACAGCTGCGAGTCCATTCTCAATGGCTTCCTGATTTTTATTATCATATTGTAAAATTTCCTCAACTTTGTTTAAAGCGAAGTCGTATTTCTTAATTGCGATTAAACAAGTGATAATCTTATTAATTTTTTCTATAGCTTGTGCTTGTGAAAAAGTAAGGTTGCTAACAAGAGCTTCTATATGAATTTGGTTAATATATTCTTCAGGATTTAATAAAAATTCTATTTCTTGGAAGATATTACTGAGATATGGAGTTATTTTATTTTTAGGTGTTTTTTGTATAAATTGTTTAGCTAATTCATATTATTTGGTATATAAGGCTGTTGTAGATAATAATGTAGAACCACTAATAGAGTTGCTAATTTTGATTAACTCATCCTTTAGGTTTTTTTCATTCAAAATTTTCTCAGAAGTAGAATATTTATTGTATTTGGCAATATATTGAAAACATCGAAACTGTTCTTTACTATCTTTAGATAAATTGTCTTGGTTAATTAGATTTAATTTAGCTTTAGTAATTTCAGCTAAATTAAAACTCATTTCTGTCAAAATTTTTATATCTTTGGGAGCATTTTTTATTAAATTTTTTGCTTCTGTTGCCCTTTCGTTAAGTAAATAAATATTAAATAAGCTATAGATTGAATCGCTATCGTTTGGTCGATCCTTTAAAATGCGTAATAATTGCTCTTCGGCTAATGACAATTTTCCTGTATTATTATAAGCTACCGATAGATTATAACGGCAAAAATAGATGACTTTATTTTCCTGTTTTTGCTCATTGTTTACTAGATTCGCTAGTCGCGGTTCAAGTAACGTTATTATTTCATAATATTTTTTGGTAGCAAGCAATATTTCAGAAAAAGAGCTTAGAATAGCAAAATCTTCTATATCTGCTAACTGTTTAATAATATCAGGTTGAAATTCAGGTTTTACAAATAATAAAATTTAGATATTTTTGATACCATTCTCCTTGAGTTTTAAGTAAATTTAAAACTATAGGTGCTGATTTAAGTATATCTTTAGCTACTTCTTTTATTAATGAAATATTCTTTTCTATTATGGCTAAACGAAAAATATTTTCCTTAGCGATAAATTTATTGATAATCTTAGCGATAGGGTTAGAAGAATTGGAGCTAGGTTTGTATTCAAAAAATATTTCTGCTTTAGAATTTTTATTAATTAAAGAATTATATTCACTAATCTCATAATCTTTAAATAACTCATGATTTTTAAGTTCTTCGTAACTGTAATTTTTTAATACACATTCCAATAGCTAATTTTGAGTTTTTTATTTCTTCAATAGTTCTTAAATAATTATTTTTTATATCAAAATCTTTAACTATTGCTGAGTACAATTCTATAGCTGTATTTAAGGTAATATTGCGAGTTTCAAGTGGTAACCATAAAATATGGTTATTTTCAGAAAAGTTAATAGAAGACTTTTTTGATTTCATATATAATACCTAGTTATTTTTAACAAGGCATCATATATTAATTTAATTCTTAGTCAAAAAATTATTAATATTTTTTAATAATCACCCACCGAATTGCTCTTTAATAATTCTATCTTCCAGCGTATGGTTTTTATTAAAGAGCAGTTTGATAGGCTTATCCTTAGTAGATTTAACGGTAACCCGTGTGATATTATTAAACTCCTGAAAGTCGGCAGTGGCATTTATCGGTCGTTTGGTTGTATTAAATATTTCAAATTTAATCGTAGCAGATGAAAGTAGTAAAGCACCATGCCATCTACGCGGTCTAAACGAGCAGATAGGGGTTAGGCATAGCATATTTGATTCAAGCGGTAAAATAGGACCACCGGCGGATAAATTATAAGCACTACTTCCGGCAGGTGTTGCAACTAAAGCTCCGTCTGCTACTAATTCGCTCATTCTCTCTATCCCGTTTACGTCTATTCTAAATTTAGCAGCTTGATTAGTTTTACGAAATATCGATACTTCGTTAATAGCAAGTGCCGTATATATTTGACCGCTCGTATCTTCGGCATGCATAAGAAGAGGATTTAAGATAGAAACCGTACTTTCATGTATATTTTGTAATAAATTCTTGGTATCTAAAGGATTCATTAAAAAGCCGAGGCTTCCTAAATTAACTCCATAAAAAGGGATATTAAGATGCATATAGCGGTGAATATTATGTAGTAATTCTCCATCGCCGCCTATTACAATAATTGCTTCTGCTTCCTCTATTTTACAATAATTATAGAGTTTTTTTATTTCCTCTATAGCTAGATGTTTGGAATTTTGGTTATAAATCAATGCTAGTTTATTTATATTCATTCTATGAATTTCTTTGTTTAATATATAGACGCTTAACTAATAATAAGTTATAAGAATAAAGTAATAAAATAAATATTAAGTTAAATTATGTCATCATTCAACATCAAAAATCATAAAAATGATCTGCTATTTGTACCGCTAGGAGGATCTAATGAAATAGGTATGAATCTTAATCTTTACCACTATAAAGGTAAATGGTTAATGATTGATTGCGGTAGTGGTTTTGCCGATGATTATTTACCCGGTGTTGATATGATAATTGCCGATAGCAGCTTTATCGAGAAATATAAAAAAGATATAGTAGGTCTGATTTTAACTCATGCTCACGAGGATCATTTAGGTGGAGTCCAATATTTATGGAATAGCCTTAAATGTCCTATTTATACTACTACTTTCACGTCAAATTTTTTAAAGATTCGTTTAAATGAATATGATTTTGCTAAAAATATAAAAATTCATGAAGTAAAACCCGGTAGTAAAATAAATCTAGATCCTTTTTCCTT
Source organism: Rickettsia helvetica (assembly GCF_963970025.1). Taxonomy (NCBI): domain Bacteria; kingdom Pseudomonadati; phylum Pseudomonadota; class Alphaproteobacteria; order Rickettsiales; family Rickettsiaceae; genus Rickettsia; species Rickettsia helvetica. Next base: position 1,051,815 of record NZ_OZ018776.1, read on the forward strand.
AGAGATGGTGCCACTGACTCACTCGGCTCCTGAAATGCAAGCAATTATGATCCGTACGGATGCGGGTAATATTTTACATACGGGAGATTGGAAATTTGATAACGATCCGATACTTGGGAAAAAAGCCGATGAGGAGCTTCTAAAATCTTATGGAGATGAAGGGGTGCTTGCCCTTGTTTGTGATTCAACTAACGTATTTAATAAAGGAAGCTCAGGTTCTGAAGGTGATGTTAGAAAAAGTTTAGTAGATATTATAGCCGGCTGTCCTCAAATAGTGGTAGTTTCAACCTTTGCCTCTAATTTAGCACGGCTTGATACAATAATGCATGCTGCAGGGCTTGCGGGTAGAAAAGTAGTCTTAACCGGTAGAAGTTTACACCGTATGATGCTTGCTGCTCAAGAAAGCGGCTATTTTAAAGATATTGCTCCTCTCATTAGTGAGCGTGATGTTAGTAGATTTAGAAGAGAAGAATTATTAGTAATTGCTACCGGTTGTCAAGGCGAGCCTATGGCTGCAACTGCAAAATTGGCTAGTAATGCTCATCCGTCAATAAGGCTTGCTCCTAAGGATACAATGATTTTTTCTTCAAAAATTATTCCCGGCAATGAAAAGAAAATATTCAGGCTATTTAATATATTTGTTAAAGCTGGTATAGAAGTTATTACCGAGCGAGATCATTTTGTCCATGTATCAGGTCATCCATCGATTGATGAGCTGCAAAAAATGTACTCTCTTATTAGACCGAATATCTGTATTCCTGTCCATGGCGAGCCGGTACATATTCATGAACATGTTAAGCTTGCTAAGAAACATGGTATAAAACAGGCAATAGAGGTTGAAAACGGTAGCGTAGTATTGCTTGAGCCTAATAATGCGAAAGTAATGTCAAAGGTTGAAAGCGGTTATTTAGCTGTAGACGGTAATTATTTACTGCCCCTCGAATCTCCGATTTTCAAAGCTAGAAGACGTATGCGTGAATCGGGTATCGTGGTAGCATCAGTAGTAATTAATAAAAAAGGGCTGCTTGTTGCAAACCCAATGCTATCTATGCCTGGGCTGCTTGACCCAAAGGAGGATATGGCCTTAGTTAATCTCATTAAAAACGATATTAAAGAACTTGTTACCATTCAAAATAAACAGGCTAAAAAAGCACTGTCGGATGAACAAGTAATCGAAGCAATAAAAGGAACAATTAGGAAAACTTTAAAACAGGAAATTAATAAATCCCCTGTGATAATAGTAAATCTTGAAAAAGCTGTAGATTAGTGAAATTGTTATTGTGAGGAGGTATTGCCCGCATGGATACTGAGTCGTCATTGCGAGCGACTCAAAGGAGCGTGGCAATCTCATGAAATAATAAGAAACTCCTGAGATTGCTTCGTCAATTGCTATGCAATTTCCTTGCAATGACGATGAAACCAAGCCATGCAACAATGCATTCCCGCATATGCAGGAATGACATAAAACAGACCATGTTGGTACAACCTCCTTAGCACAAAATCAAACTCATATAAAACATATGAATAAATTTAAAAATGTTGCGGTTTACGGGGGAGGGAGTTTCGGTACTAGCCTTGCTTCCTTAGCAGCACAAAACTGTAATAACGTTACTTTATTTTTACGTGATGAGGAAATAGCAAAAGAAATTTTACATAACAAAACTAACGTAAAATATTTAGGGAATATTAAATTACCTGCTCATTTACAGGCTACTACAAACTTAGATATAATTAAGGATTTTGAACTAATTATGATTGCTGTGCCATCTTACGCTTTCGATGATTCAATAAAATTGTTAAAAACTCACGACATTTCTAAAGATAATATTCTTCTAATTGCAACAAAAGGTTTTGCCCGTAATCCTACTGAACTATTTTCTGATAGACTTAAAACCCTATTACCGCATAACTCTATAGTGTTTCTATCAGGTCCAAATCTAGCAAAAGAACTCGCTAAAAATTTACCAGCTTCAGCAAGTATTGCAAGTTTAGATATAGATATAGCAAATAAAATAGCCAATAATCTAGGTTCAAAAATTTTTACTACGAATGTGACAAGCGATATTGTGACATTACAGGTAGCAGGAGCATTGAAAAATATCTTTGCTATTAAAAGTGGAATTGATTTAGCAAGAGAGCAGGGCGAAAACGCAAGAGCAACGCTTATAGTATCTGCCTTAAAAGAAATTGCTACTTTATCGAAAGCTTTAGGCAGTACAGCGTCATCTCGATCACTTGATACAAGCGAATTTTTTGAGTGTATGCAAGAGGGGGGTAATATATTGTTAGAAGCGGGAGTAGTAGGCGATTTAATACTTACCTGTTACTCTTTAGGATCACGCAATGCAAAATTTGGTTATGAGTTTGGCATTAGTAGAGATAAAAAGAAATTTTTACAAGAATATAAAGAGTTGGTGGAGGGAAGAGAAGCATTAAAATTAGTTTTAGATTTGATGAAAAAATATAGTTTACACATGCCTATAATTTCCGAAGTAGCTACCTATATCATTCCTGCATGAGGCTTGTGCGTGGATACCCAAAATCGTCATTGCGAGCAGCCATAGGCTGCGTGGTAATCTCATGAAATAATAACAAACTTCTGAGATTGCTTCGTCAATTACTTCATAATTTCCTTGCAATGACAATTGATTGTAGCTACAACAATCTCTTCATCTGTTCCTGCTCTAGCTTTTCTTCTTTGTCTAATTTATTTAAAAATTCTTTATAGAAACCGTTCGTTATATATACAAGTTCCATTTCAGGATTTAATTCAGAAGATTCAAGTATGATTAAATATTCACCATCCTTGAAAGTAACCACTTTATCATTTTCTTCTTCTAAACTATATTTATCTTTTAAGATGCTATAAAACTCTTCAAATTTATTTTTATCTATAGTTAAAATAACGGCTTCTATTACATTAAAATCATTACATATCACTAAAGCTTTAGAGATAATTTTTTCTTTTGGTTCTATATAATAATTATATCCTTGCCAATAATTAGGGTCTTTATTGATGATTTTGTATTTTTTTGTTAGATCTATATTGGTAGTTTTATTTAATTCAAGACCAAGCGGCATAGGATTAGAATAGGTATTTAAACAAAAAAATATAATGAATAAGGATAATAGATTTTGCATAAATAATATGAAAATTTTATATTAAATTATACACCTTAAATAACATAAGATTTTTTAAATTTCAATTAAAAATTTATTTTTGTCCAATGAAATAAAAATCTTTATAAAATTTAGTGAAAAAAAATAAAACCTCATATATTATAGGTAATTATATCTTTAGCTCATTATATGATAATCTTTAGTATAGTTTTTTTTAAAACCGTTTCGGTATTATTAAGTGTAGTAATAGGATTTTTAGCAGGTAAATATTCAAATGTTGAAAGAGATAGTATCTCTTCGTTACTATTCTATTTTATATCGCCTATAGTATTTTTTACGATACCTGCTAGTACAACCTTAACACTTTCGGCATTAAGCGTTACAGTCGTAACATTTGTAATTGCAACACTCTTATCGCTCTTTTCTTATTATTTTTTTGGTAAATTTTGGCAGGATCATACACGTAATATTATAGCTTTATCTGCAGGTACGGCAAACGGTGGATATTTTATGTTGCCTATAGCGGCGGCACTTTTTGATGATTATACATTAAGTATTTACATGATGGCTGTTATAGGAGTTAATATTTATGAATGTTCCGTCGGCTTTTATATTTGTATGCGAAGTTTTGCTAATACCACCGATAGTATATTAAAAGTAGTAAAATTACCGATTTTAAATGCTTTTTTCTTGGGATGTTTGTTTAGTTTTTGTGGTTTTACTTTACCGGATTTTTTAGATGATTTTATATATAATATGAAAGGTTCTTTTTCAATACTCGGTATGGTAATGGTGGGTCTTGCTCTTTCTTCTCTACAAAAATTTGAAGTCGATATAAAATTTACTCTTGCTACTTTTGCTGCTAAATTTTTATTCTATCCTTTGGGAGTAGGGTTATTTATCATGTTTGATCATTTTATAACAAAATGGTATAATAATGATTACTATAATGCCTTAAAACTACTTTCCACGGCACCGCTTGCAGCCAATACTATAGTTATAGCGAATTTACAGAAATTTTACCCTGAGAAAGTTGCAACTACCGTGTTTTTATCTTTGCTTTTTGTAGTTATATATATGCCGACAATGGTCAGTATATTTTTAAGTGACTTAAATTAATAACATGATGACAATGATTTTTTTAAAACTTATTCTAAATTGGTATTAATAGGTTCATATGAAAATTAATTCAATAAAAATTGGTCCCTATATTAATTTATTACCTCTTCAATATATACCGAAACATAAAATTTCTTATGTGGAATTCGGTGATCCTAAAAATAAAAATATAATAGTATGTGCTCACGGCTTAACTGGAAATGCTCATGATTTTGATAAAATGGCTAAAGAGTTGAGTAAAAATTATAGAGTAATTTCAATAAACTATCCTGGTCGCAGTGATAGCGAAAATTTTAAAAAAGCTAATCATTATAATTATACTACCTATATTAAAGATACGTTATTCTTTTTTAAAAGACTAAATATTAAAAAACCTATTTGGCTCGGTACTTCAATGGGCGGTGTTATAGGTATGGTACTTGCCAGTAAATATAAAAATATTTTTAAGGCCTTAATATTAAATGATATAGGGGCATTTATTGATGCTGCTCCTTTAATTAAAATTGGAGGTTATGCTAAACAAACGGTGCTCTTAGATGATTTGGCTAGTGCAAAAGAACATTTAAAACTTATTTATGCACAAATCGGTATTAAAGATGAAGAAGATTGGGATTATTTAATAAAATATAGCGTAATTTCTACATTTGGCGGAAAATATAAAATGAATTATGATCCTGCTATAATAAAAGGAATGAAAAATGCTAGTAACCAGGAAGATGTTAAACTATGGTCCGTATGGAATAAAATAAAATGTAGAATATTAGTAATTCATGGGATGAAATCTCAAATTTTAACAAAATCTACTATTAAAAAGATGAAAGAAACAAAAACTTTTGATCTTTATGAAATAAAATATGCTGGTCATGCTCCTTCTCTAATGAACCCTGAAGAAATTAACTATGTTAAATCTTGGTTAGAGAAGAACTCTTAATGTCGTTTCTGCGTGGATACCAAATCGTCATTGCGAGGAAATTGCATAGCAATTGACGAAGCAATCTCAGGAGTTTGTTATTATTTCATGAGATTGCCACGCAGCCTATGGCTGCTCGCAATGACGATTTGGTATCCATGCAGGCAGTGACGGCTTGGATATCCGCACAATAATGTAAAGTTAAATTAATAAATAATAATTATGAAAATTACTACTAAAGTACTAATAATAGGTTCAGGTCCTGCGGGTCTAAGTGCCGCTATTTATACGGCTAGAGCCGCTCTAAAACCAATATTAATTAATGGTATGCAGCCAGGTGGGCAGCTTACGATTACCACCGATGTTGAGAATTATCCCGGATTTGCGGAAACGGTGCAAGGACCTTGGCTTATGGAGCAGATGTCTATGCAGGCTAAAAATGTCGGTACAGAAATTATTAGTGATTACGTGGAAAAAGTGGATTTATCAAAGAGACCTTTTAAAATATTTACCGGAGCTGGAAATGAGTATGAAGCAGAAAGTATAATCATTTGTACCGGTGCAGAAGCAAAATGGCTTGGTATAGCTTCAGAGCAGGAATTTCGTGGTTTTGGTGTTTCAGCATGTGCTACTTGTGATGGTTTCTTTTTTAAGAATCAAGAAATAGTTGTAGTAGGGGGAGGAAACAGTGCAGTAGAAGAAGCTTTATACTTAACCAATCATGCTAGCAAAGTTACTATAGTGCATAGAAGAGATAGTTTTAGAGCTGAGAAAATATTGCAAGATCGATTATTTAAAAATCCTAAAATATCGGTAATTTGGGATCATATAGTAGATGAGATTGTAGGTAGCAATAAACCAAAATCCGTTACCGGAGTTAAGATTCAAAATGTCCACACCAAAGAGATTAGTTTAGTGAATTGTAACGGTGTATTTATAGCTATCGGGCATGCACCGAATACGGGGCTATTTACCGGACAAATTGCAATGGATGATGATAATTATATTATCATGAAGTCAGGCACGACTAGAACTAGTGTAGAAGGTGTTTTTGCTGCTGGTGACGTTCAGGATAAAATTTATAGACAAGCAGTAACTGCTGCAGGTAGTGGCTGTATGGCGGCTCTTGAGGCTGAAAAATTTTTGAATAAATAATAAATTTCCTAAAAAAAGAAACAGGCGTACAAGAATTTATTAATTTTTTAATAAATTCTTGTATTGAAAATTATAGCAATATAATCTTTCTTTCTAATTTTATAAAATAGAGAGGAATTATGCCTATACAACACTTAACTTCAGAGAAAACATGGGAAATTTTTTTAAAAGCTATAGGAGCAGAGATAGGAGTTACAAAGGTAACTTATAATAAAGTCATTTTTAAAACAACTTTTAAAGACTTAGAACATTTTTATACATTATTAGCATCCCCTGATGAATTAAAGAAGAATGTGATACATGCTTTATTTTAAAGATAATAAGGAGAATATAGTAGAATCTGAACTATACAATGCGGATACTTCAGATATAGAAATAGGAGAGTTATTTTATAAGCTAGTAGATGGTGACCTTATAACAGAGTATGGTTTGTCTAAAATTTTAGAAATAACAAGATTAGAAGCTGAATTTAATAAAGAATTATTAACTGCTGAGATTTAATTCTCTTGTGGAAATCCAATAAAACATAAAATGGATGAATCCAAACTTTAGACATTATAAGCCGTTACAAGTGATGAAAATAAATTATCAAAAATTTTAACAGGCGAAGCAACACCGGCTACGGGTTATACCTATCCACCTACTGAATTTTCTAAATTAATATCCCAAATTATTTCTCATAAAGAAAATAATAGCTTAACTTTTACTCTAAATAACAGTGCAGCAATACAATCCGTTCAAGCTTATAAAGTTGACGGTAAACCACCTATTATCGCTTCTAATTTGGAAGGCGGATTTATCCTAGATAAGCAATATTTATTAAAATATTTATTTCCGATATTTAACGGTTTTGTCTGGTAGGAAGACGGTAAATTTCCTATTATGTTTTCTTCTAAAGACCAGAATATCTAAATACTAATAATAATCATGAATTACTTTATTAATAGATATTAGCGGTAGTATGAAATATACTTTTAGTGATTATAAAAGTAATATACAAAAGATACTAGCTAAATTAGTTGAGATCCCTAATTGGAAAATTAATATAGTTTCATTTAATGATCAATCTAGCATGGAATCTTTTTCTGATAAGGAAAATTCTATTGAAGATATTAAGAAATATGTAGAAATGTTAAATGCTGATGGATATACAAGATTATATGGTACCGTAAGATGCTTTAGAATTATTGAAAGAAAAAATAGATATACATTCTACTATTATAGTATTTACTGATGGAAAGAACTAAGGAACTGACTGTAATATAACACAACAAGAGGTTATAGATTCTGCAATCGCTGTAATACACAATCCTCAATTTAAGGAGGATTTACTCATATCAGTTTAAGAGATCCTAATGGTATGAAACAGCTTGAACAATATATTGACAATATTGAGCAAAAGGTGGTTATTTGGAAAATATTAGGAGAACAATTAAATTTGATAACACGAGTACAAGAAGGTGATGTTTTTATTGGAGATAAAGTAGATACCGATAAAGAAATTACATTTTCTAAAGACGATCAACGATTCACGATTGGAATAGAGGAGTCTGATACAGATATTGTCGGCGTGGTAAGAAGTTGTTACGATGAAGCAGCGTAAGTAATATTATTTTTTTAAAACTAAGCTTTATTATATGATTCTAAAATTATGATAAACTCACTAATGTCATTCTTATAGAGTATTGTTGCGTGGTTCGGTTTCACCATTGTCACCCCGTGGCTTGACCACGGGATGACATCGAGTGCGTTTCTCGATCCACGCAGGAATGACGTTCGTAGCATAACAAATAAAGGATCATTAATACTATTGGGGGATATACGAACTTACTTAAAAACATTACGGGAAAGAATTATATAAACGGTAAATTTGTAGAGTTCAGGAAGCAAATATCCGTTATTAATCCTTCGATCTTAAAAGAAATTGCTACAGTTCCGAATTTGGGATTATCTGAGATTAATTCAGCGATTAATAATACGGTGACTACTTTTTCTTCATGGTCACAAAGTTCATTTGAAGAGAGAATAGTGATTCTTAGAAGATGGTATAATTTAGTAATCGAAAATATTGATGAGTTAAGTCATATATTAACGCTAGAGCAGGGTAAAGTACTTGCTGAATCAAAAAAAGAAATTCTATATGGAGCCTCTTTTATTGATTGGTATACATATGCTATACATAATATTCATTCGACTATCAAACCCGGTAATAGTAAAACTCATAAAATTATTACGCAATATGAGCCTGTAGGACCGTCTGCTGCTATAACTCCTTGGAATTTTCCAAATACAATGATTACTCACAAAGTAGTACCTGCAATAGCTGTGGGTTGCAGCGTTATATTAAAACCGTCAAGTCTTACGCCTCTATCAGCTTTAGTACTTGCAAAGTTTGCAAGCGAAGCCGGCTTGCCCGCCGGAGTATTTAACGTAATTACAGGTAGTTCAGATATTATAGGTAAGGCTTTTTATGAAGATTTTAGGCTTCGGAAATTATCATTTACCAGTTCTACGAATGTCGGTAAAATTCTATATAAAGCTTCTGCAAATACCGTAAAGTGTTTATCTTTGGAACTTAGCAACAATGCTCCTTTCATTATAACTGCAGATAATAGACATCTTCCCAAACCATCTTATAGAGAAGAATTTAAAGGAGACACGGAATGCAGAACCGCAGCGTATAAAGAAGTACGTGAGGATCGAAAAGTACCGGATCGACGTATAAATTACCTCTAAAAGCGAAGTTTGGGAAGATGTCTAATGATTTGGAAAAAGTAGCAAATGATTTAGTAATCGCTAAAACTAGAAATAGCGGGCTCTTGTACTTCACCTAATAGGATATTTATAGAAGAATCTATATATGAATATGAAAAATTTATAGCAATTCTAAAGACTAAGTTTACTAAACTTAAAGCCGGTGACGGATTTGATAAGACCTCAGATATAGGTCCATTAATTAATCACGCTGCTATAGAAAAAATACAAAAGCTACTCGCTGATGCATAAAATAAAGGAGCTAAATTAATTTGCGGCGGTAAAGCTGTTGATAATCTTATTGAGCCTACTATTATTATTGACTGTTTGGATAATATGGATATCTTTAGAACAGAAATATTCGGTCCGGTGGTTGCGTGCTATAAATTCCAAGAGCTAGAAGAAGTAATAGAACGTACAAATAATACCGAATACGGCTTGCAAGGATATGTAATATTCAAATATAATATATCCGATAATATATCCGTGGCACAAATGATAGCGTCTAAGCTTGATTTTAGTATGGTATCGATTAACAACCCGTTACCTGCAAATGCAAAAGCACCTTTTGCAGGACGTAAAGCTTCAGGTTTTGGAGTTGAAGGCTCATTTGAAGGGATATTTGAATATCTAAATACGAAATATATAAATTTACAGAATTAAGAATGTTATTCCTAGCTGAAGGCAGTGTTGCCTGCATGGATACCAAATCGTCATTGCGAGCGACTAAAAGGAGCATGGCAATCTCAGGATTTTTGTACGAGATTGCTTCGTCAAAATTTTCAATTTTTCCTCGCAATGACGATGAAATCGATCTACGCACGGAATTACATCAAAATATAAGAGGTACATGCATAGTAATCTTCCTAAAATCTCAATAGTTCTACCGGTTTATAATAGAGAGAAGCTATTACCTTTTGCTATTGAGAGCTGCCTTAATCAAAGCTTTAAAGACTTTGAGCTTATTATTATTGATGATTACTCAAAAGATAATAGCGTTATAGTAGCTAGGAAATATGCAGAGCAGGATTCACGTATTAAGGTAATAGTAAATGAGACTAATAAAAGATTACCAGCAAGTCTTAATATTGCTTTTAAAGAGGCTAAGGGGGAGTATTTTACTTGGACTTCCGATGATAACCTTTTCCATGAAAATGCTTTAGAAGAAATGGTTAGAGTGCTTGATAATTCGCCGGATATAGGGCTTGTCTATACCGATTATACCTTGATCGATGACCAGGGTAAAGTAGGAGCAAGGCTTTATCAAGAACCGCCTGAATTTTTACCCATTAGAGATTGTGTCGGAACATGTTTTCTATATAGAGCAGAGTATGCAAAGCAAGTAGGCGGATATAATGAAAATATGCAGTTAGTTGATGATTATGAATATTGGCTAAGGTTTGGACTTATTACGAAATTTGCTCATATACCTCAGTCTTTATATTTCTACCGAGTGCATGATCAAAGCTTAACAATAGAGCGTAAAGTAGAAGCAAAACAGGCAAAAAGAGCTTTAAAAGAATTATTTAAAGATAAATATATTATTCCAGATCGAGTTAAACCTATAAATGATTTATATAATTGGTTTATTGAAGATAGAAATTTAATCTCTTATTTTAGGTTATTTAAAATAATTATTTGTAGTCCGATAATTACTATTTCTTATATTATTAAAAATCTGAGAAGAATTAGGTGATATTTTAGAACAGTGTCACCTAGTTCTTGATCACGGGGTCTAGTCTTTTTAAATTTTTTTATGGATACCATGGACAAGCCACGGTATGACAGGTGCAATGCAAAATCAAGATTTCATACATACATTAAATCCGCAACAGCAAAAAGCAGTTCTTCACACTGAAGGACCGCTTTTATTGCTTGCAGGTGCAGGGACAGGTAAAACGAAAGTATTAACCTCAAGAATAGCTAATATTATTCACCAAAATTTAGCCTCACCTCAAAATATTCTAGCCGTTACTTTTACTAATAAAGCTGCTAAAGAAATGGCTGAAAGAGTTAATAGTCTAATTAATTGCTATGGTCTTAATATAGGCACTTTCCACTCAATGGCAGCTAGGATATTACGTGACCAGATTGAGCATTTAAATCTTGGTTTAAATAATAGATTTACTATTATTAGTCATGATGATCAATTAAAACTAGTTAAAGATATAGTAAAGCTAAAAGATATCGATACTAAAAAATATGCTCCTAAATTAATACATATCATAATTTCGAGATGGAAAGATCAAGGATTATTACCAAGTAAACTATCAGCATCAGATACTAATTTACCGCTGCAGAGGATGGCAAAACTTGTATACGAAGAATATCAGAAAAATTTACTTATTTCTAATGTTTTAGATTTTGGAGATTTGCTACTTTATAATAATGAGCTTTTTATTAAAAATCCCGAAATACTAAGATATTACCAAGAAAAATATCGATATATTTTAATCGATGAATATCAAGACACTAACGTTGTCCAGTATTTATGGGTAAGAATGCTCGCAAGTTTATATAAAAATATCTGCTGTGTAGGGGATGATGATCAATCTATCTATGGTTGGCGAGGAGCGGAAGTTGGTAATATATTACGCTTTGAAAAAGATTTTGCAGGTGCAACGATTATTAAATTAGAGCAGAATTATAGATCAACTTTGCCGATACTTGCTGCTGCTTCCAATGTTATCAATAATAATAAAAACCGTCACGGTAAAACGTTATGGACGGATAGGGAAAGCGGTGAAAAGATAAAAATTATCTCTTGTTGGAGTGATAAAGAAGAAGCAAGATATATAGCCGGCGAAATAGATAAGTTAGTGAGAGAAGACAGATATAATGCCGGCAATATTGCAATATTAGTACGAGCCGGATTTCAAACAAGAAGTTTTGAGGAAGCGTTTATAAATAGTGCTATGCCTTATAAAATTATAGGCGGTTTGCGGTTCTATGAACGTATGGAAATAAGAGACGTACTTGCTTATATCCGTATATCTTTGAATCAAAATGACAATCTAGCACTTGAGCGTATTATAAATGTGCCGAAAAGGGCAATAGGTGCAGCTAGCTTAAATAAAATTAGAGTCTATGCACTTGAGCGAAATATTTCTAATTTCGCAGCCATTAAAGAAATGCTAGAAATAGGTGAAATTAAAGCAAAATCATATGATTCTCTAAAAGATGTGGTTACTAAAATTGATAATTGGCATGACAGATTTAGTATAGATGCTCCGATAAAAATTGTTAAAGCAATACTTGATGATTCCGGTTATCTTGAAATGCTTCAAGAAGAAAAAACCGAAGCAGCATTCGGTAGAATCGAAAATATTAACGAAATGCTTAGAGCTATTGCCGAATTTAACGATATTCACGATTTTATCGAACATTCAAGCTTAGTTATGGAAAACGAAGTGCTTGAAACCAATTACGGTGGCTCTGTTACTATAATGACCCTGCACGCTGCTAAAGGGCTAGAGTTTGATGTAGTATTCTTACCGGGATGGGAAGAGGGGGTATTTCCGTCTCAAAGATCTCTAGACGAAGATGGCGAAAAAGGCTTAGAAGAAGAACGCCGCATTGCTTATGTCGGCATTACGAGAGCCAAAAAAGACCTTTACATTACCCATGCGGAAAGTCGAAAAATATTTTATGAAATAGTCCGCTCTTACCCTTCAAGATTCATAACCGAAATCCCTGATGAAATTACGATTAGAACCTCTTCTATGAAAAAATACACTTCCTTTTACAAATTTTAATTAATTTTCATTCATAAATTTTAAATTGGTTTGCATTCTTTAACTAATTATTATCTAATTTAATTAATAATAATTAATAGAGGAAATGATATGCCAAATGCCAACGAAATAATGTCTGGTCTAACTTCAGTAATTAGTGCAGTAGATACATATAGTAGCAGAATAATTGAAAGCAATCCTGTAAATAAAATTTTAACAAGTTATGATGCATTCCTTGGAGCAGTAGCACAAGGAAAAGATGGAATCAGAAATTACTTACCTTCAGAGGAAATTGATTCATTAACAGATAATATTAATAAACAACTAGAAAAATGTATAAAATTGGAAAGATCGCCCTTAAAACAAGCTAAAATGAGATTTGCAGCTGCAAATTTAGAAGCTTCTTTAAAAGGTTTTGAGCTACCTTTAGAAAAGAATACGGCATTTGATAATTTGTCTTATGCCGGGTTAGAGGAAAAAGAAGTTTTAGAGAAAGCCATACCCGCAGTAAAAGAAGCTATAATTAAATTAAACGGTGAACATGTTTCTAGAGAAGAATATGCTCAAGCAGTTATCAATGAAACTTTGAATAATTTAAAAAAAGATCCAGAAATTTCTGCTGAATCACTTAAAAAATATGAGAACTTTATTACCCAAGGTGATAAAAGTAAGAATCTTGTTAAGAGAGAATTTCAGCCGGCAATAATTCCAGAAAAAACTGATCAACTTGTGGAAGAGGCTATTAAAGCTGCTAATAAAGCTAAAGAAGCAATGAATAAAAATACGATAGAAGCAGAATAAGTAACTATAAAGAATCCATATTCAGCTATAGATAATAAATTAAATCCTAATAATGGTAAGTTTGCAAATGATAATTTAAAAATTAAAATTGAAAAGGATTTTGCTCCATTACTTGAGAGCAACAACCCAGCACTTGCTAACGGTACCAAAACAGCATTAGCAAAATTAGATCCTAAATATTTAGCAGAAGCAAGAGAAACTATAGCACAAGAATTACAAAAAGCAGCCAAACTTAAGATATGGCAAAGAATAGTAAAAGTTTTTACTGGTACGGATTATGCACAAAAAAATATGGATAAAGCACTAACTAGCTTAAAAGAAGAAAGTAATAAATTTACAAATTTTCAAGGAAATATAAGACCAGAGCAGGATAAAGGAACCAATATTGTAAAGCAAAATCAAATAGTAACCCAAAGCTATAAAGCTCCTACACTAATTCCATCTCAATCTCACGCTGAGAGAGTTAATAAAAGTAGAAAGAGTGAGCAAGGACAAGGGCGTGATAGGTAGTGATTGATAGGATAATAAGTTGCAAATTATAAAATTGAAATATTTAATATATCAAATATTTCAATAATTAGTAATCTCTTCTATGAAAAAATACAATTCCTCTTATAAGTTTTAATTAATTAACAGAGTAAGTAATTATGTCGAAAGAACATTTAGAAGGCAATATTCTTAGTCCAGAAGTGCAGAATTGATTCGTAGATCAAAAAACGATTTAAAGAAGAGACAAGAAGAGATAGTAGAAGAGTTAGTCAAGATAGGGGAAGCAAGCGAGAACAAAAAAATAGATATAAAGGATCCTAGAGTAAAAGATGCTATTACGAGTTTGATAAATGCTGAACCTGATAAGAATGAAGAACCAGCAATGGGTGCAAAGCCAGTCTTAAGTATAAATTCCACTATACAAAATATCCAAGAAAATATTTCCAAATTTGTTAAAAAAACCCGAACCTGCAGACTACTTTAAGGAGCTACAAGAAGAAATGAGTGATTTACCTAAAAAAGTAGAAATGCAGTATTCTACTCAAGAAGGTATTGATGTTGCTGTAACAAAATTTAGAAATACCTTCTAGTTTAGTAACACCAATGTTAAGGGATCCAACATTACTAGCACCATTGAGTAATGCTATTATGGAAAATGCTATAGAATGTTTTTGCAATAAACCACAACGCGTAATAAATGATAAGAAATTGAAATCAAAAGAAAATATTGATAAATTTACTAAATTAGTAAATCAAGGTATGCAAAGTTTTGCTGTGATTCAAGAAAATTTAAGTCCAAATATTAGTATAGAAGAAAATAAAAAAGTTGCATCAGCGTTATTACCGGCAATAAGTAAACTACCGCCTGAAAAAATGACAGAGCAAGGTAGAGAAATTATCAAGAATTTTGCCCCATTACTTGAGAGCAAGCACCCTGCACTTGTTAATGGTGCTAAAAAAGTATTATCAGAGCTAGATCCTGGATATTTAGCGGAACACGGAAGAGGAGAAGATATAGCATTAGAATTATAAAGAGTAGCCAAACCTAAGCTATGGGAAAGAATTAGTAGCAGTTGTTACCGGTACGGATTATGCTCAACAAAATATAGATAAAGCATTCGCTAACTTTAAAGAAAGTAATAGTCTACATATAAAAATGAAAAATTTGCCAAAAGAACTACTAAAAGAGCAAGAAGCAAAACAACAGCAAGATAAAGGCATCAATATTATAATAGAAAGAAAAGAGCAAAATAAAACAATACCCAAGGCTATAATAAGTCCTCTATATCAACTCCTACCGGCTCATCTTTTGCCGAATCTGTTAAAAAAAGTAGAGAGAGTGGGCAACAGTCAGGGCATAGTTAAGTAGTGATTTATATGATAATATAGTTGCGAATTTTTAAGAAATTTGATAATTTGGTTCATTATATCAAATAACTTAATAATGAGTATTATATGGCAGAGATTATAACTAATAGAGATAATGCTATTGAAAAAATTAAAAAAAATGATGAAGTAATTGAGATATCAGCTGCAGTAAAAAGAAAAATAGTTGATATAAAAAACGTAGATAGTAGATTAGATACTTTGAATAAAAATATTGTTACTCTCGATCCTATTCAACAATATTTACAATCTGAAGAATATATTACTAGTACACTTGAAGTTCTTGCCAGTAAAATTATTAGTGAAGTTGTAGAAAATAAAGATGTACAAAAATTAGTAGATAACCTGCATATCAATTTAGGACAAGATACAAAACTAATACCTAGTGCAGCAGATAAGCTAAAGTTTGATGTCGCAAGGGCTGAAGCAGCACTTAAGGGTTTTATACTTCCTCTAAATAAAGGAGGACCTTTTGATGAATTATCATTTATGGGTGTGGAAAATGAAGAAGAAATCTTTGCCAATCCTATAAGAGCAACTAAAGAAGCATTAATAGCCGTAAGCGGAAAGGCTATACCTAAAGAGCAATATGCACAGGCTGTAAAAGATAAAGCTATAGAAATTTTAAAACAAGATCCTAAAAACACTCTGGAAAAACTTGAGAAATATGAAAAATTTATTATTCAAGGAGATAAAAATCAGAAATTTGATGAAGATAGTAAGCGGTTTATCCCAAGAGTAAATCAACTATCTCAAGCGGAATTTAAGGAATTACAAAAGGCAGCCACTAATACGGTGCAGCAAATTAGTAATAGATTAGAAAAAAATAATAAAATTAGTAAGCAATTAGAACAAACTATTATACTTACTAACTCATCAGGCATAAAGAATCCTGAAGTAATAATAAGGGAATTAAATAAGTTAGATTCTACTTATCTAACTGAAAATAGTACTAAAATAGCCACTGAATTAAAAGATATTAATGATAGAGGTACTTCTTTATGGGAAAAATTTAAGCAGATATTTACAGGTAGAAATTATTTGGAAGAAAGATTAGGAAAAGTTATAGATAAATATATTACTCTAAGTGATGGATATGTAGTGAAGACAATTAATGATAAAATCTTTTCAAACGCTTTAACAAATCCTAAAATTGCTGAAGGTCTAACAAAATTTTTGAATGAAAATAAAGATAAGGCAGCAACTAATCCTGAATTTAAAAATTTAATTCCTGTTACGGGTGAGCCTATTATAGTTCAACCGCAACAAGTTAATAATTTTAATTTAGCAGAATTAAGAAAAATCAATCCAATAGCATTTGATAAAACCATATTTGAAGATTTAATAAAACTAAGAAGTTCTAATATAAAATCTCCGCAAACTACTCCTATTGCTTCTACTAAAAATCAAGAAGTAGTAAGAAGAAGGGGTTAAAGTTTAATATTAGACTTTTGATAAAATTTCCGTCATTGTGAGGAAATTACGGCTTTGTTGCATGGCTCGAAAAACGTACTTAATATCATTCCTGCGAAAGCAGGAACCTAGATTTTTTATTGTCATCCCGTGGCTTGAGTACGGGATCTTGTATTATAAGTTGAGTCCTAAGATACCGCAATCAAGTTGTGGTATGACATTAAAGGTTACTAGATTCCTGCTTTCGCAGGAATGACATCAGAACCTAAAGATTTAGGTGAGATGCTTAAATACTCCTCTTTCCATAGCTCGTTATAAAGAATAGGGTCGATATTACCGCCTGAGATTAGTACTAGTAACTTTTGAGGTTGGGATTGCATTTTTAAAAAATTTATTACTGAAACCATATTTATACTGCTTGACGGCTCGCATATTACTTTAAGTAAATGAGTAAGCCACGCCGTCCAGTAATATATTTCATATTCATCTGCTAAATAAAAATGATCTAGCTTTTTTAAATACTCAAATGTACGAGCCGATACGTTCAAGGTTTTAAGACCGTCCGCAATAGTATTCGGAGCATAGTTAAATCTATATATTTTATTATCTTTAACCGATAAATAAGCATCATTAGCCGTAAGCGGTTCTGAACCTATTAACAAACTTGTCGGTGATATTAATTCCTTGGCAAGATATGATCCGGAAATTAAACCGCCGCCGCCGCAAGATGCAAAAATAGCATTAGGACTAAAGCCTAGCTGCTGTAATGCTTCATAGCATAACGTGCCTGCTCCTGCTATTATAGAATCGCTATCGGAAGGATGTATATAGTAAAATCCTTGCTTTTCATCTTCTTTTGCTCTTTCTTCCGCTTCTTGTCGAGTATCTGTATATATAACTTTACCGCCGTAATAAAGAGCTGCTTGCTGTTTTACTTTTGAAGTATTTAACGGTAAATAAATTCTTGTTTTAATACCGAATAATTTACTTGCATAAGCAAGACCGATTCCATGGTTACCAGTGCTATAACCGACTATTTTATCAGGCAATTTGCCTTGCTCTTTTAATTCTAATAAATGATTTAACACTCCTCTAACTTTAAATGCACCGGTTTTTTGTAATGATTCAACTTTAAAAAAAATCTCATGACCGAGCATCTCATTTAAGCTTTCAGAGTGAACGATCGGAGTTAAATGTAGATATTGTTTTATTCTATTATGTGCAGTAGCTACATTTTGAGAGGATTGTAGTAATAAATTCATAAATATAATTAATAAAGATGGCTTGAAATAGCATTTATACTATATTATATAGTTAATAATTAGAAATTTTAAAAGGTTTTAATTGATGAATAAAAAATCCCTGCCGCTTATGGCATTACGAGATATGGTAGTGTTCCCAGGAGTCATTGCTCCTATTTTTGTGGGTAGGCAAAAATCGCTGCAAGCACTCTCTCATACTACCATTTCTGAGGAAGATAATAGTAAATATATTTTAGTAACTTTACAGAAAAAATTTGATCAAGAAAACCCTAGTAAACACGCACTTTATAACACAGCTATACTTGCCAAGATTATCCAAATAGTGAAGCTGCCTAATAATACAGCAAAAATCTTAATAGAAGCAGTAGCAAGAGTAAAGCTAAGCAATATCAAAGGCGAAGAAGCTTTTGAAGCAAATTACGAAATTATTCCGGATGAAGAAATATTTGACGTGAATAATATGCGTTCATTAGTGGATAATGCAGTACAACTATTTAGTAAATATGCGATTAATGATAAGAAAGTTAATGCGGAAATTATTGAAACCATCAATAAAGAAATAAGTAATAGCACTAATTTCATAAATATTATAAATATATTAGCTTCACATCTGATAACTTCACTTGAGGCAAAGCAACATTTATTAGAAGAGACCAGTCCTTTTAAGCGTATCACTACGGTTATTAGTATGCTTACTTCCAATATAGTAAATTCAGAAACCGAGCAAGCATTGCAGCAAAGAGTAAGAAAGCAAATCGAAAAAACACAGCGTGATTATTATCTGCACGAACAAATGAAAGCTATTCAAAAGGAGCTTGATGAAGATAAATCGGAACTTGCCGATATTGAGAAAAAAATTAAAAGTTTAAAATTATCAAAAGAAGCAAAAGAAAAAGCTGAGTCTGAACTTAAGAAACTCCGTGCCATGAACCAAATGTCGGCAGAGTCGGGAGTAACGCGTAACTATCTTGAGACATTGCTTAGCCTGCCTTGGGGTAAATATGATAATAGCAAAATAGATATTAATCAAGCCGAGAAAATTTTAAATCGTGATCATTTTGGACTCGAAAAAGTTAAAGAACGAATTATAGAATATTTGGCGGTATTACAGCGTTCAAGTAAAATTAGAGGACCTATATTATGTTTAATCGGTCCGCCAGGGGTCGGTAAAACTTCGCTTGTAAAATCTATTGCCGAAGGAATGGGTAGAAAATACACTAAATTTGCTCTCGGTGGTGTTAGAGACGAAGCAGAAGTCAGAGGGCATAGAAAAACTTACCTTGGATCAATGCCCGGTAAAATTTTAGGTCAACTTAAGAAAGTTAAGACTAGTAACCCTGTAATGCTGCTTGATGAAATCGATAAAATGAGTTCTGATTTTAGAGGTGATCCGGCATCCGCTTTGCTTGAGGTATTAGACCATGAGCAGAATAGTCACTTTGTTGATCATTATCTAGAGGTAGAATATGATCTATCCAATGTAATATTTATTGCTACTGCTAACTCTCATGATTTACCTAGAGCTTTAAGTGATAGAATGGAAAAAATATATATTTCCGGTTATGTAGAAGAGGAAAAATTACAAATCGCCAAAAATTATTTAGTGCCGAAACAATTTAAAATGCATAAAATCAAAAAAGATGAAATTACTATATCCGAGACGGCAATTTTGGATTTAATTAGATATTATACCAAGGAATCAGGCGTAAGAGCTTTAGAACGTGAAATAGGGGCATTAACTAGAAAAGCATTAAAGCAAATTTTAGCAGATAAAAGTGTTAAGCATATTGCCATAGATAGTAATAATCTTGAAGAATTTTTAGGGGCTAAAAAATATAATTTTGGGCTTGCCGAGAAAGAAGATCAAATAGGGAGTACTACAGGACTTGCTTATACTGCAGTAGGAGGAGAGCTTTTAACTATAGAGGCTTTAGCATTTCCAGGGAAAGGTAAAATAAAAACCACCGGAAAACTCGGTGATGTTATGAAAGAATCGGCAATGGCTGCCTATAGTTGTTTTAGAAGCAGAGCAACAAATTTTGGATTAAAATATGATAATTATAAAGATTTTGATATTCACATTCACGTACCGGCCGGAGCTATTCCAAAGGATGGACCGTCTGCCGGCTGTGCTTTGTTTACTACTATTGTTTCGTTGATGACTAAAATACCCGTACACCACACTATAGCAATGACCGGTGAAATTACTTTAAGAGGAAATGTTTTACCTATCGGTGGTCTTAAAGAGAAGTTAATTGCTGCGAGTAGGGGAGGGATTAAAACCGTATTAATTCCTGAGGAGAATGTTAAAGACTTAAAAGATATATCGCCGAATATAAAAGAAAGTTTAGAAATTATATCCGTGTCAAATATCGACCAAGTACTGAAACACGCTTTGGTAGAAACGCCGATAAATAAATAGAGATTTGTTAATAGTCAAAATATCATATATTAAATTAATGCAAGCTATAGTAATGTAATTCTTTTTGACTTTTCAATCAAAAATGCGATTTTCCTTGCTTAATTTGTACTAGTTAGGAGTTGATCTGACAGTATTGAGTAATCAGGCAGCTTGATAAGTTAAGGTCAAGTTGTCTGATATTGTCTCTATATTATCAATATTTTTATTAATTGCAATATAAAGAGAATCTTTAAAAGTTTGCATTGGCGTTTTACCGTAACAATGTTTACCTGAATGAGTTCTTTCATTATTATAACCTACAAGCCAGTTATCTATATCAGTTTGTAGCTCTTCTAATGTAGAATAAAACTTTTTGCGGAATAAAATGTGATAACATTCTTCTTGCATAGTTGTGTGGAATCGTTCACATATCCCATTAGTTTG
Organism: Rickettsia helvetica; assembly: GCF_963970025.1. Lineage (NCBI taxonomy): Bacteria > Pseudomonadati > Pseudomonadota > Alphaproteobacteria > Rickettsiales > Rickettsiaceae > Rickettsia > Rickettsia helvetica. Next base: position 1,072,803 of record NZ_OZ018776.1, read on the forward strand.
AGGACTATAGGCTTTAGTTTTAGAATGATCTATATTTTCAATACCAAGATATAACTGATAAGCATGATGCTCAGGCTTGCCACAATACTCCGTTCCTCTATCTGTTAATATCCGAACCAGAGGAATATTATAGCTTTCAAAAAATGGTATAACCCTATCGTTAAGATGGTCTGCACTCGTTATAGCTGTTTTTTCTGTATAAAGTTTACAAATAGCAATAGAATAAGTATCAACGAAAGTTTGCTGATAAATACGTCCTATACCTTTTATATTCCCTACATAATAGGTATCTTGAGAACCAAGATAACCGGGATGTAAACTCTCAATCTCACCGCTTGCTTCACGTTTGTTTTTTACTTTTTCAAGAGCTGTTAACTGTATATCATTTAGAATAATACCGTCGCTTGCTACCTTATTTTCTAAAGCTTTTAAGCGTTTCTTAAAATTTTCTAAATCATGACGAAGCCAAACTGATCTTACGCCTCCTCCTGAAATAATTATTCCTTTCTTGCGTAGCTCATTAGCTGTACGTTCTTGACCATAAGCGGGATATTCAACTGTAATATTAACTATAGCATCTTCAACACTTGCTGGTACTCGGTTCTTTAAACAAGGCTTTCTTCTGCTCATCTCATATAGCGCTTCTTCTCCACCTTGTTCATGAAGCTCTTTATAGCGGTAAAATGTATCTCGGCTATAACCCATTACTTTACATGCTTGCGATACGTTACCTAGTTGTTCTGCTAGTTGTAATAAACCAATTCTTGGCTTTATTATTTTTTGTTGGTATATTGTCATCTGACAGTCTCCTTTTTTTAGAGGTTGTTAAATTTTTGCCGGGTACGAGTATATCTTTTTTTTCGTACCCAACAACTTCTTACTGTCAGATCAACTCCTAACTAGTACAATTTAAAGTGAATCTATAATAACCCCATTATCCACAATTTGCGTTCTAACTGATGGGTTGTGTTCCCTTGATCTTAATATTAGAGAACCTTAAACCAGTATAGAACTAGACCTGATTAGGGTTTTTGTTAAGCCCTGTTATGCCTTAATATCGGCTTAATTAGCCATAGGCAGGAGGGTAGGGCAAATTGCCCATCTCCTAATTTAATTAATTGATCCTATATCATACCCTACGCTCAGTAAGCCGGCTAATACAATAAGATCGCCGTCATCATTATTAAATTGCTTCGTGGATTAAATCAGAGCTTAGTTTACTATCTACGGCAACTTGTAGTAATTTCGGATGATTCAAAAGCGGTTTATCATAAATTATTTCCTTTGCTATAAACGTAATTACATTAGTGGATTCATTTATTTCTTGAAGTATTATTGTATCAATTCCTTTAGTGATTTTACCGTCTATAAGTTTTTCCATACAGCCTGTTATTTGTTCTATACTAACATGATTTTCTAAAGTTTGTACTTTACTTGATATTTCATTTATTTGTATTTGTATCACTACACTATCTTTAATATTAGTTGTTTCTAATTTCGTAATTATTTTTTTTACTGCTTCGTTGAATATACTTAACTTCTGTATACGTATATTTTCCTCTATTTGAGTTTGTTTTTCTGCTATTTCGTTAACTTCATCTTCTACATCTACAACAGTTCCTTCAATAATTTCGTTTCCTATAAGTTTTTATACTTTGAGTTATATTTATTATGTCGTTTTTATCTGTTAGCTTCTGCACTTTATCGGCTATTCTATATAAAGCATATTCTATTACTGACTTGTCTGTTTCCTCAATATTAGTACTATTTTGTATGTTAAAAATTATCTTGCTTATTATTTGGTAAATATCTTCCTCCTCTTCACTATAATTTGAGTTGCTTGGATATTTATCTCTGTATCTTAACCTTATTTTTATTTATTGCTATAATTGATTGTTTAGATTTTAGAGTTTATTGTTTCTTTTCCATAGTTGCTTTATTAGTCACGTCATTTATTTTAAAAGTGATTAGCTCACATATTTTTTTAACCTTTGTTATTAGCATAAATTAATGCACTATACCCATCGTTATCAATAACGCTTATAGTTTTTTTATTCATTTTAGAAATTAACTGTTCACATATCTTTTTCCATCCATTATAAGCAGACCAAATTAAAGCTATATCATCATTATTATTTATGTGATTAATAGCTTGATCAGATATCCTAAAAATAAGTATTTCATAAACACTTTTTAACCCTTTCCATGCAGCATAAGTTAATGCCGTTTCTCCATTATTATTATTAATAATACTAATAGTCTGATTAGACATTTTAAGTATAAGTAACTCACAAATCTTTCCTAAACCTTTATAAGCACAGCTAAAGTTAAGGCTGTATTGCCGTTATAATCAATTTTACTAAGCACATAACCATTTAGCTCCCTAACTAAATTTTCTGCTTCTTTTTCCTTACTTTTTTTATTGCTGAAATTAATTGATTATATTTTAACTCTTCAAGGTCTTGCTGTTCAATAGTTGTATTTAAGGTTGCTTCAACTATGTCGTAATTATCAAGATAAAGGGGAAGTTAAAGATATATTAGATTTACGAGCTTCAGCAAGGCTCCTTGCGCCTTGATCGCCTATGTTGTTATCATCAAGATGAAGAGAAGTTAAAGATGTATTTACTTTAAGAGCTTCAGCGATTTCCCCCGCCCCACCACCATCTATGTTCACAGAAGTAAGACTTAGGATAATTAACCAGCTTTTCTCTAGGAATTCTATTAATTTTTCATGCGATGTTTTTGTTGCTGCTACTTTTTGTGAGGATTGAAACTGTCTTTTATACATAGATATATCCTTATTAAATTCTATAAATTTTAATATTTTTTTAAAAAATGAGCTATAGATAGAATCATAGTAAGGAGTTTTAAGAATGCAATAGATATTTAATTAACAGTATGAATAAATGAGTTGAGATTATTTTAAGAAGTATACAAAGTTAGTTTTTTTATAATTTTGTTTTAATTTATTTAAAATTCGGTATTTAAAAGAGATTTAATACAAAAATTAAAACAAAAGGAATATAAAGGAGCATATGGATTTTTTAGAAAACGAAGGGAAACCCTGAAAGGGCTTGGCGAGAGTGACGGGACTCGAACCCGCGACCTTCTGCGTGACAGGCAGACGCTCTAACCAACTGAGCTACACCCCCTTATATACTCTTCTGCTTTTAAGAATTGCTCTTTCATTTTATCAAGGATGCACATCCTCACCTACTAAGTATAGGCTGCAGGTGCTCACCTCTCAAAATAAAATTCAATTCTTGAAATCATTTGAGTATACATAAGAGATAACAACATATATAACAATTCTTCTATTTCTGCAAGAGTAAAATATCTTATTTTATCAAAAAATATACATAACCTAACGTTTAGATTTTATAGCTTATTCCTAATATTATAATCAATAGATATCTCTATTAATCCAAATTAGTCACTATTAGTTGAAGCCTTGAAAATTATTATACTTTTTAAGGATTTTGTTAAAAAAGAAAAACCTATTGATTGCATCTATATTAACAAAATCTTATTTTATTAAATAATTATTGGAGATTTTATATGACTAAACCATATGTCATTAAATTAACTATTCCTTTTGAGCGTATTAAACTTTATAATCCTGTACCCGATATCGCTCTTAGAAGTGCTATTATTATGCAGGCAATAATAGATACGGACTAATACTTCTACCAAGAAAGAAGCAATCAAAGCAGAATATAACGCTAAAAAGTGGCTTTTTGAAAATAATGAAGATTTTAATTCTACTTGTTTAGAAATCGGCATTGAGCCTAATTATGTAAGAAAGACTGTTAAAAAACTAATTAAATCAAATAAAATAAAGATAAGCATCCTAAACTCTACGGCTAAAGTTTAAATTAATTTGTAATAAAACTTGAAATTACTCTAAATATAAATTAATTGTATAGGTGTTACTTAGTAACGCCTATATATTAATTATTTCAGATTATAAAGGTTATTTATGATTATTTCAGTTTCAGCTCAACATATTTCGATCGGTAATAGCTTACAAGAATATTCCAAAGAGAGGGCTACGCAAGTCGTTAAAAAATATTTTACCGATATAATAAATATAGATATACATTTTTCAAAAGAGGGAATTAACTTTAAATGTGATATTATAGTAAAATATGGCTCAGGTAAACATAATATAGTCAAAAGTAATGATAGTTGTAACGATATATATGTAGCTTTTGATAAAGCTATGTCAAAACTAGAAAAACAGCTTAGAAAATATAAATCAAAATTCAAAAATCATCATGCGGGTAAAGTAAAAATATCAGAAATTGCTTACGAAGGTACTAAATATATTATTAATCCGCAATCTGATAGTGAAACCTCTAACTCCGAAGATAATGATAATCCGGCAATTATCGCTGAAAAGCCTGTAGAAATATTAAAATTATCAGTAAAAGAAGCGGTAATGAAAATGGATTTAGAAGATTTACCTGCGGTAGTATTTAAAAATATCAATAATGATCGTATCAATATAGTTTATTATCGTAAAGACGGTAATATTTCTTGGGTAGATTATAATTAATGCTCATTATCCCTTATAAAGGAGTTACGCCAAGAATCGATAAAAGTGTATATATTGCCGAAAGCAGCTCTTTAATAGGAGATGTTGAAATAGGTAGTAATTCAAGCATTTGGTTTAATACAGTTCTTAGAGGCGACGTTGAATCAATAAAAATAGGAAATAATACCAACGTACAAGACGGTAGTGTAATTCATACTTCAAGATTTAACGGACCGGTAGAAATAGGCGATAATATAACTATCGGTCATCTCTCTCTTATTCATGCCTGCACAATACATAATAATGCATTTATCGGTATGCGTACTACAATAATGGATTATGCAGTAATAGAAGAATATGCTTTTATTGCTGCAGGAAGTCTTATCCCGCCAAAGAAGATAATTAAATCTAAGGAATTATGGATGGGATCCCCTGCAAAATTCGTTAGATATTTAACCGATCAAGATTTAGAATATATGCAAGATAACGTAAGAAATTATGTAAAACTTGCTAATGTTTATAAGATTCGATGTCATCCCGTGGCTTGACCACGGGATCCAAACAACAACTTATAATACTAATAATTTTAGTATTGTTAACTGAATTCCGCGATCAAGTCGGTCTTGTTGCATGGATTGATGTCATTCCTAGCTCAGCATTATTATGTGGATCGGTTTCATCATCTGAGCTATGGAAAAACTGTAAGTTTTGATGAAGCAAGAAAGAAAAAAAATGTTAATTTAACATTTTTTTTCTTTTTTCTGGATTGCCACGCAATCAAAGATTGCTCGCAATGACTATTTATAGAGTCATAGAATCTTTAAATGCTTTTACTGTATTTTTAAGTAAAAACGCAATAGTCATCGGTCCGATGCCGCCTGGGACGGGAGTAATATATTTTACTTTAGGCTCAACATTTTCAAAATCAACATCACCAATAATTTTATTACCGTTAATTCTATTGATCCCTACATCAATTACTATAGATTCAGGATTAAAGTATTCAGAAGTTAGTTTTAAAGATGATCCAATAGCTGCAACAACTATATCGGCTTTAGAAGTAATAGAGCTTAAGTTTCGTGATTTAGAATGGCAAATAGTAACACTGCAATTTTCTTTTAACAGTAAAGCACTTAAAGGTTTACCTACTATATTTGAGCGTCCAATAATTACAGCGTTTTTACCGGTTAAATTAGGTTCGTATTTTTTTATAACTGCAAGACAACCAAGAGCAGTGCAGGGTATAAAGCCTTGACTGATCCCGCTATGTAAATAACCAACATTTAAAGGGTGAAAACCATCGATATCTTTAGAGGGTGATACTGCCGATAAAATTTTATTTTTATCTATAGAGCTTGGCAAAGGAAGTTGAACTATAATTCCCGAAATCTCGTTATCAAGGTTTAACTCATTGATTTTCGATATTAAATCATCTGTATGAATAGTAGTAGATAGATTTACTAATAAAATATCAATTCCTATTTTATGTGCATTTTTTATTTTATTTTTTACATAAATAATACTTGCCGGATTATCGCCTACTAATACTATAGCAAGCTTCGGTGAAGCATCGGTTTGGCTTTTAAGTTCTTGAATTTCTAGCTTTAAATCTGCTAGTATCTCATTTGCTAACGCTTTACCGTCAATTATATTATTCACTATATTTTTATCCTTTTTCAGTTGTCATCCCGCGACTTGATCGCGGGATCCAGTTAAAAATACTAACATTGTTAGTATTTTTAATTGTTTTTATGGATACCATGGTCAAGCCACGGTATGACACCGAGTGCTTTTTTTGTTCCACGCAACAATACTTTCGCAGAAATGACATAGAGTACTATGATTTTTACCTTAACTTCTTTTCCCCATATTTAGTGGTAGAATACTCAAAATGTAAAACCTTGCCGTCAAATACTCTACTATAAGCATGATGAAGGCTACTTGCCGCTTCAGCAAAACCGGTAAGGATCAGTTTAAGTTTACCGGCATAATGAGCAATATCGCCAATGGCGTAAATACCTTCTATGTTAGTTTGATAATAGGAATTGTCTACTTCAATATGGTGAAGCTTAACATTTAACCCCCAATTTGCTAAGCTACCTAGATCTTGTTTTAAACCAAAAAACGGTAGTAATATATTGGCATCTAATTTGCGAGTATTATTTTGTAGATCTTTAACTATAACTGATTGAAGTTCACTATCATTGCCCTCTAAAGCATTTAACTGATAACCGATTACTAGCTCGATTTTACCGGTTTCTGCAATATGTCTTAATTGCCTTACACTTTCAGGGGCAGCCGTAAATTTATCCCGCCTATGTACTAAATATATTTTATTTGCAATCTCCGAAAGAAAAATAGCCCAGTCGACGGCCGAATCACCGCCGCCTGCTATAACTATATTTTTACCCGCAAATTTATTTTTATCATTGATGAAATAAAAAACCGACTTGCTTTCAAAATCTTCAATATTTGCAAGAGGCGGTTTGTTCGGACCGAATGAACCTGCTCCTGCTGCAATAATAATAACTTTGCTTTTAATAAGAGTGTGTTTTGAGGTTTTAATTTCAAAAAAATCATCTTGTTTATTTAGCTCTATAGCTTGCTGATTTAAGTGATATACAGGGTTAAAAGGAGCTGCTTGAAGCTCTAACTGTTTTATTAGCTTTTCTGCTGCAATTTTAGGATAAGCCGGTATATCGTAAATAGGCTTTTCAGGATATAGGGTAATACACTGACCACCGACAACTTCTTGTGCATCAATAACGTGACATTTCATGCCAAGCATTCCCGCCTGAAAAACTGCAAATAATCCAACCGGACCGGCACCTATTATTACAATATCGGTATTATACATTATTTTTTATATTTAAATTTTAAAAAGGATTTTATTGGATATTGAGGAAATAATCAATTGTTATTGTTAAATAGATATTGATTTAATATGTCCTAACTTAGCCCAATTAAGAATTTTTTGATCTCTAGTAAGTATGGTAGCTCCAAGACATTTTGCTGTTGCTACAATAATTCTATCAGCTGGGTCACCATGAAAACCATCCATAAGAGCAATGCTTTCAGCAGCAATCTCCGGAGAAATATCTTTAATAGATAATCCGTTGATATTTGTTATAGAGTTTAGAAAGTCCTTTATAGGTTCATAAATATTAATACGCTTTTTAAAGTTAAGCATAGCTATTTCCCATAATGAAATAGAACTTAGGAATAATTGCGAATTTTCTTGAACTAAATTGATTTTGTGTTTTATTTGTTCTGATAATTCTTCAGGTTGTAATAATGACCACAATAAAACATGGGTATCTAGTACTAAGCCATTATTAATGTTCTGCATTCCATTTTTCTTCTATTGGATCTAATATATCCGCTTTTATCTCGGCTTTGTTTTTTAGCATACCGAATATTGAGGTCTTTTTAGTATTTATAGGTAATATTTGTGCTACTTCCCTATCTCTTTTGGTAATTATAATAGATTCCTTATCTGTTTGTAATTTTTCTATTATTTCAAGACAATGAGACTTAAATTGACTGATTGCTATTCTAATAGCCATTTTTATACTCTAAAAAAATAATAAGTATTATTATATTATAATAGTCAAATAAAATAGTCAATTATATTTGAAAAAAGATTTTATTAAATAATCAATTGTTATTTTCATAAAAATGACATATTATAAGAAATGGTAATATTAATATAATGATTATAAGGTAGAATATGGAAAGAGTAATAACGAGTATGGATGCACACGGTAGAATGCTTATACCGTCATCAATTAGAGAAAAGTTTAATATGCATCCAGGCGAAAAAATTACTATAGAAATTGATGATAACGAAATTAAAATTGTTAATGCAGAACATACAATTGACGAAATGCACAAAATTTTTACAAAAAATCAGACTAATAAAAAAAAGTCCGTAGTAGATGATTTTATTACTCGAAAACATCAGGAATATTTAATTGAAGAATCAAGAAGTAAAAAGAATGTCTAAAATAGTATTGGATGCATCAGCACTAATTGCTTTATTTGCAAAAGAAAACGGATATCAATTGATTAAAAAATATATGAAAGACGGAGTAATTTCAAGCGTGAATATTGCTGAGATTTATAAATATTGCATTGAAATACAAGGTTTAGCAGAAGAAGATGCAAAAACTCTTATTAAATTATCAGATATCAAAATTATAGATTTTTGCCATGAGCAAGCATTAATTAGTGCAAATGTTATTCATAAAACTAAGACTTACGGCTTATCGCTTGGAGATAGAGCATGCATTGCACTTGCTATGCTTAAAAATTACCCGATTCTTACTTGTGATAGAATTTGGCAAAAACTAGACTTAAATATTCAATTTATTATAGCAAGATAACACATTCTACCGGCTGAATTAACATTCATTTGAGTATACAATGTATAAAAAAACCAAAACAAATTCTATGGGAAAAATATCATAAATTCATATTAAATATAACGATTTAATATAAAAGAGGGAATTGTTTCTGTTGATAAAAGCTATTATGCGACAAGACCGATTACCGGAGGTCTTGCCTTGATTAAAGTAAATAGTTTAAAAATATCGGAGTTTATAATAATAATCTATTAGCGGGTTATACTGATGATAAAGGTAAAATGCTTGTACCTAACATAACACCGTATGTTCCTTCTGAAATAAGACTAGACGATGAAAATCTACCTCTTAATACCGAGTTTGAGGATATTTCTTTGAAAGTTGCTCCAAAAACAAAATTAGCAGTATTATTAATCAATATTATTATATCAGGAAATGCTGTGGCGTTACTTGCAACATGTAATATATCAGTTCCAACTGTAAGTTTTGGTAGTTTTGCTGTTTCTTCCGTTAGAACCACTTCTGTTAATGCTATGGTTACGTGCAGCGGCTTATTATCTCTGCTTGTTAGCTATACCGTAACTTTTAGTACAGGTGCTGCTAATATTTATAACCCAAGCAATATGATTAATGGGGTACGTAAGCTGCATTATAATTTATACAAAGATGCAGGTTTTACTCAAATACTCGAACACTAGTAGTACTGTAACATTTACCGATAGCTATTTATTAGGGCTTGGACCGGTAACAAGAAACTACACGGTCTATGCACGCCTGCCGTCACAACCTCTTGCCGCTGCTGGTACGTTTCAAGACACTATTACTGCAACCGTAACCCAGCCATAGCTATATAATAAAAAAATCTTTGAAATCAAGATTCTTCAGCCTAGATATCTGTGTTCTAACTTTATTGCTTGCATAGATTGATTTACAGGGTGCTGGACATTGCTGTCCGGTATTATGAAGTTGTATTTTTATTATAATATCAAAAACAATTTAAGTTTTATATTACATAATTAATAATTATAATAATGTTATTACTATAACTATATTTAGTTATTTTGTAGTTACTTAATATTTTTAACTTAAATAAAGGTCGAAGTTATGAAAAATGAAGAACAACAAAATCAACCAGCTCCAAAACATGGTCGAATAATATTCCCTCTTTACACAATGGGAAAAGTTTGTGTAGATAAGAAGCTAATAGATGAAGAGTGGAAACTTAACGGATTTGAAACAGGGAAAGGGAGTGATGAGCGTTTTGGGGATGATGTCGCAGGGGAACCGCTACCACTAGATGGGCATATTCTTAATGGTGGGCGTATAGATGATACAGATTGGGTAAAATGCTACTAATGAAGAAATAAGAGCGGAATTAAAAGATCCAACGTTTAACTGGATAAACTTTGCTATACCATTAGAGGGTGAGAAAAAACTTACAATAGAATGGGATTATACTGCGTCACATAAAACTCGCGGTTATATTAGTGCAAATGACAAAGGCAGAGTTTACCTTTGAAAATAGACTGAAACACGACGATTTAGAAGAAATTTATAGTGAACTTTCTGATACATTCCCTTACTGGGATCATACATTAGCTCCTTCTAAAACGATTGAAGTAACTTTTCCAGACAGAGATCCAGGATATTATGTTGTAGAAGTTGATTGAATAGTAGCCGACACACCACGTAAATTTGTTTCATCGTTTATTGTTGAATATAAGGATGAGGTTTTATACCAATAGATCTTAATACAAATGATGGAGAATGCCTTTAACGTTATTCCCGCGTAGATACGGTCTTATTACATGGATCGGTTTTCCTTCTGTTGCGCTGTGACTTGATCACGTGATCCAGCTTAAGATACTAAAATTATTAGTATTGTAAGTTGTTTTTTTGGATACCGTGGCTTAGAGCCACGGTATGACATTTTTGCTATTTTCCGAGCCATGCAACAATACCTGACCGCAGGCATCCAGTACTTTAAAGCTTTTTAAATAGTTTTGATATCCACTTTTATCTAGTATGATATCGATCCTTAAACTGATGCCTACGCGGGAATGCAACCTGGATCCACGCAACGATGCCTTACTTCCGCAGGGTAAGAGACTGCTTGTGCCTTAAGAAAGCATAATATTTGTAAAAACTATTCTATATAGTAATCAAGGATGATTTGTGTCAAGTCAAAAATCTAAAAAAAAATAAATATTTATATTGAATAAATTATTATTCTCGTGTCTACTTAGGTGAAGATTCTATACACTGAATATGGTGTCATTTTTTCAAAATAAGCATTATAAATAACGCCTACAACCCCATTAGTACCTATAATGAACACGCTTAAAAAAAACAAATTTCAAATAACTATAAACAACAACCATAACAATTTACTTACTCCTTTCGGTAAAGCTATTCTGCGAGATCGATATCTTATGAAAGGTGAGGATTTTCAAGATTTATTTGCAAGAGTTTCTAGTTATTATGCCGAAAATAAACAGCATGCTCAGAAGTTATATGAATATATGAGTAAAATGTGGTTTATGCCGGCAACACCGATCTTAAGTAACGGTGGAACGGATAGGGGGCTTCCTATTTCATGCTTCTTGAATGAGACCGATGATAGCTTAGACGATATAGTAAATTTATGGACAGAAAATGTTTGGCTGGCTTCGAGAGGAGGGGGGATTGGTAGCTATTGGGGTAATGTTCGGTCTATAAACGAAGAAATTCATAATAAGGGTCACTCTTCGGGAATCATACCGTTTATTAAAGTAATGGATTCTATGACTCTTGCTATTTCGCAAGGTTCCATTAGGCGAGGTTCATCAGCTGTATATTTACCTATTAATCACCCTGAAATTGAAGAGTTTATCGATATAAGACGTCCAACAGGGGGGGATATAAATAGAAAATCTCTCAATATTCATCACGGTATAGCTATTACCGATGAATTTATGAAAGCCGTTGAAAACAATACGGATTTTGACCTTATTAGTCCTGCTACCAAAAAAGTTGTAAATAAAGTTAGAGCAAGAGATTTATGGGTTAAGTTATTAACTACTAGAATAGAAACGGGTGAGCCTTACTTATTATTTATCGATAGTGTTAATAAATCCATACCTGAGCATCATAAAAAATTAGGGCTTCAAGTTAAAATGTCCAATCTTTGTAGCGAAATTACATTGCCGACGGGAATTGATCATTTAGGAAAGTCAAGAACTGCTGTTTGCTGCCTTTCTTCTTTAAATTTAGAGTATTATGAAGAGTGGAAAGATGATAAAGAATTTATCCATTCTATTATGTTGTTCCTTGATAATGTTTTAGAAGACTTTATTAATAAAGCACCGGATACTATGGCAAGAGCTAAATATTCGGCTTTGCGTGAGCGAAGCGTTGGACTTGGCGTAATGGGATTCCACTCATTTTTGCAAATGAAAAAAGTACCGATAGAATCGGTTATGGCAAAAGTTTGGAATAAAAAAATATTTGAATATATATCTGCTGAAGCCGATAAAGCCTCAATAGAAATCGGTAAAGAAAAAGGAGCATGTCCTGATGCTTTAGATGCAGGAAGTAATGAACGATTTAGCAATAAAACCGCAATAGCACCTACCGCTTCAATTTCGGTAATAGCAGGTAATGCCTCACCTGGAATAGAGCCGTTTGCCGCTAATAGCTTTGTACAAAAGACTTTAACCGGTTCTTTTAACGTGCGTAACAAACATTTAGAAAAGTTATTAGAAGAGACAGGATTTAATAATGATCAAGTTTGGTCTTCGATTGCAACACATGAAGGCTCAGTGCAACATTTAACATTTTTATCCGAAGAAGAAAAACAGGTTTTCAAAACCGCTTACGAAATTGATCAGAATTGGCTAATTGAACTGGCAAGCGATCGTACTCCTTACATTACGCAAGCACAATCTTTAAACATCTTTTTACCGGGTAATGTTAGTAAGAAATATTTAAATAATATTCATTTTAAAGCCTGGAAAAAAGGAGTAAAAAGTTTATATTACTGTAGATCGACATCAATACAGCGAGCTGATAAGGTCTCGCATGACGTATTAAAAGCCGATTTTAAAGATTTAGAGAAACAAAATGACAAGCTAGCAGAAGCGGGTAACTATGAGGAATGCTTAGCTTGTCAGTAAGTATAATACAACTGTGCAAAGATATTTAGACCCAACAAATGATATAGCATTTAAAAAATTGTTTACGGATAAAACAAGGTTACTAAGCTTTCTTAATAATATTATGAGGTTACCTGAAGAGTTAAGGATTATCGGCCTTGAATATATTTCAAACGAACAAGTACCGGATTTAGGGCAGAATAAAAGGAGTATAGTAGACGTAAAAGTTAGAGATAACTCCGGTAGTATTTATATTGTTGAGATGCAAAACGGCTATGCCGATGCTTTTTTAGCAAGAGTACAATTTTACGGTTATATAGCGTTTTCTTCGCAATTAAAAAGAGGAAAAGAATATGCTGATCTAGCTCCTGTAGTAATGGTAGTAATTACTTCTGGATTTCAGGCATTACCCGAGGAAAAAGAATGTATTAGCTGTCATCAAACTATTAATGTCAGCAACGGTAAGCATCAACTTAAATGCTTGTCTTACGTATTTGCTGAATTAGACAAATTTACCAAAGAAGCAGATGAGTTAGAAAGTTTAGAAGATGATTGGTTATATATGATGGCTAAATTCGATAGAGCAAAAGAACCCCCGAAATATATAAAAGATGAAATAGTATTATCAGCCTATAACACTATTGAACAATTTAACTGGAGTGAAGCAGAATACGATAATTATATTAAAGCGATGCTTGCTGCTCAAACGGAAGAGTTAAATCAAAAAAGTAAGTATAATGAGGGAAAAGCTGATAGGAAAGTTGAGGATATTGAAATTGGGAAAACTAGAAAAAATATTGAAATAGCAAAAGAAATGTTAGCGGATAATGAGCCGATAGAGAAAATAATTAAATATGCTAAGCTTTCAAAAGAAGAAATAGAAAAATTAAAAGAATAAAAATAAAAGAAAAATTATGTCACTACTTGATGCAAGTCCAATTTATAAACCATTTTCATATCCATGGGCATATGAAGCTTGGCACACTCAACAAAAAATTCATTGGTTACCGGAAGAAATACCACTTGCCGACGATGTTAAAGATTGGAAATATAACTTAATTCCAGGGGAAAAACATCTATTAACGCAAATATTTCGTTTTTTTACACAGGCAGATATTGAAGTGAATAATTGCTATATGAAGCATTATTCACAAGTATTTAAACCGACTGAAGTATTAATGATGTTATCGGCATTTTCTAATATGGAAACGGTACATATTGCAGCATATTCGTATTTACTTGATACGGTAGGTATGCCGGAAGTAGAATATTCAGCATTTCTTAAATATAAGGAAATGAAAGACAAGTATGATTATATGCAGCAATTCGGAGTGGATACCAAAGAAGATATAGCAACTACACTAGCAGTATTTGGAGCTTTTACTGAAGGATTACAGCTATTTGCTTCTTTTGCGATCATGCTTAATTTTCCTCGTTTTAATAAAATGAAAGGTATGGGTCAGATTATTGCTTGGTCAGTGCGCGATGAAACACTTCATACTAACTCAATTATTACTCTGTTTAAGACTTTTGTAAGAGAAAACCCTGAAGTTTGGACGGAAACTTTACGTAAACGTATTTATGAAGCTTGTACGACTATTGTGCATTTTGAAGATGCCTTTATTGAACTTGCTTTTGAAGTCGGCGGTATTGAGGGGTTAACGGCATATGAAGTAAGACAATATATTCGTTATATTGCCGACCGTCGTTTAATGCAGCTAGGACTCAAAGATGTATATTTGGTAAATCATAACCCGCTTCCTTGGCTTGATGAAATGCTAAACGGAGTTGAGCATACGAACTTTTTTGAAAATAGAGCAACTGAATATTCAAAAGCAGCGACTACCGGTTCATGGGAAGAAGTATTCACTGAGATGGATACTAAAAGTGGAGGCTAAATAATATACTCAGATAGAACTTGAAAAATTGGCAGCAATATCTTTGTAAGACCTCAGATGCTGAACGTGTTGTGTCGAAGTATACTACTCTTCATTTTACTTCGAATTATACATATTAATAACAAGAATAAAAAAAATTAAAAATACTAATCTTTATTTTTAAAAATTTTTTAAAATAGATTTAGAATATTTAAAAATTTCAAGTAATTTTATGGCTGTTACAAATAATAAAAACTATCAAAAAGTTATAGGAAACGTTTTATCTTCTTCTAAAGCTAATAAAGTACTAAAGAGTGTAATTAAGGACTTATCGTCTTCAAAGAGTATAAGCTTAAGAACGATATTACTCGGAGCAAGGTTTGTTTTAACTAATCCTGTAAATACTTATAATCTTGTTAAGCTTGCTAAATCCTCTAATATATATCTTGATCCGGAATTTCAAAAATCACTTCTTGAAAAATCTCCAATATGGGAATTTTTAAAAAAACATTCAGATGATTTGCCTAAAATAGGTCAAATCTTAGCAAAAGCAGGCTTTAGGGAATTTCAAGATAAGAGTGCTTTAGATCAAAAGGGACTCGAAATACTAAAAGAATGTTTTAAAAATGAAAAAGTACTTAAAAAACTTCAAGAAATTGCAGTTGAAGTAAAGCAAGAGCTACCGGACTGGAATAAAGTGGCTTCTAGAAGTTTGGATATGCTGGTTACCGATAAAAACTTCAAAAAATTCTTTAACGAAAAGAGCGAAGATATTACGCATTACATACGTACCGGAGCAACTGCAATACTTCCAAGCGATTATATAAAAACTTTTGATAATATATTACAAAAACCTCAAAGTAAGGATATATATGCAAAAGTTATAAAAATATTTAATGAATATCCTGATTTTAAACAAGAACTAGCTGAAAATATAAATAATACTAATTCTCTAAAAAGATTTAACAAACTATCTCCTGAAAAACAAATAATTATTGAAAGTTTCTTAGCAGAAGCAAAAGAACAAGCTAAACCTTTCTTAAAAGAATATTTTGAAAGCTACAAAATTGATCTTAAAATTTTAGATATTATTCCTACTTTATTAAATAAAATTCCTGAGACAAAAGAGATTTTTGATACTCTTAATGCTCCAAATCAAGGTGTAATGATATCTCTTGAGCAATCCTTAGAAATGGTAGCGGGTGATGATAAATTAAAAAGTTTTTTTGCTAATAATAAAACAATCTTACCAAATATTGCTTTAGGTATTATTGAAAATACTCCTAGCGTACAAAGCATAATAAAAGAATATAATTTTGATAAACAAATGCTTAGTATAGTAGGCGAAGTTATGTCAAAACCGGAAATTGCTCATGAGATTATTGCAGACTTAAATAAAGGCGATTATATGAGTTTAACCGGTAATATAATCTCTGCCCTTAATGATCCTTCATTTAAATTAAAAGATATATTAGTAGAACAAAGTAAAGAAGGTCTATTTGATAATTTAATTACAGGAGTTTTAGAACAAGATGAAAAAAATAGCCAAACTATAAAACAACAACTTATAAATTATGGTCTGGAAGCGAGTGATGTTACAAAGCTAACTAGCATAATGCCTATATTACTTGATAAACCTGAATCATTAAAAACGGTTTTTCGAGATTTTATTAAAGGTGATTATACGGGAATGGCAAAAGAGTTAATAGCTTTAACTAAAGACAATCCTGAAATTAAAGAATATTTAAACAATAATAGAGAAGTATTTACAAGTATTTTAGATAAAACTTTAGTGGACATACCCGGTATAAATAACCTTGATAAGAAAGAATTATATAATGTACTTCCATCAATGTTAAACCATCCTGATGAATTAGTTAAAGTTATAGAGGAAGTTGAAAAAAGTAATTATCGTGGGGCCGCTAGTGCTATATATAATCTAGCTCAAAAAACAAATTATTTTGAAGGGCAATTGCCGAATATTATCAAAGCAGGTTTTAGCTATGCTACTGAAAAAGTAAAAGACGTATTTAGTCCATCACAAGATTTTAAAGATAAAACTATAGATGAAATTACTCTTAGAAATAATTTAAATAAAATACAAAATGGAAAATTCAACTTAGAGGGAGCTATATTAGTAGGTAATTTATCTAATATCGACTTCTCAGGCGTATCATTAAAAAATGCAGATTTAACTAAAGTAACCTCTTTAAAAGATTGTAATTTTAAAAATACTAATTTAGCAGATGCTAAATTACCTGATAATTTAATGCTACTTACTGATACTTACAATCTTGATAAAGCTATCCCTCCTTTAGTACCTGAACTAATTAAAGAACAACAAGCAAAATTAATTGATAAGGCAATTGATAAAGTATTTATACAAATACAAGCTGAAGGAAAAAGAAATTTACTTAGTAAAAAAGAATTTGTGCAACAAGTACAAATATTATATGAAGAAAATCAAACGGTTAAAGACTATATTATAGAAAAACTAAATTCACTACCTATGAATATGGTTACTAATCTAGCTACTCCTAAAACAAACCAATATAAACATATTACAAATCATATAAATTCTCCATTACAAATATTGAACCCTTTATATGAAAATATTGCAAATAAACAAGATATTAAGAGTAACTTATTGGCAAATATTTTAAGTGAACAAATATCACAAAAACTTTTTGATAAAGGTGATAATAGAGGTAAAGATTTTTACATGATTAATCAGATGCTAAAACCTATCGTTTCTGAATATTCTAAAGAAAATCCCGATAATATAAATAATTTTTTAGAGCCGAAAAATCTAGAAAAGTTAGCAAGTAATATTGCCTCTACTTTAAATTCTAAATCTAAATATACTTGGGCAGGCACTATTACCGGTGGAATTTATTTACCAAAAGAAATCTTCAATGAACAGTTAAAAGATAACTTTAAAAATGAGTTTGAAAATATTAATAAATTAAATGTTTTAAAAGAAGCACAAAGTATCGTCTCAAATTTAAATAGTAAGATTAATATTGTAGGATCTA
Organism: Rickettsia helvetica; assembly: GCF_963970025.1. Lineage (NCBI taxonomy): Bacteria > Pseudomonadati > Pseudomonadota > Alphaproteobacteria > Rickettsiales > Rickettsiaceae > Rickettsia > Rickettsia helvetica. The sequence goes on from NZ_OZ018776.1 coordinate 1,090,751, forward strand.
AGACAAATGCACTTTCCATTACTCCTATTTCCAATAATAAAAAGAAAGAAGAAATACATAGATAAACGCATTAATTAGTAAAAAAATTTCTTAATATTTGGGTAAATTCTTCTTGGTTAACATATTCCAATGTGATTTTATCTTGTATCTGATTTTTAAACCAAGTAACTTGTCTTTTAGCATACCTACGGGTCCTAATCATAGCAGCGTTTAAAGCCTCATCTAAAGTAAAATTGCCATCTAAATAAGCTAAAATTTCTTTTATCCCTACTGCTTTTAAATTTGAATAATCTTTAGGAGCAAATTGCTTTTTTATTAAAGCTATTTCATCAATTGCCCCTTCTTTAAATATCATATCTAAACGCTCATCACATGTTTTATATAAAAATTTTCGCTCAGGGTTTAAGAAAATAATTTTGAAATTAAAATCAGATAAGATTTGTTCTTTTGGCATAGTTTGAAAGGAAAAAATAGATTTACTGGTTTGCATGAATACTTCATAAGCTCTAATTAAACGCTGAGTATCATTTTGGTTTATTTTAAAAGCAGCAAGCGGGTCAAGCTGCTCTAATTTACTCCATAATTCTATATTGCCTATTTTAGCATGTAAGTTTCTTACTTGTTCTCGTAAATCTTCTGATATATCAGGAATATTATTATAGCCAAAAACTAAAGAATTGATATATAAACCCGTTCCACCTATTAATATAGGTAGTTTACCCCTGCCGGTTATTTCTTTTATTTTTTTTGTAGCAAGTTTTAGATATTTTACTACCGAAAAATCTTCCGTAATAGATAAAAAATTATATAAGTGATAAGGTACAGCGTCATTCAGAAAACTTGATACAAGTGAATTTTGCAGGATTCGCCTGTGCTCACGTATTTTTATATGCTGTGCAGGTTCGCCTTTAAATTCATCTTGTCTGAAGCTTTCTGAATTTAGCTGTATTTTTGTGTTATAAATTTGAGGCGGAGAAGCGGTAATAATAGGAATTTCCTTATAAACCTGCATTGAGTCGATGTTTACTATTTCCCCATTATATATTTTAGCCAGTGCATGCCCTAAATAAGACTTCCCACTAGCAGTTGGACCGCATAATATAATTATTTCTTTCTTTATCACTTATTTAAACTATTTCATGTATTCGGTGTCATACCATGGCTTGACCTTATGTTGTACGAACATTCAGTATGTCATTCTATAGTACCGGACAGTTTTTTGTTCTATGTTATTCCCGCATGGCATTGTTGCGTGGACCGGTTTTTCCGTCATTGCGAGAAGAATTATTCAGTAATTCGACGAAGCAATCCAGTTAAAAATTCTAATTTACAGAATTTTTTATTATTTTTCTGGATTGCCACGCGGTCTTCGACCGCTCGCAATGACGGGCTGGGTATCCATGCAACAATGCGTTCCTACTTTCGCAGTAATGACATCGTACAATTAAACGATTTCATCAGTATTAGTATTTCCTAAAGTTTCAGTACTATCAACTTTGTAGTTAACAGTATTATCTACCGGTCCACTAAATGTTATTACGCCTAGTTTGTCGTCATAAATAATAGCTGGACCACTAAATAAGCCTGTGTCACTGTAGTCAAGAACTAAACTATTTATACCGTGAGATGCTGCTACATCACTGTTAAGTTTAAAAAACAAAAGGATTATTAGTAGGCTCAAGGTCTTCCTTTTTTATTACTAATTGGGCTGTCTTATTGATGACGATAGTATTTAATGTATTTGCATCTGTTGCCATTATTGTAACTAATTTAGTATCAACAGGTAATGTATCGATTAGGTCTGATGGGACTTTTAACATATTATTTTTCCTTATATTAATTTAATGTGAAAAGAATATATAAAATAATATTTAAAAACTCAATAGATAAACTAATTTTTTAATAATTAATTAATAACATATTTTTCAAGATATTTATTAATTATAGTTATTATTTCCTCTAGACCATTCTTACTAGCTGATTCAGCCCTTGCAACTATAATAGATTCGGTATTAGAGCTACGCAGCAACCACCATCCATGTTCAGTATTTACCCGTACACCGTCTATATCATTAAACTCTATTTTCTCTTCTAATAATTTTTCTTTAATCTCTTTAATAATTTGTAATTTTAACTCTGAAGAAACAAATATTTTAATTTCCGGTGTACTATAGCTTTTCGGTAAATCTTCTATTATCTCATCTAGAGTTTTACTTGAGCTGCTAAGTAAATCTAAAAATCTAAGAGCTGCATAGATTGCATCATCGAAGCCAAAATATTTATCGGCAAAGAATATATGTCCGCTCATTTCACCGGCAAGTAAAGCTTTTGTCTCAAGCATTTTGCTTTTAATAAATGGATGACCTGTTCGCCATATTATAGGATTTCCGCCAAATGACTTAATTCTATCAATTATAAATTGGCTGGCTTTTACATCGACTATTATAGTAGCATTCGGGTTTTCCTTTAAAATATCCTCAGCAAATATACATAAAATTTGATCACCAAATAATATCTTCCCGCTTGAGCTTACAATGCCTAAGCGATCACCGTCACCGTCGAAAGCTATACCAAGATCACAATTTTGTTCTTTAACTAATTTAATTAGCTCTTGTAAGTTAGCAGGATTCGTAGGATCAGGATGATGGCTTGGAAAATTCCCGTCAATTTTACTATTTATGATTATGTTTTCATTAGTTAAACTGCTTTTTAATTCTTCAATAATATTGCCTGTTGCTCCATTACCGCAATCCCAAGTTACTTTTAATTTGGGGCTAATACTTATTCCGTCTAAAATACGCTTTAGGTATTTATGCTCTATATTATGTCTATACTCTATGTCATTCCCGCTAGGTATTATTGTCATCCCGCGGCTTGACCGCGGGATCCAGTCTTGTTTATTTTTTTTTTGGATACCGTGGTCAAGCCACGGTATGGCATTAATCTTTGCTAGTAAATCCTGGATTTGAGGACCGAAAAAAGATTTACCATTTTGTAGTATTTTAAAGCCGTTATCATCACGAGGATTGTGTGATCCCGTGACCATAATACTACCGGCAGGCATAAATTCTTTATCGGCAAAATATAAAACCGGCGTTGGAACTATGCCAATATTTATGATTTTAGCTCCTGCATCAGTTAATCCTAGTTCTAAAGCTTTACAAAGGGTAGGGGAGCTAAGGCGACTGTCTAAACCGATACAGATTTTATCGTTATCTTTCGTTATAGTCATCCCGGCAAAACAAAAGCCGATTTTATAAGCTACTTCTTCTGTTAAATTCTTAAGGCTATTGCCTCTTATATCATAAGCCCTAAAAATTTCTTTGTTAATTTGCATATTGTAAATATTAATATATTGTCATTATGAAGAGGTATTGTGTTGCGTAGACCGGTTTTTTCATCATTGCGAGGAAAAACTGTAAGTTTTGACAAAGCAATCCAGTAAAAAATTCTGACTTACAGAATTTTTTTATTATTTTTTTTGGATTGCCACGCAGCCTATGGCTGCTCGCAATGACGACTCAGTATCTACGCAACAATGCCATACAGGAATGACATTGGAATCTAGAAATTAAAGCTCTCACCTAAATACACTTCTTTAACTTTCTTGCTGTTTGCTATTTCCTTAGCACTTCCTTCTAATAATACTTTACCTTCAAAAATAACATAAGCATGGTCGACTATATCTAGAGTATCACGTACGTTATGGTCGGTAATTAATATACCTATATTGAACTTACGTAAATAAGTAATTAGATTTTTGATATCGGAAATAGCAAGCGGATCAATACCGGCAAGCGGTTCATCAAGCATGATAAATTTAGGCTCTATTGCAAGTGAACGTGCGATCTCAAGCCTACGTCTTTCACCGCCTGATAAACTAGAGGCAGAAAGATATTTTAAATGCACTATTGAAAACTTCTCTAACAAATTATGGGTTTTTTGTTCAATTACTTCTTTATCATTTTCAGATATCTCAACTACAGCTTTAATATTATCCTCAACCGATAACCCACGAAATATTGAAGGTTCTTGAAGAAGATAGCCGATTCCAAGCCTTGCTCGTAAATAAATAGGCAAGTTGGTAATATTTATATCATTTAAAAGTAATTGCCCTGAGTCCGGTTTCATTAAACCGATAATAATATTAAAGCAAGTTGTTTTACCAGCTCCGTTCGGACCGAATAAACCGACTATTTCCCCTTGTTTTATATTAAGAGATATATCAGTTAATATATTCCTTTTTTTGTAGGATTTTGATATATTTTTAACTTGTAAGCTGTCCATCTTTTTTATTTGTTAAGATTTTGTTGCGTGGATTAATTTTCAACGTCATTGCAGGAAAATTACATAAGTAATTGACGAAGCAATCCAGTTTAAAAATACTAATCTTTAGCATTTTTTTAATTATTTTTTGGATTGCCACGCTCCTTGCAGTCGCTCGCAATGACGTACCAACGATAAAAAATGTTATTTATCAACAATATCTACATAATAGATTAGTTTATTAGTTTTTAAAACATTATCGTCACGCTGTAATATTACATTACCAAATAGAATAAGTTGTTTATTATCGAAAAAATATTTAGCACTATCTGCAAGTAATAATTCATTATTTATTTTTCTTTCTACAGTCAATTTAGTAGGGACAACTATATGATCAATAGTTTGCTTTTCATCTATTGTTTTGTAAAAAATGTATAATTCTTTCGTTCTAAGGATCGCATTATCGAAGTAAACAATAACATTTCCAAGATATTCTGCCTTTTGTTTGGTTCTATCAATAATTAAAGTATCAGATGTTATATGTAAATTTGAAATATTTTTATCATTAGCATATATTACGGTACTAATTATAAGAAGTAAAACAAGTTTAATAATCCGATAAATCGATGATTGTAGAGACATTGCCTTTAAAAATTATAATATTATTTTCATCCTTCGTATTAAAACTATCCGAAGTAATTGAAGAGTTTTTGTAAAGTAACTTAGCAGGGGAATGACCGGTTATATTCTTATTTACTAAATCAATCCTTGCATCGTTAGTGTTAAATATGATCTCATCAAAAAAAAGTTTTACATCGTTTTTTAAATCTAATATGTTTGATTCTTCATCTAAAAAGCCTTCTTTCGCGTTGATAATAAGAGTTTGATCTTGATTTACATTATAAATAGCATTTATTATATCTAGTTTATATTTATTATCCGACTCTTTTATAGCTCGCTCAGTTTTAATCTTATATGCATTTAAATTTTTATTTACTCCTTCAAAAATTAAATCTTTCAATATAATATTATATTTTAAATCAAAATTTTTATTATCTTTTAAACTTTTTTTTGTAACGTTAATATCATGTTCTTCATTAATATAACCGCTTTTAATTAATATATATCCTATATACAAAATTCCAATTATTATTAAAAGATATATAGATTTCCAAATTTTTTTTCGCCGTTTATAAGAAGAGGACATAGATTTTAGCTAACTCCTATGCGTAGTAAATCATGAATATGAATAATGCCTATAATAACATTATCATCAACAATCGGTATATTAGTGATATTCTTGGTTTTCATTAAATTTAAAGCCTCTTTTGCAAATATGTCCGATGAGATATGAATAGGGTTTTTGGTCATAATGCTTGATGCTGTTTTTAAGTGAATTTGGTCGTTAATATGACGACGTAAATCCCCGTCGGTTATAATTCCTACCAAATTTTGGTTTTTATCCGTGACAAGTGTACAACCTAAACGTTTTTTATTCATAACAATTATAGTTTCAGCAAAGGAAGTATCTTCATATACTAAAGGTATTTCATCACCGCTACGCATTAGGTTTTTAATTTTTGTTAAATTAGCACCGATTGTACCTCCCGGATGATAAATTTTAAAATCATCTTTAGTAAAGCCTCGTTTTTCATGTATAACAGTCATTAAAGCATCACCGAGTGATAACATTATTAAAGATGATATAGTAGGAGCTCCAATTATAGAAGCTTCCGGGTATTCAGGTACTATTAATAAAAAATCGCTTCTTTTAGCTAAAGTGGAATTTTTATTCATTGTCATTACAGCAATTTTTATGGAAGAGTTCTTGCAATATTCAATTATATTAAATAGCTCTTTAGTTTCACCGGAATTAGATAGCATAATTACTAGATCATTTCTCGTCACCATACCTAAATCGCCGTGACTTGCTTCTGCCGGATGTAAATAAAAAGCAGGCATACCGGTTGAAGAAAAGCTAGCAGCTATTTTTCTTGCAATATAACCGCTTTTACCTATACCCGTTAAAATTACCCGTCCTTTAAAAGATAATAAAAATTCTATAATTCTGTTAAAGTCTTCAGGGATATTTTCGGATAATTTTTCTAAAGCACTTGCTTCACTAGAAATAACTCTCTTTGCGATGATGCGGTAATTATTTGTGTTGGTCATTATGTATGCTCATTTGTGAAAAAATCGTCACTGCGAGCACACGAAAACGTTGTTACATGGCTCGGAAAACCCGCTCAATGTCATTCCCGCATAGGCATTGTTGCATGGATTGGAAAACGCATTCGGTGTTATACCGTGGCTTGACCACGGTATCCAAAAAATAATCTAAAGTACTAATAATTTTAGTATTTTAAACTGGATCCCGCGATCAAGTCGCGGGATGACAGCGGTAGAATTGATCCACGCAACAATATCTCCTCGCAATGACGTTCTATGTAAAATACTTACGTTCTGTAATTACTTCAGCAGTTTCAGCATTATTATCTTCATTCCAAGCTCGTTTTTTACTAGAATCACGTCGCTCAGGTTCTGAATTTTCCTTAGCATTATTAACATTATTTTTTGGCTTTGGATTATTTGAAGATTTATCTTTATCGGCATTTTTAATAGTTAATTTTGCTTTGCATTTATTATCAAAACCTATTAGCTTAACTTTTACTATATCGCCTTGTTTCAAAACACTGCTAACCGTTTCTATTCTTTCTTCTGAAATTTCACTAATATGAACAAAGCCGTCTTTACTACCTAAATAATTAATAAAAGCACCGGAATCTAAGACTTTCATTACCGTGCCGTTAAATATTTCACCGATTTCAGGTTCAACAGCAATAGCTTTAATTTTATCTAAGGCGACTTTTAGCTTATCTCTATCTGAAGCATAAACAGAAACGCTGCCGTCATCGCTTATATCTATTTTAGCACCGCTAGTTTCACAAATTTCCTTTATTACTTTACCGCCCGGTCCTATAATATCTCTAATTTTATCCTTATCTATTTTTATAGTAGTAGTAGAAGGAGCATTCTTACTTAGTTCGCTATTTGGTTTACTGATAACATTATTCATTTGCTCAAGTATATGCAAACGACCGAGTCGTGCTTGCTCTAAAGCTACTTTCATTATTTTAAAATCTACTCCGGATATTTTGATATCCATTTGTAATGCAGTAATCCCTTCGCTAGTTCCTGCAACCTTAAAGTCCATATCACCGAAATAATCCTCATCTCCAAGAATATCGGATAATACCGCAAATTTTTTGCCTTCCTTAACAAGTCCCATAGCAATACCCGCAACCGGTGCTTTTATCGGTACGCCGGCATACATTAAAGCAAGAGAACTACCGCAAACAGTTGCCATTGAAGAAGAACCGTTAGACTCCGTAGTTTCGGCAACTACTCTAATAGAATAAGGAAATTGTACTTTATTAGGTAATATTGGATTAATAGCACGCCATGCGAGTTTACCGTGTCCGACTTCACGACGACTAGGTGCTTTCATCGGCATTGCTTCATTTACAGAGTAGGGCGGGAAGATATAATTAAGCATAAAACGCTCTTTATACTCACCCTCTAAACTGTCAACTATCTGCTCATCTAAACTAGTACCAAATGTAGTGCTAACTAAGCTTTGCGTTTCGCCTCTAGTAAATAAAGCTGAACCGTGTGCGGAAGGTAATAAACCTATTTCACAAGCAATTTGTCTTATATCCGTAGTACTTCTTCCATCGATACGTCTATTTTTTTCTAAAATCTCGTTACGTACTATATCTGATTCAATAGATTTTAAAGCCGATTCGATTTGATAATTATTATATTTTTTATTTTCTATGTCGCTTATAAAATGTGTAAGAACTTTTTCAGGTATTAAATCTAAATTAGTGCTACGTTCTTGTTTAGATTTAATCGCAAAAGCTTGTTCAATTTCTTTTATAAATAACTTCTCAATTTCTTTCTTTAATGAGGCGGGATATAAATCTTGCATTTCAAGCTTTGTTTTTTTAACTTCTTCTGCTAGTTCTTTAATTATCTTTACTACCGGCTGGAAGCTCTCAAATCCAAATTTTACAGCTTCTAACATTTGTTCTTCAGAGAGGAAATGAGCTTCCGATTCAACCATCATTACTGAATCTGATGTTCCTGCAACTACTAAATCAAGCTGACTTGTTTTTAATAATTCAAGTGTCGGATTTAAAACAAATTCACCGTTGATTAAACCGACTTTACTTGCAGCAACTATTTCTAGATAAGGAGCAGGGGATAGGCTAAGTGCAGCCGATGCACCGATAATTGCAAGTACATCTACCGGAGTTTCAGGATCATATGAAAGAACACTGCAAATTACATGCGTTTCATTCACAAAAGCCGGATGAAATAACGGTCTAATTGGTCTATCTATTAAACGAGATACTAAAACTTCTCTATCTGATGCTTTTCCCTCACGTTTAAAAAATCCTCCGGGTATCTTACCGGCAGCATATGCCATTTCTCTGTAATTAATTGTTAAAGGAAAAAAACCTATACCCTCTTTTGCTTTGTTAGCTACTACTGCCGTACATAATAAAACGGAATTACCCATTTTTACCATAACTGCCCCGTCAGCCTGTCGTGCTATTCTACCTGTACTAAGCTCAAGAACTTTTCCGTTCCATGTAATACTCTTAGTTATTTCGTTAAACATCTATTTATCTCATTTCATAATTTATATTACATTTCGTCATTGCAAGCAGCCGTAGGCTGCGTGGCAATCTCATGAAATAATAACAAACTCCTGAGGTTGCTTCGTAAATTGCTATGCAATTTCTTCGCAATGACGATTATTTAATTACTTAATCTTTCTAATTCCTAGCTTACTGATTAACTCTAGATATTCACTAATATTATTCTTTTTAATATAGTTAAGTAATCTGCGGCGACGCCCGACTAAAATTAATAATCCACGTCTTGAAGTATGATCTTTATGGTTAAATTTAAAATGCTCGGTTAAATTATTGATTCTTTCAGTTAAGATAGCACATTGCACTGCACTTGAACCTGTATCATTTTCTGTTATAGCATATTCTTTAATTAATTGTTGTTTACGTTCTTGTGTAATCGACATCGATAATTTCTCCTTATTTGATAGATTTCTATGGTGTTAAATTAAATACTCGTAAAGAATTAAAGCAACTCTTATTTAAGCTACCTATTGCAAGCAAAACGCCTTTATAGCGAACCCATAAAAGATTAACGTCTTTTTCATAATTAAATAAACATTTCTGTCCGTATTTAATTTGCTGTGCTTGGCTGTCAGTTGCATCAAGAACCAGGATGTCGTCCAGTATTGCTTCTATCTTTATGCTTTTTTCCTCTAGGGAATTTTTGGTAATTTCGTCAGGCGATTTAATTCGGATAGCATTTTCTTCTTTCAATATTCCAACCTGAGTACGGCGTAATTCTATCACAAATCCTAAACTTTGCAAGGACAATGCCAAATCTTCTGCTAAAGTCCTTATATAAGTACCTTTTGAGCATTCCGTATAGTATATAGCGGTAGCATTTTTCTCACCAAAATTTAAACATTTTAGATCATAAATAGTTATATTTCGTGGCTTTAATTCTACTTCTTTCCCCTCTCTTGCCAATTTATAAGCTCTTACACCGTTAACTTTAAGAGCTGAAAAAGCCGGCGGTATTTGTGTTACGTTACCGATAAATTTAGAACATACGGCATAAGCCTCTTCTTGAGAAGGGATATAATCTTTCGTTGCTATTACTTTACCGGCATAATCGCCGCTATCTGTTTGTGTTCCGAATTTTATGGTAAAAATATAGGCTTTTCTAGCATCAATTAGTAGCTGTATCAGCTTTGTAGCTTCGCCTATGGCAAGGGGCAATACTCCTTCCGCTTCAACGTCTAAAGTACCGGCATGCCCTATCTTGGTTTTACCGAGTATTTTTTTTACTATACTAACAAGTTTAGCAGAACTTATACCTCTTGGTTTATAAATATTTAACCAATAATTACTCATTTTAATTTGATTGTAACTTGACTTAAATTTAGAAAATCTTTAATATATAATTCTAGCCAATAGCAAGATATAGGTTAGACCAAATAATGACGATTAACCCCAGTAATATAGAAAATTCTTCCTCTAAAATCAATAGCCGTCTTTCCAAACTTACCGATTATATCTGGCCTATAAAACGCCATGAAGTTTCTAAATTTTTATTCATCACTTTATTAATGTTCTATATTTTATTTATCCAAAATTTAATCAGAGCTTTAAAAGATAGTATTGTTACTACTATGATCGGTGCCGAGACTATCTCGTTTTTGAAGTTTTGGGGAGTGATGCCGTCAGCTTTCTTAATGACTGCTATATATGTAAAGCTTGTTAATAGGATGAAAGCAGAAAATATATTTTATCTTATTATATCAATATTCTTAACATTCTTTGCCCTTTTTGCTTACGTTATTTTTCCAAATCATGAAATACTGCATTTAAGCCCTGTAACCGTTCAAAATTTAACGGCAAGTTTACCTAATTTAAAATGGTTTATATTGCTTTTATCAAAATGGAGTTTTTCGCTATTTTATATAATAGCCGAATTATGGCCAAACGTAGTTTTCGCATTACTTTTTTGGCAGTTTGTTAATAACATTACTACAGTGGAAGAATCTAAAAGATTTTATCCATTATTCGGTTTACTTAGTCAAACAGGTATTTATTTAGCAGGGCAGTTTTTAGAAAATCTAAGTAATATTAATGATTACATAACTAATAAATTTGCATTGCAATCGTCTTTTCATATGCTTTCTATACAAATTATACTAACTATAGTATTAATTTTAGGCATAATAGCTATTAAAACTTTTTGGTTGCTTAATCATAAAGTACTAGATAAAGAGCATATGGCATTACTCAGGTTTAAAGCAAAGAAAAAATCTATGACTATTGCCGAAAGTTTTCAAATGATTCTATCGTCAAGACATATTAGATTAATTGCAACTTTGCTTATCTGCTATGGCATTGCCATTAATTTAGTAGAAGGTCCTTGGAAAGCAGCAGCTACTAAAATTTATAAAACTCCAACCGAATATGCAGCTTTTATAGGAAGTTATTTGAGCTATACCGGAGTATTTACTATTTTATTTGTAGTACTTGGCTCAAATATAGTTAGAAGACTTGGCTGGTTTACGGCAGCTGTTATCACACCTTTAATAGTTTTTACTACCGGAATATTATTTTTTGCCGTTAATAATTTTGAAGGATTTGCCGGCTTAATAATAGCAAATTTTATTCTAACCGATCCTGCTTTAATTGCTATAACAATAGGTGCTATTCAAAATGTGCTTAGTAAATCAAGCAAATATACCTTATTTGATTCAACAAAAGAAATGGCCTATGTTCCTTTAGATCCGGAAATAAAAATAAAAGGTAAAGCTACTGCCGACGTGATAGGTACAAAACTCGGTAAATCCGGTAGTGCGTTTTTACAATCATTGGTATTTATAATATTACCTTCCGCTAGTTATCAATCTATTTCTATCTGTTTAATGATTATATTTATAATTACTTGCTTAACTTGGCTTTGGGTAACTAAAGAACTCAATAAAGAATATAAAAATTCTATTAAATTTTCTCAATAATAATATCAGTTTTTTCTTGATATTACTAAAATCTCTATATACTATCTTTAACAGTATAACACAAACTACAAATAATGTATCATCCCGTGGCTTGACCACGGGATCTCTTATCGCAGACTATTTCCTGAGATACCGCGATCAAGTCGCGGTATGACATTCGGTTTGTGCTAATTAATTTTTGGTTAAATTAGAGGTTTTATGAGTAAAGACGGTAACCCAGATACAAGTGAATTTGATCCTTTAAATAGAGAATTTACAGAAGAAGAAAAACAGCAACAAACGAAACAAGAACAAGAACTTTTTTCTCAAACTACACCGGCGACAGCTGACGATGGTTTTATGGTTGCATCTTCTGCTCAATCTACCCCTTCAATTAGTGTTTTATCAGGCAATATCTCCCCTGACGGTCAGACATCAGACCCAATAACCAAGGCTGTAAGAGAAACAATTATACAACCACAAAAAGATAATTTAATAGAACAAATATTAAAAGACCTGGCAGTCCTTGCAGACCGTAATTTAGCTGAACAAAAAAGAAAAGAAATAGAAGAGGAAAAAGAAAAAGATAAAACATTAAGTGCTTTTTTCGGTAATCCGGCTAATAGAGAATTTATTGATAGGGCTTTAGAAAATCCTGAACTTAAAAAGAAATTAGAATCAATAGAAATAGCCGGCTATAAAAATGTTCTCTCAATATATAGTGCCGCTAATGGGTATCAAGGTGGATTTAAGCCGGTACAGTGGGAACCCCAAATAAGTGCAAGCGGTCTTAGAGCCACGGTAGTTAAAAATGATGTAGGTGATGAACTTTGTACTTTAAATGAAATAACTGTTAAAACTAAACCTTTTACTGTAGCTAAACAAGACGGTACTCAGGTTCAGGTCAGCTCATATAGAGAAATAGATTTTCCTATAAAACTTGATAAAGCCGATGGGTCAATGCATTTATCGATGGTAGCATTAAAAGCTGATGGCACAAAGCCCTCCAAAGATAAAGCAGTATATTTTACCGCTCACTACGAAGAAGGACCAAACGGTAAACCATTACTTAAAGAAATAAGCTCACCTCAACCTTTAAAATTTGCCGGAACTGGAGATGATGCAGTAGCTTATATTGAGCATGGAGGAGAAATTTATACACTTGCGGTAACACGCGGTAAATATAAAGAAATGATGAAAGAGGTAGAGTTAAACAAAGGACAAAGTGTTGATTTATCACAAACTATAGCTGAAGATTTAACAAAGGTGCAAGGTCGATCTCAGGAAACACCACAACCAATAATAACTCCAAATCAAGAATTAAAATCATCTATTGAAACGCCTACTGCTACACAAATGCCATCAATTACCCCTGCCAACCAGCCACTGCAACCTGAGACTTCACAAGTACAGCCGCCGCAACCACAACAAGCTCAATCTTCAGGAATTCCAAATCCAGTGCTTAATGCAGCTATAGCTTTATCAGGCAGCATGCAAGATTTATTAAATTATGTAAATACAGGTTTAACAAAAGAAACTGACGGCAATAAACAAATTGATTTAATTAAAGAAGCAGCCACAGCAATTCTTAATAATGAAAAAAGTGATATTGCTGAAAAGCAGGCTAATATCATTGCTTTAGCTGAAAATACGGTCAATAATAAAGACCTCACACCGGACGCAAAAGTAGCTGGAGTAAATGCGATATTAGAAACCATAAAAAATGATCAGAATACTCCAGACCTAGAAAAATCAAAAATGCTTGAAGCTACAGTAGCTATAGCTTTAAATTCAGAGAATCTTGAGCCAAAGCAAAAACAGCAGATGTTAGAAAAGGCAGTAGATGTCGGTTTAAGTCTTAAAGATGATGCAAGTAGAGCTGCGGCAATTGACGGTATTACGGATGCTGTAATAAAAAGTAACCTTTCTACTGAAGATAAAGGGACAATGCTTATAGCAGTAGATGATAAGGTTAATGCCTCTGAATTAAGCAATGCGGAAAAACAAAAATTATTAGGTTCTGTATTAAAGAAAGGTGTAGAAACCCAAGTTTTCAGCCCGGAACAACAACAATTGATGCAACAGAATTTAGATAAGATTACGGCGGAACAAACTAAAAAAGATACAATAAAAAAAGTAAATGATATTTTATTTGATCCTCTAAGTAATACTGAATTAAAAACAACAAACATACAAGCCATTACGGCTAATGTTTTAGATAGTCCGGCTAAAGTAGAGGTAAAAAGTGAAATAATTGAAGGAATTACTAACACAGTTGCAGGAAGCTCGCTTGAAGCTAAAGACAAAGCAGAGATTGTTAAAGGCGTAGGCAAGGCTATAGCTACTCATAGTGACACCTCTTTATCCTTACCGGATAAAGCACTTATTATGGCATCAGCGGAAAAAGGTATTGCAGAAAGTAAGACTGATTTACCTGATAGAGAGCTAATGACTAAAGGGTTAGTAGAAGGTGTTTATGAAAGCAAAACAGATCCTGAAATCACTAAGGAAATGCCTAAGGCAGTTTCTAGCGGGATTAATAATAGTAATATTAATGGCTCTGAGAAAGAGGCACTTAAAAAAGCTAAAGATACAGTGAGTGAGGCAGCTTTAGATAGAGAAACTCAAAATTTAAATAAAGATTTACAAGGGCAAAATATAGAAGAAATTCAGCCTCACCATGATATATATAACAAATCCCAAGATATGACTGATGCATTAAAAAATGTTATTGATCCTGTTTTAGAGGCTCATTCAGAAGAACAAATGGCGAAAAAAACTTCTAGTATATTAAATGATATCTCTAGTTATGTCGAGAGAATAAAAAGTACTTTTCGTGATCCTTTAGATATAGCTAAAGAAAAAAAAAAGGAATCAATAAAAAAAGTAGATGAGCTGGTAAAGGAATTTGGTACTAAATCTTCTACTGAAGAACAGCAAAGTTTCATTAAAGCTAATTTAATTGATGATAAAACTTTATCTAAAGAGGTACGTTTACAAACTATAGATAAGTTATTACAAGAACAAGAACAAAAACAAGCAGAAGCAGTTGAAAACCCTAGTATTAAAACGGAAGATGTAAGGGTAGTATCAGGACAGTCTGAATTAAAACCTATAAGTAAAGATGAGCCGGATATTGAAAAAGCTAAAATGGTAGTAGAAAGAGATAGAGTTAATATCAAAGATAATATAAAAATTATGGGAGCATTAATGAATGCAAGAGATAGCATTCAGTTGGAAAATTTAAATAAATCAACACCTATTAAAAGAGAGTCTTCCCCTCTACAACGCTGATCAAGATTTATATTCTGTATATTATAGGACAAGCGATACATTCCCGCTTCCGCGGGAATGACATAGATGATATCAAAACATAATCAGGATGCCAGCTTGCCTTTATGCATTAGTGTTTAGTTTTTCTTTTCCGGCTAGACATTTTACTAAATTATTAACGGCTTGTTGTTCTTCCGTGCTATTAATTTTCATAAAATTTCTTGAAACTTCAATGCACATACGTTGATGTTGAGTATGTACGGGCTGCGGTTTATTAGCTTCTTCTAAACCTTCAAAGAAATAATCAATATTCCTATCTAAAGCTTCTGCGATTAGTACTAGCCTTCCTACAGAAATTCTATTAATTGCTTTTTCATATTTTTGTAATTGTTGATGAGTAACATCAATTACTTCAGCAAGTTGTTGACGAGACAACCCCTTAGCGAGTCTTAAAGAATAAATTTTCTTGCCGATAAAACTATCGATTTTTTGTATAATATCGTTTTTTCTACCCATTATCTTCTCCTTGGTTACTAATTATATCTATATTTAAAAATTTTCTTTGAACAAAAATGATATTATCCTATATTATTATAAAACATGTGGTTATCCATAATTTTATACCATATCCAATTATAAGTAGAAATAATACCATAAATTAATATTATAAGCAACTATAAAATAACATTTTTTAAGTTTTTTGTAATCATTTGGTAAATAATTATTAAAGAATCGTGCAAAATTATTTCTTATCAAATAAAAATACCATAAGAACTTTAAAATTATTTTAAAGTTAAAATATGAATATCTTATGTTTTAAAAACTTATTTACTGAAGCATAAATTACAATTTATAAAAATATAAAATTAATGCAAGGGAAAATTTCATTTCTATATTAATATTTCAAATCAAGGATAAAGTATAGTTTCATTTTAATTATAAATTAATTATTTACAGCAAACTTATTTAAGATTAAGTATAAAATTAATAATAATAACTTAGCTTTTATAATGAGAAAAATTTTTAATTGTCTTTACGTAGCCTTATTTAGAACAATAGAAGATGATGGCGTTGAACATTCGGGATATATGTCATTTATGATACTTTTATCTATTTTCCCTTTCCTAGTATTCTTATTAGCTTTAACAAGCTTTTTAGGAGCTTCAGAACTTGGTCAAAATTTTATACAAATTTTTCTAGAGAGTCTTCCGGAACAAGCAACGGAATCAATAGAAAAGAGAATACGAGAATTACTAAGTGCTCCTCCTCAAAGTTTAATGAATCTTGCCATAGTAGGCAGTATTTGGACTGCTTCTTCTTTTGTAGAATGTTTAAGGACTATTTTAAATCGTGTATATCAAATAAAATCTCCCCCCCCTTATATAAGAAGAAGATTACTTAGTATTATACAGTTTCTTATAATTAGTGCCTTGATTATCTTTACTATGTTTCTTTTAGTGGTAATTCCAATATTATTTACAAAAATTCCGATAATATTAGAGACCATTGAAAAATATAAGATCATTTTAAATTTTATAAGATATTCTTTAATTTTAATTTTATTATTTTTAGGTGCCTCGTCTTTGTATTATATATTACCTAATGTAACACTAAATTTTGTTGATGTATTTCCAGGGGCTTTATTAACTGTGATATTATGGATAATAAGCGGCTATTTGCTTTCAACTTATATAGTCTACTATAATCAATTAAATCTAATGTATGGTTCTCTTGGTAGTATAATAGTTACATTAATATTCTTCTATATTATAAATATGATATTTATCTATGGTGCGGAATTTAATTATCTAATGAAAAATTATGAAAATATAGAGTGAAGTGCGGCTTAAAGCACTTCATAAGTATTTAGTTTTACAAAAATAAAATAATTAATTGAAATAATTTCGGCAGTTTTATATTTAAAACTTTATATCAATCTTTATTTTAGTTGTAAGAAAACAATTATTTTTTAGTTTTTAGGTTTTGTGAACAAAATACAAATTATTTAAAAAACTCCGGTTTAAATAACATAAAGCTATCCTGAGATGATGTAGGTAATGGAATTAAATTATATTGTAGATCGAAAGCGTTCCCGTAAATTTTTTCTATTTTTTGGAGCGAACTTGGAGATTTTAAAGCCAATAATATTGATTTTAAAATAGTAAAAATTGCTATATACGGATCGGTTTCAGGGGAAGATAAGCGATGTTCTAAACGTTTGGGAAAAGAATTTGGAATTCGTACGGCTACGCTTCTATTATTTCCACCGTACGATATATGCGTAGGAGCCATAAATTTTTTATTTATCCGTGAATAATCTAGAGTAGTCGGCATAAAAGCGAGTAGGGTGTCTAACATATAGTGACATAGCCCTTGTGCTGCTAAAATTATATAATAATCATTGAACTCAGAATTAAAATTAATATGAAAATGCATACTATTACCATAATCATCCAAAAACGGCTTAGGAGAAAAATCTATATAACCGTTTAACTGCTGTGCCATTTTTTTTAAAATAGTTTTAACCTCTAATATATTTTTTATATATTGTATTAAGTTTACAGAAGGAGGGAGATCTATTTCAAATTGGTTATTGCCTTTTTCTTTTTTTATTTTAGAAATTTTAAATCTAGCTAAGTATTTTCTTGAAAGTATTTCAAATTTAGCTATATCAATATTGTGACTTAAATAAAACTCTATTTCTACGCCGATAATAGGGATTAGGTTATAGTCTTGATGAAATTGTGCTATTATTTTTTCCAGCTGTTTATTTTTTTGTAAACGACCGGATAAAGTATTAATAAAACTATTATAATTAATATAGGGTATTTTCATGGAAGGATTAATAAACGGATCAGTTTATTATAAAATTTTTGATAAAACATTCAATAATTCTAGTCATAGATATATAAAAAAAAATAACTCTATAAATGAAACAGAAATAGTTGAAAACAAAAAATCTATTACTACTTATTTTAAAGCACAAGATATTTTAATTTTAAACCAAGTACATGGCAATCAAATTGTTAATGCTGATGAGTCCATAATTGCCGTACCTGAGGCAGATGGAAGCATTACAACTAAGAAAAATTTAGTATTAGCGGTACAATCGGCAGATTGTGTACCGGTACTACTTGCAAGCGGCGACGGTAAAATAATCGGAGCGGCACATGCAGGTTGGAAAGGAAGTATAAATAATATTATTAGTAATATAGTTACTAATATGACAGAAAAAGGAGCAAAGAATTTAATAGCAGTGATAGGTCCTGCTATAGCTCAAAGTTCATATGAAGTTGATGATGAATATTATAAAGCTTTCTTAAGTAAGGATATTAACAATAAACAGTTTTTTATAAACTCGATAAAAGAAAATCATTATATGTTTGATTTACCGGCTTTTGTAGAGTTAAAACTTAAAGAAGCAGGCGTTAAAGATATAAAAAATATTGGTGAAGATACTTACACAAATCCGTTAAAATATCCAAGCAAAAGACGCTCATATCATTTGCAAGAACCTTATAATCAGAATATATTATCAGCTATCGTAATTAAATAATGGCATTGCTAAATAAATATTGATGGTTTGAAAAAGCTACGTCATTGCGAGGAGGCGTTATTGCATGGATCAATTCCATCCCTGTCATCCCATAACTTGATCGCGAGATCCAGTTTAAAATACTAAAATTATTAGTATTTTAAGTTGTTTTCTGGATACCGTGGTCAAGCCACGGTATGACACCCAGTGCGTTTTTCGATCCACGCAACAATGCCCGCTCGCAATGACGATATCTATCTTTATTTAGCAATGCCAAAATAACTCTTCATTTATCCGGAGTATATTAATGAATCAAGAGAAACCTTACTATCAAATAGTTTATGCACCTAACGATATTTTTAAAAAACAAGCAGAATATATAGACATTGTTGATGATAATATTCATACTATTGTCGATAAAATGCTTCAGACTTTACATATAGAAAGGGCAGTGGGGCTAGGTGCTAATATGGTAGGAATATTAAAGCGTATAGCAGTAGTTGACCTACATGAAAATAATAAATCATCGCCTATAGTTTTTATTAATCCGGAAATAACTTATTTTTCGGAAGAAAAACAAACTTTTATTGAGCGTTCTTTATCGTTTCCAGGCATTGAAGCATCTATTACACGATCAAAAGCAATCACGGTAAAGTATCTTGATTATAACGGTAATAAACAAGAACTAGAAGCAGAAGGCTTTCTAGCAACCGTGATTCAACATGAAATAGATTACTTAAACGGCAAAACTTTCTTAGATCATTTATCAAAACTTAAGCATGATACACTCCTTAAAAAGATGCTAAAGCATATAAAACTCCATCCTCCACATATTCACAGTAGCAGTTGTAGGCATTAAAGTTTTTGACATTTGAATTTAAAATATGTTATAACTGACTAGTTAATTATATGAAAAACACAATTACAGCCTTTGATGCTAAAACCCATTTTTCTAAATTGTTAGACTGAGCTAGTAAAGGTGAAGAAATTTTAATTACTAAAAGAGGAAAAGCTGCTGCAAAAATTGTTCCTATTAATTCTCATAATAATGTAGAGATTGCAAATATAGCAGCTCTCAGACTTCGGAAACTTGCAAAAGAAATTAATTTACAACCATCGGATCTAGAAGTATGGCTAAATTACAGGAATGAGGGTAAGAAGTAAAGAAGATGGTCTCTTTTGTTTTAGATTCTTCAGTAGCTTTATCCTGGCTTATGCCTGATGAAGTAGCAAATTTAGGAATATTAGATAAAACGGTAAAAGAAGGAGTAATCGTCCCTTCTATTTGGAGACTTGAGATTGGAAGTGTATTACTATGTGCAGAGCGTGCAAAACCTTACTCCAAATCAACGCCATCAAGCAATTTATACTTTAAAGGATATTTACATCAAAATTGATCAAATAACACTGGAACATATATGGTTTGAGACAATGGATTTAGCCGTACAATATGGATTAATACTTTATGATGCTAGAGCTATTTAGAGCTAGCATTACGCTGTGGGTTACCAATAGCAACACTTGATAAATCCTTAAAACAAGCAAGTAAAGCCGTTGGGGTTGTGGTGTTGTGATCACATCTTCACAAGTCGCAGCCAAGCTTCCCAGTCGCGTTTGCCTAAATCTTCTTCAAACGATAATAAGTCTTTTACCGTTTGCTTACATATTTCTATGGAAGGGATTATAAGTTCTTGTTCTTTTGTGGAATTTAGCAGACATTGTGTTTTACAAGCTTGTTCTAAATGGTAAGTATAAAACATAGCTTCATGAATAGTTTTTCCGCAGGTAATAGCACCGTGATTACGAAGTAACATCACGTAGTTTTGCTTAAGGTCATTAACAAGTCTAGTGCTTTGCTTGTCAGCATCTAGCACTAGAGAATTATAATCATGATATGATATTCTATCGTAAAAATGTAATGCCCACTGGCTGATCGGTAAAAGCCCGTATTTTAAAGCAGAAACCGCAATAGCTGCGGGAGTATGATAATGAAAAATAGCAGAAATATCAGGGCGTGCTTTGTAAATACTACCATGAATAAAGTAACCAGTTTTATTATATTGATATTCCTCCCCTTCTAAAATTTTTCCGTCTAAACTAACTTTTAAAAGATTCTCCATAGTTACTTCTTCAAACCTTAGTCCAAAAGGATAAATATAGTAAAAATTGGCATTTTTAGGTCTTGCGGATAGATGCGTATAGGTATGATCATCCAGCGATAAATACGCCATTATTCGGTAAGCAGCAGCTAAATTATATTTTATATCCATTATTGTTAAATCTATATTGGTTTTATGTCATTCCCACGTGGCATTATTGCGTGGATTCCAAATCATCATTGTGAGCAGTCGTAGACTGCGTGGCAATCCATAAAAAATAATATAAAAATGTTAAATTAACATTTTTTTACTGGATTGCTTAATCAATTGCTACGCAATTTCCTCGCAATGACGGATAAACCGAGCCATGCAATAAAGCCTACAGTCGCTCGCAATGACGTAAGAGTATTCAAGCCATCAATATTGAATACCCAAAAAAGGAGCATATACCGCTTCTTCCTTTGTTTCTATCATCGCTTCTTTAGGAGTTTTTATACATTCTTGTAAATATTTTTTCCCTAAATACGGTGCTATATTATAATTTAATATATAACATTGTAAATTATCTTTCTTACCGCTAAAGTTAAATTCAATTTTATTTCCTTGCTTCAATAGCTTTTTAATCTCTGTTGTTTGCTGGATAAAATTCTTTTGTTCTAAGTTTAAGTGTTTGATTCTTAGTATATTTTTTACTACAGAAAACGTAGAAACAGCAAGAAGCAGAAGGAATATAAATAACTCTTTATTACTTTGCTTAATAGACTTCGGACACTCTACTTCTAGGGGTAATTTGTACGTCGATCCAGTACTCGAATCCTCACGTACGTTTGTGTACACTGCGGTGCTGTGTTCCGTGTCTCCTTCAAATTCCTCCCTAAACCCTCGTTTCTGAAGAGATCTATTTAAGAAAATACTATTTTTAACATATGCAGCTGCAATCATTCCGATACTGATAATATAACATCCAAGGTATCTAAGTAACGATGCTCCTCTAATTGCCTCCTCATAGCTAAAGTTAAAGAAATATAAATATAATCGCCACAAGGCAAAAATTATAAAACAAGCAAACGTACTTATCAGAAAAAATTTATATTCTTTCAGCAAATCCGGTTTATATTTATGAATTCCGTACCATGCAGCTATACAAATAGTATATACAACTAAACTTCCTTCTTTTACTAAGAATAACAAGAGAAATTTACCGTAATTTAGTAATAATAACCTATGCTGTTCATTAAAATTTTCAGCAATATATACTAAATTGCTAAAACTATGTTCGCCTCTGTCAAAAAAATCATGAGTATTTTTGAAATAATGCATCCAAATAAAATTATATAAAATCGGTAAGGTAAGTAGAATTAGATATGTAATATAATCGCTTGATTTTTTAGGTTTTTTATAAAAAATTGTATAATGAGCTATAAGAATTACCGAAGCAAAACTTGCAAACCATGTTCCAATTTCTCGGAAAGAGGCAAGCAATATCGTGATAGGTAAAATAAGCAATAATGCTTTCTTCTTGTCTTCCTCAAGGATATAAATTGCAACAATAGCTCCGAACATTAAGCCGATAGTACTATCGTTATATATAGAGCGAATTCCAGTCGTATATAATACTACACTGCAAAGTATTAGTGAAAACAACACACCGGTTTGCCACAATTTCTTATTTGCGGCTAAAGGAACTAGAAATGCTAAATGTAATAAGAAATGTGCAAATAATACGTTACCATCTGAATAACCTGAAAGTGAAAGTATGAAGTAATGATAAACGGCGGCTCCTCTTGGATAATGTGCATGAGTAGTAATAATGGAGGTTAACGAAGACTGATTCTCAAAAACACCGAAATATAGCAATTCTTTAGTAAATATCCCCCAATGTGAGAAATCATCATAAGCATGCAGCGATGCATCTCTTGTATAAAGAAAAAACAAAAGAATCAATAAAGTAAATACGATGATTTCAATTATATTTTTTCTAGATTCCTGCTTTCGAAAGAATGACATAAAGGGCAGGAATGACGTAAAGGGTAAGGATGACATGAAGCACAGAAATGACACGAAAGCTAAAAATATACCGATGAAATAACTTACATATGTTGCAGCCAATAATAGCTTTAACATAGCAAAACAATATAAAATCGGTACTAATATGCTGATTGTTACTGGAATAGCGAAAGTCAATTTTGTTTTGAAATATTTGGCAAAAAAAGACGAAAAGCCAAAAATACTTAATATCGGTATTATGATCATATATTTTTAAAAATAATAAATTTAGGTATTCTATCCAACAAATATAAAAATGTAAACCTTGCAATTTCTTAAGAAAAAGATTATAATGCCTAATTTTTTAATAATCTATTAGTTAATTTGAGTAAATATATGGGGAAGAAAAGTAAAAGCAAACAAAATCAGAATAATAATTTTTCTATTGAGGTTAACGAAAGATTTAGAAAAGAAACGGTAGATTATTTAATTAAAAAACATAAAGATGCGATAATAACTCCTGCATTATAAGATACAAATTTAGAAGTTTTAAAAGCACTTCTTGAGAAAAAGGAAGGAATAAAATTAAGTGAGGAGGAGGCAGTAAGTCACTTTAAACTTTTAATAGGAATAAATGATAGGGCAGATATTCTTAAATATTTTATAGAAGAATTAAAATTAAATTTTAAATCAATAATAAACAATGAAAATGGAGATAGTATTTTACATTTTGCAGTAACATTTGGAGCTAAAAAATGTTTAGAATCTCTTTTAGGTATAGGAAAATATAATATAAATACTACAAATGGTAGTGATGCTACACCTTTAACATATGCATGTTTTTATGAAGATATTATAAATTTATTAGTTCAAAAGGGTGCTAAAATAGATCAACAAACTATAGAGGTTTTTACACGTTCTTCATATTCTTATGATGAAGGGAAAGAAGTTATTGAATCTTTCATCTAATAAAAAATATACGCTTTTTAAAGCCTAAAAAGATTATAAGGATATAAAACTTACAATTTTAAATAATTCTTCTAGAGATAAAGATAATTCTCCATCATTTTGTGAGCTATGTAAGCTACTAGAAGGAGTGGAAAAAAGATAAATATAGTTATTACAAGCTTTATATTATGTAAGAAATATTCATTACTTCCACAAGTAATTACAGAACAAAAAAAATAATTAACGATAAAATAGTTCAATTAAAGTCAACAGCAAATGCTAAAGTAAAGGAAAATATTTTAGTAGATATATCCGATGGATTGTATGTACTAAGAAATATTTATAAGATTTTTACATTTTCAGGTCACGAAAACTTAAAGGATTATATATTAGAAATCGCGGAACAACATTTTGGGGATGCATCTAATTATTAGCTATTTATTCAGATTTAATGGGTGCTTCCGCAAATAGAGGTGATATTTTTGAAACTAAGGATTATATAAAAAAATTGAATAAAATTTTCATTTATTAGAAAAACAAACAACTAATAATATGGAAAAAGGCTTATATCATAATTTGGGAAAAGTGTATAATTTAAGCGATAAAAATAAAGCACTTTTATATTTAAATAAAGTAGAAGCACTCACTACCAATGATGAAGAAATAGTAAAAGATAAATATTATATTTCTCTAGGTTTTAAAAACTTTCAAGCTGCTATTGATGAAGCAAGAAAAATATATGATCAAGACTATACGGATCTTTTAATTATTAAAGCTCTTCGAGAATCAGGGGAACAAGTATCTGATATACTAAAAAAATGTAATTTTAACGATAGATTTTCTTTTAAAAAATTAGCTGATAATTTTGAAAAAACCTACATATATTATGAAATACTAATAAAAAAACATTTAAGCGATAATAATATTAAAGAAGTATACGCTTCATATGATAGATTATTAAAATTTGCTTTTGTAACAGCTAATAGTAATTGGATTTACGAAACAATAGTTAAATGTTTGCAGTTATGCGTGAAAAATGAAGATTGGAATGCAGGATATAAATTCTCTTAGATAAAATTGATAAAGAACATCCTGAGATCTTAAAAAATCATAATTGCTTACTTTTAACACAGGCAGCGTTTGCTATTTATAATAAATATGAAAAATGTTTTGATAAAAGCGATGAAATTTTAACAAATCTTCATAAAAAACATCTTTATCATTGGAATGGTTAGAATTTACTATAGATGCTTATAAGTTTAAAATTTTTCAAATATGTTCTACAGGTGATTTAAGCAAAATTTCTAAATACTTACAAAATATAGAAAAAATCTCTGTTGCTCCCGAATATGTTCCTGAAATTAACTCTTTATTAACTTATAGCAAATTGATGCAATTTATATTTGAAATATCTAATGAAAATGCTTTAGTTGAAAGAACGACTACAGAAAATATAAAGAAAGAGGCGATAGTAGCAGAAGAGGTAATAGATACTCCTGCTACTAAAATAATATATGAGCCGTTTGTAAGATCAGTATCTGAAGCACCAAGGGATAAGGATAGCTTTAAAAAAATAGAAGCAATAATAAACGCAGGAGATCATGCTTCTCTTACTCAACTTGATCAAAAATTAGTTCAAAAATATTTCAAATATAAAAAAGAAAAAATACAAAAACAACAAGTATAAAAATTACTTGGAACTAAAAAGTCAATTTCATGGCATATTGGTGATAGAAAAGATTTTACAACAGAGTCAGAAGAAGTTATCAAGGTTAAGAAAAATTGGTATGCAGTAATTGATTCTAAACTAACACTTGAAAAGGTAACGTTTGATATATTTACTCAAGCTTTAAAAAAAGGAGTTGTTCATAGAAGCGAAGGTGAAAACAGAGTAAAATTCCTTGATGATAAAATAGAATTAAAAATTGATCAAGATAGCAGGTTATATCCTAGTATAGTATATCGAAACGGCGATAAACATCTAATTATATTTGATAAAAAGGGTAATCATAATGCTATTAAATATACAATAACAGAGGTAGGTGATTCTAGCGATCTTATAGGTGAGTCATCAACATTTGAAACGCCGGTTTAATCGGGGAATGTCATTCCTACGGGGTTCAGTTTTTTCGAGATTGCTATTATTTCATGAGATTGCCACGCAGCCTACGGCTGCTCGCAACGATGGCTCGGTATCCACACAATAAAGCCCACTTGCAACGACGATATTATCACCCGTGTTTAATTTTAGCTTGTGCTGCGGCGATCCTTGCTATAGGGATACGGTATGGAGAACATGATACATAGTGTAAATTCATTCTATGAAAAAATTCTATAGAGGCAGGGTTTCCTGCATGTTCTCCGCAAGCACCTAACTTTAAATTAGCATTACTGCTTTTTCCTCGTTTTATAGCAATTTCAATTAATTCTCCTACACCTTCTTCATCTAGAGTAGTAAATGGATCGGATTCAAAAATCTTTTCTTCTAAATAATATGGAAGAAAGGAGGCAATATCATCTCTAGAAATTCCGTATGTAGTCTGAGTTAAATCATTAGTACCAAAACTAAAATAGTCAACCTCCTTAGCTATTTTCTTACTGCCAAGTGCTGCCCTTGGTAGTTCTATCATAGTACCAAGCGTAAAGGAAAACTTATATCTATAACGTTGCTCTAATTCCTCTATTGCCTCATAAATATCCATTTTAAGCTTTTTTATTTCACCTACATTGCTAATTAAAGGAATCATTAGTTCTAAGTTACATTCTATATGTTCTTTTTTATGTAGCTCAAAAATAGCTGTAAAAATTGCTTCAATTTGCATTTGGTAAATTTCCGGCGAACATATACCAAGTCTACATCCACGGTGACCGAGCATAGGATTTACTTCATGCATAGCATGAAGACGTTGATTAATCATGGATAAAGGTAGATTTAAGCTATTTGCCAAATTCTTTTTATCTTCTTCGGTGGTAGGTAAAAACTCATGCAACGGCGGATCAAGTAATCTAATATTTACCGGTTTATCTTTCATTACTCTGAATAAAGCTTTAAAATCCTCAGTTTGCAGAGGTAATAATTTCTGCACGGCAAGCTTTCTCCGCTCTATATCAGGAGCAATAATCATTTCCCTTACTAAAGGAATTTTATTTTCATCAAAAAACATATGTTCGCTACGACACAAACCTATACCTTGAGCTCCAAACTTTATAGATACTAAAGCATCATTAACCGTTTCGGCATTTGCACGAACTTTTAAGCTGCTAATTTCATCTGCCCAATCTAAAATTAATTTTGATTCCTCACTGAAAGTAGGTTGAATTAAAGGCATTTCACCTAAGAAGATTTTACCGCTACCTCCGTCAATCGTTATAATATCACCTTGTTTAATCACTATGTCGTCTGCTGTTAGTATTTGCTTTTTCTCATCTATAGATAAATTACTTGTGCCGCAAACACAAGGCTTCCCTATACCTCTTGCTATAACTGCGGCATGTGAAGTCATTCCCCCTCTAATAGTTAAAATACCTGAAGAAACATGCATTCCGTTAATATCCTCGGGACTGGTATCATGGCGTACTAAAATTACTTTATGATGATGAGATAATTTTTCGGCATCATAAGGTGAAAATACTGCAATACCTGTTGCAGCCCCAGGAGAAGCAGGTAGCCCCTCGGCAATAGAAGTAAGCCCCTTACTGTAATCAATTCTTGTATGTAATAATTGATTTAACGATTCCGGATCAATTCGCATTAAGGCTTGTTCTTTAGAAATAAGCTTTTCTTTCACCATGTGTACGGCAATATTAATAGCAGCAATGGCTGTTCTTTTTGCGGTACGTGTTTGCAAGATATATAGCTTATTATTTTCTATAGTGAATTCTATATCCTGCATATCTAAGTAATGTTCTTCAAGCTTTTTCGCAATTTGTGATAACTCCTTAAACACTTCCGGCATCATTGCTTGCATAGAATTTGAATCATTTGCAATAATAGGCATAGGTGTTCTAGTTCCCGATACTATGTCTTCACCTTGAGCATTTATTAAAAACTCTCCAAAGAGCTTTTTTTCTCCTGTAGAAGGTGATCTAGTAAAAGCAACTCCCGTAGCCGAAGTTTTACCTAAATTACCGAAAACCATGGCTTGGATATTAATAGCCGTACCGAAATCCTCCGAAATATTATTGATTTTTCTATATATAATCGCTCTATTACTCATCCAAGAATGTAGCACCGCTTTAATTGCCGATTCTAACTGTTCATAAGGATCATTAATTAGTTGCTTAGTATACTTAATATGCAATCGTTTGAAATCATCAATAATTTTTTCTAATAATTCTACGGTAATGTCGTTATCTTTATAAATATCAGCTTGAATCTTATGTTTTTCATAAATTTGTTCAAATAGATCACTAGGTATAGATAATACCGTTGAGCCGTACATTTCTAAAAATCTTTTGTAACTATCAAGAGCAAATCGTTTATCACCGCACGAATCAGCAAGAGCATTACACACTTCGTTATTCATTCCGAGATTAAGGATAGTATCCATCATTCCAGGCATTGAAACCATAGAACCCGAACGCACCGATAATAACAAAGGATTGCTTGTACTGCCGAAAATTTTACCGGTAGTTATTTCAAGTTCGGTGATAGCTTTTTTTAAGTCACTTTGAAAATTTTTAGGAAAGTTATTATTGTGGGTATAAAAGTAATTACATAGCTCCGTAGTTATTGTAAAACCATCAGGAATAGGTAGTTTTAGGTTAGACATTTCGGCAAGACCAGCACCTTTATTACCAAGTATATTTTTCATGCTAGCGTTTCCATCACTACCATTACTGCCAAAATAATAAATTAATTTTTTCATATCATATATCAAAATTTGCTAACAAACTTATGTGTTTAGGAGCATTAAATACATATTTATACAGTATGAAAAAAATAGTAGCAACGTTAAATTAAGAATATCTTTAATAAAATAGTTGAAATTTTAAATTTGTTATTATACTTACTCACTTAATTATATTCTGTGTATAAAAGTCAAATTTTCAAAAAAAAATCTTATAATTTACAGCTAAAAAGAATTATAATATATTATTTTAAATTTTATCCGCAGAACCTAATAAGTTAATTGAACTTCTTCTAAATGTTATTGACTAATTTAAGAAAATTGACCATAATTCTAAATGGTCGTGCAGTTGCGTGATGATATAGCAAAGCTATAGATCACGAGGAAAGTCCGGACTCTATAGAGGTATGGTGCCGGTTAACCTCCGGCAGAGTATTATTACTTTAGGGAAAGTACCACAGAAAATATACCGCTGAATATGAATACGAAGTTCATCGAGTATTTTCGGTAAGGGTGAAAAGGTACGGTAAGAGCGTACCGGTAAGTTGGTAACAAATTACGCATGGTAAACCCCACCAAGAGCAAGATCAAATAGGCGTTACAGAACTTGTCAAGTTCCCGGGTTATCTCTAACCGGCTTGTAATGCGGGTAGATCGCTTGAGGTAAACGGTAACGTTTATCCTAGATAAATAACTGCAATGAATTTATATTCATACAGAATCCGGCTTATAGACCTTATTGTCATCCCGTGGACCTTATGTCATTCCTGCGAAAGCAGGAATGACATACGAGGTTGTTCATACAACATAGGGCAAGACACGGGATGACACCGAACTTACTATGACATAAATTTAATGAAAAAGTTATATCATTATCCTATTTGTCCTCTTTCAAGACAAGCCCGTGTCTTCTTAAAAGAATTAGATATAGAATTTACTACGATTAAAGAAGACTATTGGCAATTCAATAAAGAATTCTTAAAAATAAACCCGTCCGGAACTTTACCTGTTTTAGCAGAACAATACAGCTTATTTGTAGTAGGTATTTATCCTTTTGTCGAATATCTTAATAGCAAATATCCGAATTTTAATTTTTTAGATGAAGATATTGATATTTGTTGCGAAATTAGACGATTATTCTTTTGGTTTAACGATAAGTTTTATCGTGAAGTTACTAAGATTATTATCGATGAAAAAGTTATAAGATCAATTGCTAAAATGAGCAGCCCACGAACCGAGTTTTTACGTGCTGCAAAAAATAATTTAAATTATCATTTAGAATATATAACTTCTTTATTAGAAAAAAGAAGCTATATCGTATCGGATTCACTAACTATTGCCGATATTGCAGCAAGCTGTCACTTATCGGTACTTGATTATTTCGGTGAGATTGATTGGGATAAATGGACGCTTATCAAACATTGGTATTCACTAATTAAATCAAGACCGGCTTTTAGGTTATTATTACAAGATAGAATCCCGGGCTTTACCCCTCCGAGCTATTATACAGATTTAGATTTTTGAATATATAATTTAATAATTTGATTCTTTCCGTATCATGAGCTTTTAGTATTTTACGAATATTATTAAGAGATTGATTTTTAGATAAGCGGCTCTTGCTCCTTTATGTGAGTTGTAATAATAAGGAACAAGCAGTGGTCCTCTAACTGTCCATTGAAAATCTTTAATTCTCTTTCACCTATAACCTCTATATTTGTTCCTTTAGCAAATTCTAAATAATTGCCACTATAATGACTACCGGCACATATTCCAAGAAAATTACCGCCATTTTTTAAATAATTTTTTATATTAGCATTTCCTTTGCCTTACAATTTTTGTACATAGTATAAATCTCTTCCACCGAGTAAAATAAGTAATAAGGTGTTTTGAACCCACTTTTCGTCTATAATTTCTTGTGCAGAAATATAATCTATGTTATACTTTGGAGCATAAAGTTTTAAGGTATGCACGCAATGCTTAATACTTTCTTTTGAAACTCCTAAATCATTATAAATTTTCATTTTTATATTATTGACAAGAATATTATATAATTTTTAGTGTAATGACTTAAAAAGAAATTATGAGGTAATTTTATGCAACTTAATTCAATCTCACTACCGTTAACCAAAAGGCAAACAATAGAAATAGTTTTAGGAGTGGCATTACTTAACTATTTGTTCACAAATTAGTAATACCTATGAAGCCTATATTTATTTCATTACAAACCGTTGCAGTGATGTTCATCGGACTGACATATAATAAGACTACCGCACCTTTAACTATACTATCTTACATAACTCTTGGAGTAATGGGGATCCCTGTGTGTTTGGAGAGTTTCCGAGCAGGTTACGAATATTATTCGGTCCTACCGCAGGATATCTAGCAGGTTTTCTACTTGCCGTATATGTTCTAGTTTAAAAGATAAAATTTTTATTTCTAATAAATGGTTAAATCAGATATCTTTATATTTGATCGGTAATATAATTATTATGAGTTTTGGCTGGATGTGGCTTTCTAAATTCTTAGGACCAAGCGGTGCATTTTACGGTGGTGTATTACCTTTTATAATACCGGGAATAATTAAATCAGTATTATTAATTGGACTTATCAATGCAGTAAAACCAAAATTTAAAGAAAAATGCTAATGCCGCATTTTCCGGTACCAACCTGGAACAATAACATTAAATATGATCTTGAAAATATAGCAAGACTTTTAAAAGCCTTAGGTGATCCTCATTTAAGGCTTCCTCCTATTATACATATAGCAGGTACAAACGGTAAAGGTTCAAGTGCCGCTATGCTCAAAAGCATCTTTACGCTTGCCGGTTATAAGGTACATTACTATACATCTCCTCATTTATTAGAATTTAATGAACGAATTGTAGTAGCAGGCGAGAAAATCTCGGATAATGAATTATGGCAAGTTTGTGAGCAGGTGAGGGTAGCAAGTGAAAAATTTAATATTGAACCTAGTTTTTTTGAAGGTACTACGGCAGCAGCATTTCTAGCATTTGCGGATACTAAAGCCGATATATTAATTTTAGAGACAGGACTTGGTGGACGTTTAGATGCAACAAATATAGTAGAACGACCGTTAATTACTTTAATTACACCTATTTCATATGATCATATGCATATGCTGGGTAATACATTACCCTTAATAGCAATTGAGAAAGCCGGTATTATGAAGTCTTGCGTCCCTTGTGTTATAAGTATGCAAGTATCTGAAGTTTATGAAGTGTTACTTAAAAAAGCTGAAGAGCTGGAAGTACCGAGTTTCTGTTATGAATATGATTTCGGTATTAAAAAGATGGATAATGGATTTATTTATTTATCAAATAATTTTAGTTATGAGTTTCCGACTCCTTCACTGCTTGGTGATCATCAATTAATAAATGCTGCAAGCGTTATTGCTTTAATAAGTTTGATAAATAAACAATTTAATATCAGCAACGAAATTATCTCTAAAGGACTGCAAAATACTGTTTGGTCTGCAAGAATCGACAAAATAGAACCGAAAAAATATTCTAAATTAATAGGTGATAATGTTCAAATTTGGGTAGACGCAGCTCATAATAATAGCGGAGCTCAAGTTTTGGCAAATTGGATTCGTGATAATTTAAAATCACCGATATATTTAATACTCGGTATGACTAAAAATAGGAATATCGAGGAATTTTGCTCTTACTTTAAGGGTTTGACAATTAAGGGTTATGGTGTTAAAGTTTTATCCGAACCGCTAAGTCATAATGCAGAAACAGTAAATTCAGAAGGTGGAAAGAGCGGCATTGATTTTAGCGAAAGCGGCTCACTCGAAGAAGCGATTAGTAATATAAAGAAGATAAACGGCGATAATAAAGCAAATATTATAATAACCGGATCGCTTTATTTAGCTTCCGATTTTTATAAATTGTTATCCAATTGTCACCCCATGGCTTGACCACTGGGTCTTATGATGCAGCCCGTATACGAGATACCGCGATCAAGTCGCGGTATGACAATAATTTAACCAACATAGGAGAAAATAAATATGACCTATTGCGACAAATCTAATCAAACCTCACATCCTTTTATCTTATCTGATTTACCTTATGAGAAAGAGAGTTTTAAACCACATTTTACTCCCGAGACTTTTGATTATCATCATGGTAAACATCATAATGCTTATGTACAAAATCTAAATAATTTACTCAAAGATAAAGAAGAATTACAAAAAAAAGATTTA
The DNA here is from genome assembly GCF_963970025.1 of Rickettsia helvetica. Classification (NCBI taxonomy): domain Bacteria; kingdom Pseudomonadati; phylum Pseudomonadota; class Alphaproteobacteria; order Rickettsiales; family Rickettsiaceae; genus Rickettsia; species Rickettsia helvetica. Next base: position 1,123,551 of record NZ_OZ018776.1, read on the forward strand.
GAAGAAATAATAGAATGGTCATCTCAAAACTCAAATGCAGCTATTTTTAATAACGCAGCCCAAATATGGAATCATACCTTTTTTTGGCATTCAATAAAGCCGCAGGGCGGAGGTAAGCCAAGCGGTAAAATATTAGAACAAATTAATAAAGATTTCAGTAGTTTTGAAGGATTTTGTGAGCAGTTTAAGCAAGAGGCAGTAGGGCAGTTCGGTAGCGGCTGGGTGTGGCTTGTATATCACGATAATAGGTTACAAATTATAAAAACCGCTAATGCCGGCACACCTATAGCAAACGGTATGAAGCCGCTTCTCGCATGTGATGTTTGGGAACATGCTTATTATATTGATTATCGTAACAAACGACCTGATTATGTTGACATATTTATTAAGCATATGATTAACTGGAAGTTTGTAGAAGATAACTTAATTAAGTAAAATTATGAATTTAGAGGATATTAAAAAGGCTCAAGAAACTCCTATTGAATATATAGCTTTTAGTGGAGGGGGAGCTAAGGGAGCAATGTATTCCGGGGCTTATGAGGCAGCTAAAAAAGCCGGTATTTTGGATAATGTCAAGGCGGTAGCCGGTTCTTCCGCCGGTGCTATAATTGCAGCAGTGGTAGCTCTTGGGACACCGCCTGAGCGATTTGAAGAAATTTCTAAAAATACAAATTTACAAACATTGCTTGGAAAAAAAGGATTTTCTGCGGGTATAGTACAGTTAAATAAAGACGGTAAACCTTTATATGATCTATTAGAACTTGTTATTAAAGAAAATATAGGGAATTTTTTACAGAGATCAGATATAGTAAATATTAAAGGTGATAAAGCTCTTGATGAATTAAGAGAAAGATACAATCAAAAAGACGGTAAAATATATTTTAAAGATATAGCGTTACTGCAAAAATACGATCCCGTGCAATATAAGGATTTAGTAATTACGGCAACTCAGCAAGAGACAAGCAAACTAACTATTTTCAATAGCTTTGATACGCCAAATGTTGAAATTGCTTTAGCTTGCCGTGCTTCTGCTTCTATACCGCTTGTTTTTGAGCCGGTAGAAATCGACGGTAAAAAATATGTCGACGGCGGATATAGAGATAATATACCGACAAAATATTTTAAAGGCAATGAACCGGAATTTGATATAAAAGAAGTAACTAATAATATGGAGGAGATTACCTTAGCTAAAAAGCAAGGTAGAACTCTAGCTATGGCTTTTGGTACGGGTATGGAAGCTGATGCAAATATTGCTATATATAGTGCAAAAAAATTTGAAAGCCCAAGTGATATCGTAAAGTTTTTAGCTGATGTACTATTTAAGACACTTGCAAAAGTAGGAGGAAAATTTAAATATACTGAAACTCTAAGAGAAACTAATGAGCAGTTACGTGAAAATGCTTTAAACACTGTGGTTTTAGATACTGCCGGAATAGATACTTTAGATTTCAAAGATGCACAAAAATATTCTGATTATTTGCATATTAAAGGATATTGTCAAACTAGAGAACATTTGAATAATCATGACCTTAGCAAAGAAGCAGATAAAACATTTGACCATCAAAAATTTCTACTAAATGTTTATGAAGTTTATGATAATAAAAATCTACATAAAACATTTGGAACTAAATTATTAGAAATGTTTATTCCATCAAAAGAAAATAATACTTCTAAATGGCAAGAAGGAGTTATTGAAAATCATGATGATAAAACAAAAATGTTATTATCATTTTGTAAAACCGGAGCATTAAACGAAAAAGAATTAAATGAAAAGCTTAAAGAATATGTAATTATTGCTGCAACTAGTCGTAATAATACACTAAAAGCCGATACAAACTCATTGAAAGCTTTGCTGCATACCTTAAACGATCCTGCTGCTTCAAATAAAGTAAAAGATAGTTTCATTGAGGTACTTGGAATAGACAAAAATAAAGATGTAAGATTTGATAAAACTAAAACCTTTGATGAAAATATTGCTAAGTTTAAATTTACTAAACAAGATTTAGAAAGCTTTATAACTAAAAGTAAAAGCGAAACACCAAAAATTCAAAGCAAACATAACGTAGCTGCAAATCATGTAAGTAGGGGGTGAGTTAGGTGGTGTTATATGGGGTCAAAATCGTCATTGCGAACGAATGGAAGTGAGTGCGGCAATTTCAAGAATTTTATACTGCTTTATGAGATTGCCGCGTCAAGGCTTCGCCTTTCCTCGCAATGACGGCTACTAAAAAAAATGAACATCGGTAAATTTAAACTAATTGTTTTTGATAAAATAGATAGTACAAGCTCTGAGGCTATGAGAATTGCTAAGAGTAATAAAATTGATTCAAATTATGCAGTACTTGCTAAATCTCAAACCAAGGGACGAGGAAGAAGCAGTAAAAACTGGCAATCTAGATCAGGTAACTTACATGTAAGTTTAGTAGTAAAGCCTGATAAAGAGCTAGAATTATTACCGCAATTATCTTTTGTTGCAGCACTTGCCGTTTATGAGAGTATAGAATTGTTGACTATGTCATCCCGTGGCTTGACTATGGGATCTAGTAAATCAACAACTAATGATGCTGTAAGTTGTTTTCTGGATCCTGTGGTCAAGCCACGGGATGACAGTGTGAAACTCAAATGGCCCAATGATGTTTTGGTGAACGGTCGAAAAATTGCCGGTATACTGCTTGAATCCGTTAAAGTAGAAAATAATTATTACCTTATTCTCGGTATAGGGATTAATATTACCTATCACCCTGATAATATAGATCAGCCTACTACTAGCTTAATAAGCGAAAATCTACCGACTATAGAACCGCAAGCTTTACTTAAGATATTAATAGAAAATTTTGAAAAATATTATCAAATTTGGCATGCTCAAGGTTTTTCTTTTATTAGAAAAAAATGGTTAGCACATGCTTATAAGTTACATGAGAATATTAGCGTTAAACATCAAAATGAACTCATAACCGGTTTTTTTAAAAAAATCGATAATACTGGAAGAATAATATTGCAACTACCTTCCAAAAAAATAATCTCTTTTTCCACTGTCGAACTTTTCTTTTAGCAAAAATATTACTAAATTTAAATTATAGATTTAATTTTTGTTAACTTCTACTTAAGCTCCAATTTAACAAGGTAATAGATATATGCCCCAAGAGAATAACAGCCCAAGTTATGTGTCTCAAGCATTTTGTAAAAATGCTTCTAAACAATTAAAAGAATTTAAAAATCTTTCTTATGACAATATTTGTACTTTAACACAAGATTTCTTAAAAATTGAAAAAGCTTTTAAATGTGCCTTATTTATGTGAAGGATTAGGATTAGTAGAACTATATGACGAAGTAATAAAAAAAATACCTGATTATGAACTTCAAAATATAAATATAATACAATTTAGAGATATTATGGTCTTAGTCGGAAGAGAACTTAAGAATGAAAAATGTATAAAAACTTCCTTATTGTCAATAGATATTGATGAAAAATTTCTCAAACCAAGTGTTATTGCTCATATAAAAGCTATTGAAATATGTCAAAAGCAAAATAGTAAAAATCCTTTCGCAATTAATAAGAATAAAATTATTGACAATTTTAATTTCACTCTTGATAGCCTCTGTATATCTATAACAATAGACTATTCAGAGCTTATATCCTCAATAAACTATAGACGAAGATGAGATTAAAATAATAACCTCAGAATATAGTTTGTGTAATATCTTATAGGGATATGGATTATGAAACAAACTACTATTATGACTCAAAAATTTATACAACTAACTCCTGAATATTGATATGAAAAAGGTAAAAAATCTCATCAAGAGGCTTTACTGGAAGAAGAGATTTCTAAGCAACAAGAAAAATATATAGATACCATGTTATATTTTCAAGGTGCTATGTTTTTAGGAAGCAATGATGCTTGTGCATATTTATCAGAATTTTATAAAAATGGAAATCACCTTGGAATTAATAATGAACAACTAAGTAATTTAATAAAAATTGTAATTAATATAGGAAAATTTTTATATCATAGCAAGTTAACAAATTCTATATGTTTAAAAGATTTTGGAATATCTGATTACTCTGAACTTAAGGAGCTAGCTATAATAGAAAATGGATATATGAATGCAGTATAGGGAGAATGGCATAAAATTCCCGTTCCTGAATATTTGATCCTGACTAACTTAAAAACAATTATAAAAGAGTTTAATGACACCTTACCATTTGAATACCAATTAGTTACTGACAAAAGCGTTTTTGAATGTAAAGAAGAAATAAACGAATTTACTGTATTGGGTAGCAATAAAGATAAGCATAAATCTATAATTCAAAAAACCCCAAGAAATGGAAGAAATAATAAAGCCTACTAAAGCCCAATCTCAACCTATAACTCTAGAACCCAATAGAAGAATATAGAGAGTATGTTAAGAATGATGATTACTGGCTAACCGGAGCAGAAAACTGCACCATATCTTAAAAAAATAAAGGGATAAAAATAATGATGATAAATGAAACTAGAAAAACAGAAAATATATTACTTACTTCTTTAGAAATATTATAAGAAGCATTAAAATACTATTCTGAGAATATTACAATGCCTCTACCAACTCAGGAAAAAGTCCATCAGAAATAACAGAAAATAACCGAGATATTATAATTGGAATATACCAAAAATTAAAAGAAGCTCTTTTTTGCAGTCAAGAAAATGCAGCGTGGCATTTAGCTCAGTTTTATTATAATGGCTGGTTAGTTAAAGAAAATTATACTGAAGGAGATTTTTTTCTCGAAATAGGACAAAAACTTCATTCTATTAAAGGTATTTTATCGCCTCATCATGATAAAATTGAGAAAATTAAAATGGGTAATAAAATTACTGCTGAGGGATTGCTTGATTTTATAAACTCGCTTAAGGAAGAATATTTAGCAAATGCAACTTTGCTAATGAACCGTATTACCTTATCGGAAGTACAAAAACTTAAAGATAATCAAGGGCGTTTTATTTGGTAATAATCTCTTTCGGATTCTTTTAAGCAAACTATATTCGGAGTACCGGTAGTTTATAGCTCCGATATGCCTACTATGGATAAGAAAGGAAATGCTATAGCAATAGGTGATTTTAAAACAGGCTATAAAATAGTAGATAGAAGCGGTATTAATATAATGCGTGATCCTTATACCGAAAAGCCTTTTGTTAAATTTTATGCCGTAAAAAGAGCAGGGGGCGATGTGATGAACCAAGAAGCTATTAAGATTGAGGTGTTTGGTTAGAGACTGTGTCATCCTGCGACTTGATCGCGGGATCCAGTCTTTTTTAATTTTTCTAGATGCCGTGGTCAAGCCACGGCATAACACCGAGGGCTTAATTATGTTCAAAAAAAACAATTTTCAAATCATAAAAATATTTCCACAAGAAGTGCGGAGTTTAGAGCAGATAAAAAATTATATGCGGGTGGAGGCAATTTATGATGATGATTTAATAGTCGGATTAATTGATGCTGCAATCACAGTAGCAGAGAATTTTACTAAGCTAAATTTTATATCAAAACAAATTAAATTTATTTGTAATATCTCAGGAAAAGGGAAGTTTTCATTAAAATATAACCCATTACTAAAAATAAAGAAAAAATTTAAAGACCAAGAAAATGATTTAGCGGCAGATGATTATGTGATTGAGCAGAATATTTTAACTCTACATAAAGCATTAAGTAATGAAGAGCTGACGGTAAAATATATAAGCGGTTATGATAAAAACAATATTCCGCATGCTATAAAACACGGAATAATGCTACATATAGCCGAGATGTATGATCGTCAAGCTATGAATTGTATCGGTCTTTCAAAAGAGGTAAAAAATTTATACCTACCTTATAGAAATATACAAATTTAGGAAATATGGCATTTATTATTATTCAATGTCATACCGTGGCTTGACCACGGTATCCATAAAACAATTAAAAATACTAACATTGTTAGTATTTTTAACTGGATCCCGCGATCAAATCGTAGGATGATAACTGAAAAACCGAGCCATGCAATAACGCCTACAAGCTCGCAGGATGACACCTTACTTAATTTAAAAGGTAATAAAATGACAAAAATAATCGTGAAAAATTTTCAGCATCAAATTAAATTTTTAGAAAATATAGCAGGGGAGGGAATGGAGGAGGATAGATGGGTAGAGAAATTGACGAGCTATGCCGAAATCAAACCATTATGTGATAGTAAATTTCTTGCTTTAGAAAATATAAGTTTCGGACATATAATAACGGAAGGATATTTTTTATTTAGAATAAGATTTATTAAAAATATCACTACTAAAATGCGTATTTTATTTAAAGAGCGAGAATTTGAAATTAAACGAATTATTAATGTCGAAGAAAAAAGCAAATTTTTAAATATAATAGCGTTGGAAATATATGTATCATGATTTTATTCTTTTTGAATAACAACGCAGGTATTCTATGAATTTTCACGATATATGCATGCCGGAATTTATTGAAAGTTTTGCGGTTGGGAAGCCAGAATTTTCTACTTTTCACGCTATAACTAAATCAGGTAGAGAAGCAAGACATTTAGATCGCAACTATGGCTGTCAGAAATATTTAATCAAAAATGCAAGGTTAAGCAGTACGGAATTTGAGCAATTTAATAGCTTTTTTAAAGCAAGACGTGGCAGTAATTTTGCTTTTAGGTTTTTAGGGATTATGCAGATTATAAAGGACTAAAGGGGACGGTAATTTAAATAAATTTCAGCTAAGGAAATAGCGATCCTATTGCTCCTTACGAACGAGTTATCACTAAACCGGTTAATAATAGTGTAATTCTATATATTAATAATGTAAGAGCTATGGGCATTGTAGATTACAACGATGGTATAGTGACCTTACCAATTCCCTTAGGTCAAGATGCAATTTTAACTGCTGATTTTACTTTTGATGTAGCTGTTAGATTTAGTATAGATAGTTTTGAATATTCTTATTGTAACGACGGTTCTATAGAATTATCTGACATAGAGTTAGTAGAGGTAGTTATATGAAGTATTGCCCTTGAAGAAGTAATTACAAAGCTCACAAATTTTGTTTATTGTTTTCAAATTAAGCTAGCTAGCGGTGAGGAATTAAACTTAACAAATAGCGATCATGCTATAAAAAGTGAAAAGAAAAGTTTTTTTACCGAATTCCGGTTTAGATTTAAAAGAAGCGGAATTTAACGATTCCGCACAAAACCATATAATCATTGAAGGTATTTTTGAGGAAAACGGCATTACGACGGCAATGGATTTAAATAATGCTATTGTTAAAATAATAATATATACTGACAAGGTTTTTGAGCATTTCGTTACATATTATTGCACTTTATATATAAAATACGATTTAAACTTTAAAATGCATTTAAAACCCGAAACGGTAAAATATAATCAGACTGTAATTAATCGATATAGCAAAACATGTAGAGCAGTTTTCGGAGATAGTAAATGTAAAATAGATAAAGCTTTTTTATATAGCGGCATATATAAGGTTAAAGAAATGCTCAAGGAAAGTTTAAAAATACTAGATTTAGATAAAGAAAACAGCTATTATAACGGCGGTCAAATTATATTCGGCGAAAGTCATTTTAACAGTAAAGTTCTAAGCAATTTCATGATTTGATTATATTAGAGGATATTATACCAGATTATGCTAAAGATGCCGAGGAAGTAAAAATTACTGCCAGATGTGATAAAAATTTTATAACCTGTTGTAATAAATTTAATAATGCTATAAATTTTAGGGGCGAACCGCTAATACCAAAAAAAGATTTTATAAATTTAGTATAATCAATGAAACAAAGTTTTATAAAACTAGTATATGCAGAGTTAAAGAATATAATAAATATGAAAAGCTCCAAACAACAGCAAAAAAAAGAAACGCAATTAATTGATTATTTTAAAATAGTTGAAAGTAATATATTATATACATTTCAAAAAATGAAAAAGGAATATGAAAGAGACTAAACGTTTTTTTAACAAAAATAATAGATTAAATAAAGGTTATGCTACGACTTTTAGTATAAACGAGCCTGATAATAATTTTTACCGTAAAAAATTTGAACATATATTACCGCCAATTGATTTAATCAGTGAGTATGAGAGTATTTATCCCGGTACTTTACAGGAATTAATACATATGGCACAAAAAGAACAAGCTCATAAGCATGCTGTAGACCTAAAAAACTTGAAAATACAGGAAAGAGTCGCTAAATTAACACGAATCTGTTTATTAATATTTGGAATTTGCTTTGTAGTGTCAATTTTTTTTTAAAACTTTCTCAATCAAATTAAAGATAAAATATTTTATTTACTTGTAATTTTAAATAAAATAAGTTAAATGCAATATATATTTATTTATAAACATAATACGGAGAAATTTTATTTCTAAAAATAATTTTCCTAAGGCTAATAGAGAAATCAGAGCTAGAGAAGTTCGTCTAGTAGGCGAAAACGGTGGAATGCACGGCGTCGTAAATATTAGAGAAGCATTAGATATGGCGGAAAGAGCCGGTCTTGACTTAGTCGAGATATCACCAAATGCTGTACCCCCTGTCTGTAAAATTCTAGATTTTGGTAAGTTTAAGTACGAAAGCAAAAAGCGTTTGCATGAAGTACGCAAAAAGCAAAAAATCGTCGTACTTAAAGAGATGAAATTTAAACCTAATATTAGTATAGGTGATTTTGAAATTAAGCTAAGAAAAATAAAAGAATTTTTAAAAGACGGAGATAAAGTAAAAATTTCTTTATGGTTTAAGGGGCGAGAGATTCTTCATAAAGAGGTAGGTCAAGAACTATTTAAACGTATAGAAGTAGGACTCGAAGGACTCGTTAAAATTGATCAGTATGCTAAAATGGAAGGTAAGCAGATGATAATGATAGTTAGCCCTGATATTAAGGTGCAATAACGTCATTGCGAGCGTAGGCCTTGTTGCATGGCTCAAAAAACCTACTCGATGTCATTCCCGCGAAAGCGGGAATCCAGAAAAAAGCGAAATTATTTGAGCTTTTAATCTGAAAAATTAAATACATTTGTGTCTTTTAGTTACTGGATTCCTGCGAAAGCAGGAATGACATTGATCCAAGCAACAATGCCCTGTTTTCACGGGGATGACATTTTTCAAGTAAACCTACCACAACTAAAACAATAATAAAAACTAAAAACAGATTATGCCGATTAAAATTTTAATGCCTGCTTTATCTCCAACTATGACGGAAGGAAATCTAGCTAGATGGTTAAAAAAAGAAGGGGACAAAGTTAATCCCGGGGAAGTAATTGCCGAAATTGAAACCGATAAAGCAACGATGGAAGTAGAAGCAGTAGACGAAGGTATACTTGCCAAAATAGTTATCCCACAAAATAGTCAAAATGTACCTGTTAACTCTTTAATTGCCGTGTTAAGTGAAGAGGGAGAAGAAAAAGCAGATATTGATGCGTTGATTGCAAAAAATAATAGTGTATCACCGTCACCGAAAACAGATGCTAGTCTTCCGAAACCCCACGAAAATATAACTAATATAGAAGAACAGGTAGCAGTTATAAAACATGATGCTAGTAAAATATTCGCTTCACCACTTGCAAAAAGACTTGCAAAAATGGGAAATATTAGGCTTGAGAACGTGAAAGGTAGCGGTCCACACGGTAGAATAGTCAAACAAGATATCTTATCATATACTCCTAGCACTGTTCATAATAAAATAGTTAGTAGAAATCCTGAAGAATATCGTTTAGTACCAAATAATAACATCCGCAAGATTATAGCCAAGCGTCTGCTTAAATCTAAACAAACAGTTCCACATTTTTATTTATCTATAGAATGTAATATCGATAAATTGTTAGATATAAGAGAAGACATTAATAAATCTTTTCCTGAAGATAAATCAACAAGAATATCAGTTAATGATTTTATTATTTTAGCAGTAGCCAAAGCTTTACAAGAAGTGCCAAGTGCTAATGCTAGCTGGGGAGAAGATGCGATTAGATATTATAATAATGTTGATATTTCAGTAGCGGTAGCAATTGAAAATGGGCTTGTTACGCCGATAGTTAAAAATGCCAACCAAAAAAACATTATAGAGCTATCTCGTGAAATGAAAGAATTAATAAAGAAAGCAAAAGATAATAAATTAACCCCTGAAGAATTTCAGGGCGGAGGGTTTACCATTTCTAACCTTGGTATGTACGGTATTAAGAATTTCAATGCTATAATTAATCCACCGCAAAGTTGTATAATGGGCATCGGTAGCAGCTCAAAACGTGCTATAGTCAAGAATGATCAAATAACTATAGCAACAATTATGGACGTAACTCTTTCTGCCGATCATCGAGTAGTAGACGGAGCAGTCGGTGCTGAGTTTTTAGCAGCATTTAAGAAGTTTATAGAGAGTCCCGCTTTGATGTTGTTATGAACAATGTCATTGCGAGGAGGCATTATTGCGTAGACCGGTAAAATCCACTATGTCACCCCGTGGCCTTGACCACGGGGTCCATAAAAACAATTTAAAATACTAATAATATTAGTATTTTAAGCTGGATCCCGCGATCAAGTCGCGGGATGAACAATAGAAAATCGATCCATGCAACAATGCCTCCTCGCAATGACGATAGTACTGTTATTCTCACCCATAAATAAATCACAAATAACATGAGTTTTTCAGATAATTTAGCAAAAATTTTAGATAAATATGAAAATTTAGGCAAAAAACTATCTTCCGGCATTATGGGAGACGAGTTTGTTAAGGCATCTAAAGAATATGCCGAACTTGAAGATGTTATAGAAAAAATTAAAGAATATAATAAAGCTAAATCTGAGCTTGAAGAAGCAAATAATTTTAAGCTAGAAGTGGGACTTGATAATGCCACTTTAGAAATGATTGAAGACGAAATACACACTCTTGAAAATTCGTTATCAAAACTTGAAAGAGCCGTAAAAATTGCTTTATTACCGAAAGATGATGCGGATAGTAAAAGTGCTATTATTGAAGTTAGAGCAGGAAGCGGCGGAGAAGAAGCCGCACTTTTTGCTGCCGTACTTTTCAATATGTACCAGCGATATGCCGAGTTAAAAGGATGGCGTTTTGAGATATTAGCAATTTCCGATACGGGAATAGGCGGTTATAAAGAAGCATCGGCATCGATAAAAGGCAAAGATGTATTCTCTAAGCTTAAATTTGAGTCAGGCGTTCATAGAGTACAGAGAGTACCGGAAACGGAATCACAAGGACGTATTCATACTTCGGCAGCAACAGTTGCAGTACTTCCTGAGGCTGAAGAGGTTGATATTAAAATTGAAGATAAAGACTTAAGAATCGATACTTATAGAGCTTCAGGGGCTGGTGGGCAGCATGTTAATACTACCGATTCTGCCGTACGTATAACCCATATCCCTACCGGTATTACCGTAGCCTTGCAAGATGAGAAGTCACAGCATAAAAATAAAGCAAAGGCGTTAAAAATTCTACGTGCTAGAATTTATGAAGAAGAACGACGTAAAAAAGAACAAGAAAGAGCCGATAGCAGAAGAGGGCAGGTAGGTTCGGGAGATCGTTCGGAGCGGATACGTACTTATAATTTCCCACAGGGAAGAGTATCCGACCATAGAATAAACTTAACACTTTATAAGATAGATGAAGTAGTTAAAAACGGACAATTAGATGAGTTTATTGAAACTTTAATTGCAGATGATGAGGCTAAGAAACTTTCAGAAATATAAAGCTAAAGTATGAATACAAAAAAAATCAAGCAAGTATAACAATATATACATATAATGAGCAAGGTAAAGCTACTATAACCCTCGGAAAAGTAGAAATAATACAAGCATTTTGTTCTAATAATAGTTTAAATAGCGATGAATTAATGCTGCTAGATGAAACAGCAAAAAAAAGTAACAAACACCTCGATAATCATTTACATAAAAGTAAAAGTGAAAATTCAGAAGCAATTGAATTAGCTAAGTATAGCCGATACGGAATCATTAAAAGAATATAATGACAATGATACTAGTAGTCAAACAAAAATTCTAGCTTTAGAAGAGGAAAGTGATTGCGGTACGTTTGATTGTATGGGTAAAGTGTAATTATTTAAAAACACACTATAAAAACATCTCAACAATTTATAAATAATAATGAAACCACAAGCATCTATAAACGGTAAAACATGGCAACAGAAGCCGATTAACGAAGATATAGTTATGGAATTATGTCGGAGTTTTAAAATTAGTGATTTACTTGCTAGAATAGTATCATTAAGAGTAAATAATTTAGAAGAGGTAGAAGATTTTTTAATACCGAAAATCAAAAATTTATTACCTGATCCTTTTCATCTACTTGATATGGAAAAGGCTGTAGATAGAACCGTTAAAGCTATTTTAAATAACCAAAAAATATGTATCTTTGCCGATTATGATGTGGACGGTGCTACTTCAGCCGCTTTACTTAAAAATATCTTTAGAGATTTAAATATAATATGTGATATTTATGTTCCTGATCGTATAGCTGAAGGATACGGTCCAACTCCTTTTGCTATGCAAAAAATTAAAGATAACTCTACTCAATTATTAATTACGGTTGATTGCGGTGCTATGGCACATGAAGCCCTAAAATATGCAAAGGACGCCCAGCTTGATGTTATAGTCATCGATCACCATATAACTATGGAAATATTACCGGATGCAGTAGCTATAGTAAATCCAAATCGTATTGATGAAAAAAGCGAATATAAACATTTGGCAGCCGTAGGAGTTGCTTTCTTATTTGCAACTGCCATATTATCGAATTTAAAGAAGCAAAATTATTTCACGCAAACACTGCTTCAGCCTAACCTAATGAAGTATCTAGATTTAGTGGCTCTTGGTACTGTTTGCGATATGATGAAATTAACAGGCTTAAATCGTGCATTTGTCGCAAGCGGATTGAAAGTAATGCAACAAAGGCAAAATATAGGGATTAAAACATTATATGATATAGCAGGGCTTAATGAAATACCAAAATGTTATCATTTAGGTTTTATTTTAGGTCCGCGTATCAATGCGGGCGGTAGAGTAGGAAAGTCAAGTTTAGGGGCTAATCTCCTATCTACTAGTTGTTCTAATGAAGCAAACAAATTAGCTGAAGAACTTGAAAAACATAATAATGAGCGTAAAGTAATTGAGTTATTAATGATAGAAGAAGCGATGGAAATTGCTTTGACACAACAAGATAGTAGTTTATTATTTATCGTAAAAGAAGGATGGCATCCAGGCGTTATAGGAATCGTTGCCGGCAGATTAAAAGAAAAATTTGATAAGCCAGTAGCGGTTGTGGCTTTAAATGACGGGATTGGTAAAGCTTCATGCCGTTCTATTTTAGGTATTGATTTCGGTGCTGAAATTATCAATGCTAAAAGCAAAGATTTACTAATAGCAGGCGGAGGTCATGCTATGGCAGCAGGTTTTACCGTAACTGCTGAAAAATTACAAGAATTACAAGAATTTTTAAATAACGCCTTTAGAATTAGTATAAATAAGCTAGAAAATTATAAGCAAGTAGAATATGATCTTGACTTGAGCCTCAATAGTATTAATTTATCCTTAATGGAAGAATTAAGTACTCTAGAACCTTTTGGACAAGGTAACCATGAGCCTATATTTAAGTTTGATGATTTATTTGTATTAAAAGCAGATATCGTTGGAAGTAAGCATATTAAATGTATGCTTGCTCCAAATAAGCGAGGTTTTGATAGTAAAGCTTTGTCTGCTATTGCTTTTAATTCGGTAGGAACTTCACTTGAAGAAGTGTTATTAAGCCCTAAAGCAAAGAATATTGCCGTAATAGGAACATTAAAAACCAATAATTGGCAAGATAATTATACTATTCAATTAATTATAAAAGATATACTTCTAAAAGAGTAGATAGACAAAGTTTAATTTGGAAAAGAATAAGAAGTTCACAAGACGAGGAGCGGAGCGTATACTTAATACGTGAGCACTGCAGTACTTGTAGAACGACGTAGCCAATTTTTCAAATTAAACGAATATATATAATAATAACTTAAAAATAATATTTATGAGCGATTTAAAGAAAACAAAAAATACTACAATTTCTAAAGATTTAGCAGAAGTACAAGAGCATTATCAAGATTATCCTTATCCGTTTAGAGACCCTAATCAAGAAAAAGAACGTTTACTTGCAATTTGCGGTGAGTTCTTAGGAGAATTAAACCATTTTCTATATAAAGGAAAATTTTAATAACGGGTTTAGATGTTTAATAGCCGGCGGGCGGCACCGGTGATTCGACTATTTATCTTGCCGAGCAGTTAAAATTGTACCGGCGTGCTTCATCATTTAGCAAATCCTGATGAAAGTTTAAAAAATCTAAAAGATTTGTTAAAGCCGACCGGCAGTATAGGTTTAATGGTATATGCTAATACGGGCGTACCGGTGTTTATTAAGTTCAGGATTTAATGAAAATGATAAATTCCTGAGTTATATGAATTCATAGAAAAAGCAGACTTAAATTTTGTTGATTATCTTGATCCTTTAGAGAAAATTTTATTAAGACCGGAAGGTTATATAAAAGATTTTTCACTTCTGCAAAAAGTTAAAAAGATGGATAAAGACCGGTAATTATTAAACATTCATTTTACATATCAAACCAAAAAGATAGTGTAGCCTCTCTTGATGACCTTGATAATATACCGTACTTCCATAATATTGCCAATTTTGCTAAACAAATTTATGAACATTTGGAGTCTAATCCTTCAGCAGTAAATATTACCGGTAAGTATTTCGGAAATTGCTTCTCTAGTTACTTTATCCATCTTTTTAACTTTTTGCAGAAGTGAAAAATAATGCTATTAAATGTTAATATCTCAATGTCGATATTTAGAAGCACTAAATATATTTAATCGGCATTAGTGGCGTGGATCGATTTTTCAGTTATCATACCGCGACTTGATCGCGGTATCCAGCTTAAAATACTAAGCAACAACACCAGCAAATGCTCGCAATGACGATTTGGGTTGACAATGTGCTATTACGTTGTTAGTATGCTTTTACATACATAGACAGCTCTTATAAGCTAACAAGATAAATAATTCTTCAAACCGCAAGAATAAATAAAATTTTCTAAAAATCTAATTTAATTCCTAATTTAAATAAGTATATTACTTACCTTTAAACTTAATTGCTAACTCAACTTTTCAATTATAATCTATTAATAATAAAATAATGAACACAACTAATAAAGAATCCACAGAAGAACTTAACAATACCGAATCCAATAACAATCATAATAATTTTGCAGAGAACGGTAATATTATTAATTTAAAACAATTAAAACGTAAATTACCGGAGGAACTACAAGCTCAAGCAGAAGAATTAAAAATTGAAAATATTAATTCATTACTTAAACAAGAATTAGTTTTTGCAATTTTGAAAAAATCCGTAGAGCAGGGAGGTTTAATAGTGGGAGAGGGAGTACTTGAAGTATTACCTGACGGATTTGGTTTTTTACGTTCGCCGGAAGTAAACTATTTAGCAGGTCCTGATGATATTTACATTTCTCCAAGTCAGATTCGTCGTTTTGGTCTGCGTACCGGTGATACGGTAGAAGGTCAGATCAGAGCTCCAAAAGCCGGAGAACGTTATTTTGCTTTACTGAAAGTCAATAGAGTAAATTTTGAAGACTCTTCTAAAGCTTATCATCGTGTTCATTTTGATAATTTAACTCCCTTATATCCTGATGAAAAATTAGGATTAGAACTTGAAAATAATAGTAAAGATAGTAAGGATTTTAGTACACGGGTTATTGAACTTGTTGCCCCTATGGGTAAAGGGCAACGTGCATTAATAGTAGCACCGCCTCGTACGGGTAAAACCGTATTATTACAAAACATAGCACATGCAATTACAACCAATAATCCGGAAGTATTTTTAATAGTACTGTTAATAGATGAAAGACCCGAAGAAGTAACCGATATGCAACGCTCGGTACGCGGTGAGGTTGTTAGCTCTACTTTCGATGAACCGGCAAGTAGGCACGTGCAGCTTGCAGAAATGGTTATTGAAAAAGCAAAGCGTTTAGTAGAACATAAAAAAGACGTGGTAATTTTAGTAGATGCGATAACACGTTTAGCTCGTGCTTATAATACCGTAGTGCCGTCATCAGGGAAAGTATTAACGGGCGGTGTTGATGCTAATGCACTACAAAGACCGAAAAGATTTTTCGGAGCAGCAAGAAATATCGAAAACGGCGGCTCGCTTACTATAATCGGTACAGCTTTAATTGAAACCGGTTCTCGTATGGATGAAGTAATTTTTGAAGAGTTTAAAGGTACAGGTAATTCCGAGATAGTTCTAGATCGTAAGATTGCCGATAAGCGTATTTATCCGGCAATTGATATAACTAGATCAGGAACTAGAAAAGAAGATTTACTAGTAGATAAAATAATATTAAATAAAATGTGGGTTCTTCGTCGTATCATCGATCCGATGGGTAGCAGTGAAGCAATAGAATTTTTACTCAAAAAACTTGAAAATACTAAAACTAACGGTGAGTTTTTTGAGATGATGAAGAGTCCTGAACGTCCTAAGAACGGTCTATAGTCAATTCAGACCTATCTATAGTCAATTCAGACCTATCGATAATACTAACAGAAATATTGTTCTATAATCTATATTATGGAAAAAAGAAAAGAAGATGGTGCATTCGATTGGATTTGAACCAACGGCCTTTGCCTTCGGAGGGCAACGCTCTATCCAACTGAGCTACGAATGCAAATTACGAAATTAATAAGAACGGTCTAAAATAAATCTAATAATCAAAAACAAATAATCTTTATAAATATTCTGAACCGGAATTTTATTTAATAACTTATTTGTTTCATTTTCTAAGTTACTCAAATAATTAATTGTTTCATTGTAAATTTCATGCTTTACCATTAAGTCATGTATTTGCATAAACTCTTCATTAGTACGCTTATCACATTTAATGATATTTTCAAGCCAAAGCTGTTTATCTTGCTCTAGCTTATTATATAAAAAAATCAGCGGTAACGTAACTTTTCCTTCCAAGAAATCGTCACCGATATTTTTACCTACCTGTTTGTCATTACCTAGATAATCAAGTAAATCATCTATAACCTGAAATATCGTACCGAGTAATCTTCCAAAGTCCTGCATATCTTTAGAAACATGGTCTACCTGCTCTGCTATAATAGCTCCAACTTCACAAGAAGCTCCAAATAGTTCGGCGGTTTTAGATTTAACTATTTGCTGATATTCGTCTATAGTTATAATACGTCGCTCATTTAGCTTAACTAGCTGTACTACCTCTCCTTCGGAAATAATCGCCGAAGCTTTAGCTAGAACATTCATAGTTTTAATAGAGCCGGAAGCTACCATTAACTTAAAAGACTGACTAAAGAGGAAATCACCGACTAAAATACTTGTTTTACTTCCCCAAATAACGTTAGCCGTAGGTTTGAATCTTCTTAAAGTGCTGTCGTCTACCACATCATCATGAAGCAATGTGGCGGTGTGAATGAATTCAACGGCACTTGCGAGCTTTATATGATTATCGCCTTTATAATCAAACATTTTAGCGGTTATTATAGTTAAAAGCGGACGAATTCTTTTACCTCCTGCTTCTAGTAAATATTTACCTACTGTTTCTATTAATTCTTCATCACTTTTTAAACAACTAATGATTAAATCGTTTAACTTAGTTACTTCATCTTTTAAATCTTGCTGTATTTTTACTATAATATTCATTGTATTTTTTAAATTTTTTCCGTCATTGCAGTAAAAAATTCTGATTTACAGAATTTTTTTTGTTATTTTTTCTGGATTGCCACGCTCCTTTCAGTCGCTTGCAATGACGATTAACGAGGTTCATCGAGTTACACATTGTTCTAATATTTTTTGATCAACATTAGGAATTAACTCCATAATTTTTTCTTTTACGTTTTCTCCCGGTTTCACTTTTTTTACTGCTGCTTGATATAAAGACAAATAATATAAAGGTATAAGTTTATTTATATCATCTATATTACCTATTTTAGCTTTGTTTAAATCGGATAAATCAAATACATACTCAATACTAGCGTCAATTAAATTAGATGAATTCGGGTGATCGGAAATGGTTTTTAAAAATGATTTTAGAGCATCTCCGTATACTTCTTTGCTCTCTTTGGATAAGTTTTTTAAATCCCCTACCCCATACATATATGGACTTAAAACATCTATTATTCTAGAGTAATCATTAATTATTACTGTACCTTTACTATAAGAATCTTTAAGAGCATTTACTATAGTTTCATTTGTTATATTAAATCCCGATGCGTTTGAATATAGACTTAAAGCATTTATCTGTGCTCTAGTTAATTTATTTAATTCAGTAACTAAATTAATATTTAAATTAAAATTATATTGCCTATCTTCAAAAATGCTAAAATTATATTGTTTATTATTATTCAAAATGTAGCTTAGTTCATTATTAAAATCTTTATATAGCTTATTATCGGAAAGTTTAAACAGATAGGTTTGCTTATCGTAATATTTCTTTATAAATTCTAATGAACCTATTATAAAACCCGGTTTTAGCTTAAATTGCGAATCTACCAAAAGATCAATATTATTATTGCTGAAATCGTTTAACTTACCTTTATATAATAAATTAATATTATTTTCAAAGTTATTACTATTTATTTTTGCATTAGTAACTTCAATTGTTAAATCTTTAGCAATATCTTTAAAATGCAAACTACTAGTACTAATCAAGAAATTACCGGAAAATTTGAAATTATTATTCCAAGCGGGTCTATATAATAATAAGCCGGCAGGTATTATTCTATCTTCAAGGTTACTTTGTACTATTTCGGTTTCATAATAAATTTCTAATTTTTGCGGTATATTATCAAGGAAATCCTGTTTACTTGTATAATACTTACTTTTATCAAATAACATAGTAAGTACAGTATGATCTTCTTCATATAATTTTTGATTATCGACTAAGTCAAAAATTTCTGTTTTACCGGAAGTAAATTTAATATTTTCTATTAAATTTATAACTTCAAATAAATCTTTTTTTGATCGTACTATTTCAAATAATTTAAAATTTAACGGTATTCTTGCTGATAATATGCAGTTCTCATTATAAAATCTTACTCCAAATCCTCTTTGAACCGGCTTAAATTTTCCGAATGCTTCTCCAGAAAAATTTATAAATAACTTCTGCTTAAGTAAATCATAACCAATATTTATCGGTGTGGTAAATTCAATCGCTCTATTAATACTCTCTTCTTGCCAATTAATTACCGAAATACCTAATTTAAAAGGAAAACCATAGGGCTGAACTTTGGAAAATTTAATAAGATATTGCTGATTAGGATTATTATCAGCCTCTTCTATATTAAGGTTGGTACCGGCATATTTTTGGTTTATAGAGTGTGATAAAGAGAACATAATAGTAAACCACAGCCCACTATATGCGAGTATAATAAAGATAGTTATAAATAATATTATTTTAAGAATTTTTTTCATCTTTAAATCAAATTAAAGAAATATTTAATCTCATTCCTAGAGCAATAGTGGCACGATCAAGAGTATCAAGGGTGACATTAGGGTTGTTAGGATTTAGAAGTCTATTTACGGCTGACCTACTTGTTTCCATTTTTTCGGCCATTTCTGATTTTGTTATGTATTTTTGTTCCATAATCTGCTTTATTTGTTCAGCAAGAATACGCTTATGAGCTATTGCCATTACCTCTTCTAATATTCCTATTTCATTAAGAAAATCATCAAAATTAGAACCAATATACTTTTTTCTTTTAGTTGACAGGTTATTTGTCATCAGAGTTTATTGTATGGATTGAAACAAGCACTCGTTGTCATACCATGGCTTGACCACGGTATCCAGAAATATAACTAAAAATACTAACAATGTTAGTATTTTAAACTGGATCCCACGATCAAGTCGCGGGATAACAACAGCAAGTTTATCCACACTTAATGTACCATAATTGGTACAATTTAGCAACTAATATAAAAAAAGTATTTAAAACCTAATCACTTACATAGCTCTATATATTCCTTATTCAATTTTATAACATTCCAAATCCATAAACTCATCATAACTATAAAAATTACTAATAAATATATTATAATAGAATCAAAGGTAGCAGTCGGAATAATAATAAATATCAAAGACTGGATAAATGCTCCAAGCGATTTACCGAATTTAGTACCTATTACCTCTACGGCAGCTTTTCCCTTAGTTCTAAGCTCTAAAGATAAAGGAATATACGCCATTTCTTTTGTTGAATCGAATAATGAATATTTGGATGATTTACTAAGTATGTTCTGAATTGCTCCAACAATAATCGCTGCATATAGAAGATTAAAATCACCGAAACATGATCCTATTTCTTCAATAAAAATTATAAAAATAAAAAACATCAAGCCGGTAATAGACAACATAATAGGAGTTAATAATGCAGAAATGAGCCAACCGAGTCTTCTAAGAATATTACTGCCTATTACCATGAAAGTAACGCATGATATTCCCATCCAAATATTAAACCTGCCCATAAAGTTAACATAGTCTATAGTGTTCGGGTATAATTCTTTTATTTTTGCTTTCCAAGGTCCTTCGACTATATTTATTAATAATCCATAACAAATTATTAATAAAGCAATACGACCTATATATTTTGAGTGAATTACTAATTTAATACTTTCAATTACCGAAAGTTTTGTTTTCGTTTTAGCCGTAACTTTTTTTGTATCTAAAACATTTATGGAATCCGTTAAAATAAATCTATTTATTATTCTAAATAGAAGCATAGCAATTATTCCTGCAGTAACAATAATTGACATGATCGGCTGAAGCATTATAGCATTGCCGGCGGATGAATTAAAAGAATCCGGTAATAATTTTGAATCAATGACGTCCTGCCCGCTTGAGAAAAAGACAAGTACGCTGCCTGCTATTATAAGACCGATATTACCGACCATTCCAAGAACGGGATAGAATCTTTTAGCTTTAGAAGTATCAAAAATGTGATTGGCAAACTGCCAAAACATTAAGTTTATGACTACTGCACTCCATAATTCCGAGAAAATATACATCAGTGCATAACTCCATTTACTACCTATTTTAATGAACCATTTAAAATTAGGGTATGAAGCAATTAAATTATTTATCATTTCATCATTAGGATGATAAATATCTTGATTTGGATAAATAATATAGGCAAATAATAAGAAAAATAGTAAAAAGCTGCCGACTATGATGTAGAAAATATATTCAAAATTTAATTTATTACTAAGCTTAACATAAAGTACGGTAAAAATTACGCACGAGGGTAATACTAACCATAATTTTAAGAAGCTAATAATTTCAGCCCCCATAGAGGGTACTACTAAACTATCTTTGATAGATCTTAAGGCCCCAAAATTAAAAAGAATACATAACATCATTAAAGCCATAGGTATAAATAGCTTTAATTCTTTCCTTTCTATAGGCCAAATTATTTCTTTAACTTTTTCAAAGAAAATTTTAGGCGGTAACATTTTTATTGTAACCTTACATATTAAAGTTAACTTTTAAATCTCTTAAGTGCTAAAGTCAATTAAAATAATCAATTTATACTACTCCAAGGTGTTATTTCTCTATATAGCCAGTAATATTTTGTGATCTTATCTAATTTGCCCTGATTTGTCTCCCATAATTCCTGCTTATCGGTAGTCCATGGCTTAGGTCCTGCATAGTGTAAAATGAAGTAAGAAAAATAAGGGCTTTGAGTCTCAAAATATGTACAAAAGTTCCATCTCATCGATAAGGGATAAATATAATGCTGAAATGTAACATTTAATAAATCTTGGTCAGGAAAAGAAAAATCACATTTTAAATGTATCTATGCTACCCGCCGCAATATAATCACTCATATCTATTTTTTTAAGAGCTACAATATCTGCATCAAGATATAATATAGAATCTAGATGCGGAAAGATTTGATCAAAATATAACCTATACATTACTAAACTAAGCCAATTATCCAAAAATTTTATTTTCTTATCGGTTAAAGCTTGATTTAATATATTTTCAGGAAAAGATCTATAGAATAATCTCTGATATATTTCATGGAAGCTAATTTTTCCATTGATTCTTGACTAACAGGGGCATTAGAATAACAATATGAAATCTATAGAAACTATCTAAATCGCTATTTAGTAAACTAGAGGATATTACTGCACCGGCATGAATAGCAAACTATGTTAGTTTAAGTATCTAAACCGTAACTACCGTTTTTAATCGCTTTATATTGCTGAACTAAAGTAGCATTTTTGTCTAGATAAAGACGTAGTAAGCAATCATAACCCTTTGCTACCTCTAAACGTACCATTCCGTCTTCTACTTGAAAAGAGCAAATTTTTTCTAACCTTGCTTTATCTTTTAAGCTTAAAGATTCGTATCTTCTAATTGCTCAAGTACTAAATCAAAATTTAATTGATCTTCACGTATTAGTCTATGGGAATTATTTGAAAATAGCGAACTTGTAAAAACAACTTGGACTAATGATTATCAATTAATCAATATTCAAAATATTTCTGATGAAAAATTAAAAGAAAAAGCGTGGTCTGGAATCTTGCAGTTTTTTTTAAAACATATCCACGAATGAGATTTATTAAAGAGATGGCAAGAAGTAGCTGATCTTTTTACCTGAATTTATTAAAGTTAATATTGGTATAGATTATATAGAGCTAATTTTTGTCCTACACCTTGAATAAGATTAAGGAAAATGATAAAATAGAAATAGAAAGAATGCTTAAATCGCATTTAAACCCTGAATTAGGAGAAAAACTTATGAATAGCTTAGCTCATAGCTGGGAGCAATAAGGTATGGAAAAAGGTAGAAAAAAAGAGAAAATTATTATAGCTAAAAAGATGCTATCTATAAAAGAGCCTATAAATAAGATTATAAACTTTACAGGTTTAAAAAAAGAAGAAATTGAGAAATTAAAATAACATAATTACATTACATGCCACAAATAAACAGAATACTCACATTTTTGCATATTAAGCCTATGGGAACTAGAGCTACAGGCGTATATAGAATTCATGTTAAATAACTCTCGTTTATGTATTATTTGGTTGTTTGGGCTTATTAGCGGTTTTAATCTAATGATTACCGGTAATACTGTAAATTATTGGCTTGCTAAAGAAGATATAGCACTACAAACAATCGGTATGTTATCATTCATAACGCTTCCCTACTCTATTAATTTCTTGTTAGCACCGATTTTTGATGCAGTGCAAGTTAAATATTTAAACAAAATATTCGGTCATAGATTATCTTGGATTTGCTTAACTAGTAGTGCATTGATATTTCTTATATATATTTTCAGCTTTCTAGATCCTAGTACTAATCTATTATTATTTGCTTTTACGGCTTTAATTATTTCTTTTTTTAGTGCCGTACAAGATACTATATTAAGTGCTTTAAGAACGGAAATAGTACCTAAAGAATCGCTTGGGTTTACTTCAGGAATATATATATTCGGCTATCGGGTCGGTATGCTTTTAGCAGGTTCCGGAGCTATTTATTTATCTATTTATTTAACATTTAATGAAATATATAAAATCTTTGCCGGTTTAGTATTGATTTATTTAATTTTATTGATTGTAGGAATTAAGTATTGTTATT
Organism: Rickettsia helvetica; assembly: GCF_963970025.1. Classification (NCBI taxonomy): domain Bacteria; kingdom Pseudomonadati; phylum Pseudomonadota; class Alphaproteobacteria; order Rickettsiales; family Rickettsiaceae; genus Rickettsia; species Rickettsia helvetica. The sequence continues at coordinate 1,147,246 of NZ_OZ018776.1, forward strand.
TAAACGAGAACATACATATAAAGATAATCAAGAATGATATAAAAAATAATCAAAATAAAAAAAACATAATACATTTTATATATAATGCGTTAAAACCTATAGGTTCTGTTTATTTCATTATTCTTATATTAATTTTCCTAGTATTATATAGATTACCGGATAACTTAATCAATGTTATGATTAATCCGTTTTTGCTTCATCTTGAGTATGATGCTTTTGAAATAGCAAGCGTTGGAAAGTTTTGGGGCATTGTAGGAGCTATAATCGGTGGACTCGTCGGCGGTATTATTATGAAACATAAAAATATATTAAATAGTATATTTTTATTTGGTATTATTCACGCTTTAGGACATATTTTATTTATTTTTCTTGAAATAAACGGTAAAAATTCTTTATTATTATTTATTACAATAGGAATAGAAAGTATTACCGGCGGTATGACGATGATTGCTTATATCGCTTTTATTTCTTCACTCTGTCAAGGTAAATTTCGAGCTACTCAATATTCGTTCCTTTCATCAATGATGGGGATTTCGCGTTCAATTTTTCCTATAATTTCAGGCTATATGGTAGTAAATTTCGGTTGGCAAAATTTCTTTTTATTTACTACTATTATAACTATCTCCTCTTTACTAATATTATTAAAAATAAAAACTAAACTACAATGAAGATGTATTAAATATTTTTTCACATATAATATTTTTAACACCGTATGTGGCTATATATTCCATTATACCGAGTATTTTTATATTAAATTAAAGTACTAAATATCATAGTTTTAAAAAAGCTCTACCCAGTATAATTATTGCTTGGATTTGTTATAGCTTTATTATAAGTATGGTTACTGCCCTCGGTCAATTGTTTATCGTGCCTATCACCTTTATAATAGGAATAGTTGAATTTATTTTTTTAATTTATATGGGATATAATACTTGGAATCAGCCTCCTATTGATCTTACAATGAATTCTGGGGCTTTTTCAGCTAAAAAACAAATTTTATTTGCTATATCGGTGTCAATATTAAATCCGCATGCAATTATGGATATGATTATAGTAATAGGTACTAGTGCTTTAAAGTATAACGGTATTGTAAAAATTATATTTACCTTAACTTGCATAGTTATATCTTAGATATGGTTTTTTTCTTTAGCAGTTGCAGGCTATAATATCAGAAAGCTAAATAAAAGTAGTACGATTTTAACTATAATTAATAAAATAGCTGCTATTATTATTTGGGCAGTTACTTTTTTTATATTGGAGTACAAATATACTTTGAAGTAAAATGAATAGTCGGTATACGAAGATCAACTTGGAAAAGAGTAAGGAGGCTGTAAGCCGAGAGAAGTGGAGCGTATACTAAATACGTGAGCATCCGAGGGCTTACAAAGACGACGTTAGCCAATTTTTCAAGTTCATCGAGTATATTGCATGAAATCGGTTTTATTAACTAGAAATATTGAAGAAAATAATGAAACTATAAAGGAAATAAGTAAATATAATTTAGATTTACTTTATATTCACTGTCCTTTAATTAAATATGAAACCCTAGATTTTAATATTGATATTTTAAACGATTATTCAAATATAATAATTACTAGTAAATATGCGGCAAATATCTTAGCCGGTCATAATTTAAAACAAGATATTTGGGTAGTAGGTAGTAAGTCAAAACGATTATTGGGCAAGAAAGTAATTTATACCGCTAAAAACGTGGAAGATTTGATTAAGCATTTTCCTCCTGATTTATATGAGCAGACTATATATTTATCTTCAAATGAAATTACTAAAGATTTACCTAGTAAAATAGCTAGACATATCATTTATAATGTAGAATATTTGAATGAGCTGCCCGTATCTATTATAAAAGAATTTAAAAACAATATTGACTTTATACTTCTTTATTCTCAGAATAGTGCTAAGACTTTTATAAAATTATTACTTCAAAATAATTTACTAGAGTATACTGCAGATACTTCAAAAGTTGAAAGTCAAATAAGTGGTGAGCCTGCGGAGCATAGAAAACTACGTGAGCAAAGGCGAATCCTGAAATTTGACTTACCAAATCTTGAAGTATCAAAGGTATATTTACAAGATAGTTTAGTTATAGCCATAAGTTTGAAAGTCGCAAATATAGTTAGACCTTTTATAAAAAATGTGGTTTATTGTGATGATCAAAACCCTAACGATATAATCAAGTTATTATCCGAAAATGCAAAAATTTGATAGTTTATTTAAAAGTACAAACATCTTTTTTATAACAATAGTAATATTTGTCTTATCTTCTTTTACTCTTTATCATAATAGATCCGATATTTTAAAACTGTTTAAAAGTGAAAATAAAGATTTAAGCCAAATTCCTGATCAAACAGTAGAAAATAAAGAAAATACTACCCTGGAAGAAAAGGAAGCAGCCCCTCTATTATCTACCAAGTCGCTTTTAAATTACGTAAGTTCTTTAAAGTTTCCTGAAGCACCAAAACCGGATCCCGCGGTCAAGCCGCAGGATGACAGTATAGAAGTCACGGATGACAATGTAAAAGCCCCTATTGAATCATATTCTAAGAACTATATTCATTATTTATTAAACGTAAATTTATTAGTATATAATTTCATGCAAGATAAGGATTATAGTAAAGAACTAAGAATAGTAAAATTCCGCCTACTGCCTCAAGATATAAGGAATATTTTAAATAACTTAGAAGCATATAATAATAATTATCTTTTTTCTAAATCAAGTAGTACGGAAGTAATTTTTCCTACCAACCATAAGTGGCTGGAGAAATTTATCAAAATTGAGAAAAAACCTTCTGCTATGATGATAAAAGAACAAGATAAAGCTCTCATTTTAGAGAAATTAAACTATCTAATCGATTTTCTTTATTCAGAAAAATTTATGCAGGAGTTTGTAAATAAAGATGTTTAGGTTATTATTAATATGTGCTACTTTTTTACTATTTTATTTCGGATTTACTTTAATAGAGAGCTTTGATTCAAAAGTTTTTATTAGTTTATACGATTATAATATTGAAACTATGTTGTTCTTTAGTCTTATTTTAGGGCTTTTATTACTAATTTCTTGTTTTATTGTCATTAGATTTCTAATATTAATTATCGATTTACCGTCTAAAATACATAATATTTTTAATAAACGAAAAATTAATCATGATAGATATGCTTTAATTTTAGCTTTTGCCGAATATATTATGAATAATAAAGCTAAATCTGCTTCTATTGCCCGCAAAAATTTATCTTCTGAAGATCTAAAAGATTCACAAGAATTCCATAATTTAATCTTAGCCGTAACTGAAGAGGATGTAGATAGAAAAATTTCCTATTTTCAAAAACTTATTACATCTAAAGAATTTGTTTTTTACGGTAGCAAAAACCTAGCAAAACTTTATTATGATAAATCTTTATATGAGAAAGCAGAAAATTATGCAACAAAGGCTTATAATTTCAATGAACTTGATAGTGACAATTTAATTACTTTAATGCGTTGTTATGGAAAGCTTTCTCTATGGACGAAATTTATTTTTATAATGAATAAGCTCGCAAAATTTCATAAACATGGTTCTATACTACTGCAAACTCAAGAAATTGCTGAGTATTATTTATTATTAGCAGCGAAGCAAGAAGTAGAAAGTAATAATACGGCTAATGCTATAGATTATTTGGAAACGGCTGTAGGTTTAAATTTTTATAACGACGAATTACTAGAATTTTACTTTAATTTAAATGATAAGCTTAATGTTAATAAAAAGATCAAAATATTAAAAGATGCTTTTCGTATTATCCCCTCTTTAAAATTAGTGCAGTTATTTAAAAAATTCACTTCTCTATCAAATAGGCAAATTTACGAAGAATTAACTCAAGAGTTAGATGCTAAAAAAGATGAAATATTAATTTTGGCAATAGAAGCTTATTTAGAATTGTAGACGTTGATGCATGGCTTCTTTTATGTCATTCCCGCGAAGGCCGGAATGACATCGAGCACGGACCGGACCTCTCGAACCACACAACAAAAACTAATATAAAAATAGTTTCTTTTGGCTCTTACTAATTTCTTCATTTACATTATTATTATGGTGATGATAATTAGATTGGATTGTTATTAAATAATCATTTATTGCTTTAGAAAATTCTTCAGTTTTATAACGAAAGAAATGGTCAGCCCCATTGATAATTTTATAATCAACTTTAATATGGGATTGTTGCTTAGATAATCTATTTGCTAGATCTTTTACATCATCTGCCGATACTATACTATCATTATCTCCCTGTAATATAAACCCTGGGATAGGACAAGGCGAAAGGAATGAGAAGTCATATTTATGAATTGTATTAACCGGTGGCGAAATAGCAATAAAATGATTTATTGCCGGACGTCGCATTACAAGCTGCATAGCTATCCATGCTCCGAACGAAAATCCTAATATCAGATTAGACTGAGCATTTAGGTTATTCTGCTGTAACCAGTCAAAAGCTGCCCCCGCATCAACAACTTCACCGACTCCGTTATCAAATTTACCTTGCGATCCCCCTACTCCTCTAAAATTAATACGTAAGACGGTATAACCGTTATCTGCTAAAATCTTATAGGCATTATAAACTACTTTATTATTCATATTACCCTCGTATAAAGGATGAGGATGAAGAACTAATGCAATAGGGGCATTAGGCGAGGTAGCTTTTGCATATCTTCCTTCGATTCGTCCTTCCGGACCGTTAAAATAAATTTGTGGCATAATTATTCATAATATTTAATTTGTTCGATATGATATTTTACCACTTTTTCTTATTAGTGCAACTATTCTTAATTAAAATATGATTGTATTGACATATGCCGCCATATATACTAAAATATAGTCAAATCAGTGGGATTTAATTACAAGGAGCGAGGAGCGAAGCCTTATAGATAATAGGAGAGCGACGAGAGACGATGTAAGTGAATTCAAATCATTTGACTACAGCGGATAATAATAATTGAATGGAGCTATATTATGAATACGGTAGATATTAGATTACGTGTTTCAGCAGATATAAAAATTGAAGCAGAAGAAATATTTAAGCAAATGGGGATGACTATGTCGGAAGCCATGAGGATATTCCTAAATCAATGTATAAATAGCGGCGGTTTGCCTTTCAAACCACACATTAAGATTCCTAATAAAGAAACATTAGAATCATTTAAGCAGGCAGAAAACGGTGAGTTTGAAAGCTATAACTTAAAACAATTTGAAAAATTTTTAGACGACATCGCTAAATGAAACAAATTCACTCTACCGTAATTTTTAATCGCGATTTAAAACGATTGGTTAAAATAGGTAAAAATATCAAAAAAAAATACAAGCAATAGTGAATATGCTTATAAACAATATTGCTTTACCACAAAAATATAGACCTCATAAACTCATAGGTGATCATTACCCAAAATGGGAATGTCATATTGAACCTGATTGGCTATTAATATAAAATAAAAAAAGATACAATTATTTTATATCATACTGGAACTCATTCCGATTTATTTTAATATAACAATAGCAAATTATAAAAGTAATTTGCTATTCACTATTATCTAAGAAAATACTGCTCGCTCCACTGCATCTACGCTATGTTGTACTAAATCCTTAGCAATTTCTTTAGTAATCATCTTTTTTAGACCGTTTTTAAGTTCTTGTCTAACACATCCAAGCATTTGCGGTTCTGCTACAATAATCAATTCTTTATATTTAGCTTGATCATTTCCTGCTATTTTTTCTAAATGCTTAATAATACTTCTGGCTGCTTCTTTATGTTCTATATCTTTTAGCGAAGTATGCGGCTCAAAAAGTGATCCTGGGGTAGATTTATTTTGGTAAAGGCTTTGTCTTTTTTCTCTATGATGGTGATGTTCCTCTAAATCCAAAGATAATTTTAAAGGTTTATTAGTAGTAATTTTAACTCCTTGAGCGTCGTAAAGCATCATTTGCTTACTATCGATAACCGCAATTAATTTTAACGGTGCCGTACTTACCATAAATACCTCCATAAAAACTAGTTAGTAATTTTATGATAATACTAATTATTTTTAAAACCTAATATTAATTTAATAATTTTTGCTTTTCACTGTTAATAATTTGCTCAACCTTGTCATTAAGTATACGTACGTCTGTTTGCTCTACCTCTTCTTTTTCTATTACACCTATAATCTTTACCTTTATAGTTCCAGGCTGCTTAAACCAAAAACCTCTAGGCCAAAATAAACCGGCATTATGAGCCATCATTACAATCGGAACTTTAGTAATTGAAGCAAGCTTTACAGCACTTGGCTTAAATTTTACCGTTCTCTCAGGTGGGACTTTGGTTGATTCCGGAAATATTATTAACCATAATCCTTCTTTTATTTTTTCCTGACCTTCTCTTAAAATTTGAGCAACTGAGCTATTAGTACCACGGTCAACCGCAATAGGTTTAACCATCTGAAGTCCCCAACCAAGCAAGGGTATATTAAATAATTCACGCTTTAATACCCAAGAATGTTTAGGAATAATCAGTTGCATAAACATTTGATCCCAAAAGGATTGGTGATTAGACACGACTATTGAAGTAGTCTTCGGTAATTTCTCAAGCCCCTCTACTTTATATTTAAGACCGCAACAAATTTTTGCAAGCCACACAAAAGCATAAGAAAAGATAATGGCAATTCTATATCTTATTTGATAGTTGACATTGAAAAATGTTAAGGGTATGTAACATATAAGAAAAAAAATAAATGTAAATAACGATAATAATCCGTAAAATGATAAAATTCTTAAACGCCAAAGCATAATTATTAAAATAATTATATTAATTAAAATGGTATTTATAACATAATTTTATAATGAGTAAAATAAAAAGGTATTAAATGAAAAAAACTGTTCTTTCCGGTGTGCAAGCAACCGGTTCTTTACATCTCGGTAACTACTTAGGTTCAATTACAAACTGGGTTAGAATGCAGGAAGAATATAATTGTTTTTTCTTCTTAGCAGATTTGCATGCTATCACGGTTGATATTAAACCGTCAGAACTTAATAATTCAATTATGGAGGTTCTTGCTATTTATTTAGCAGCAGGACTAGAGTCTGATAAAGTAACAATCTTTGCACAAAGTATGGTGAAAGAGCATACTGAACTTGCTTGGCTACTAAATTGCGTTACACCGCTTGGATGGTTAAAGCGGATGACGCAATTTAAAGATAAAGCAGGTAGCGATCAAGAAAAGACTTGTCTTGGGTTATTTTCCTACCCGGTACTTATGGCAGCCGATATACTTATATATAAAGCGGATATAGTACCTGTCGGTGAAGATCAAAAACAGCATCTAGAGCTAACAAGAGATATTGCAGGGGTGATAAATAGGAAATTTGATAAAGAAATTCTAAAAGTTCCGGATATTTTAATTAGTGAAACAGGAGCAAGAATCATGAGCTTACGAGACGGATTAAAGAAAATGAGTAAATCCGATATTTCAGATTTTTCCCGTATCAATTTAAAAGATGATAACGATCTTATTCATCAAAAAATAAAAAAAGCCAAAACTGATCATTTAAGTTTCGTTAGCTATGATAAAGAAACAAGACCGGAAATGAGTAATTTATTAGATATTTATAGAAGCTTGTCTGAAGAAAGCTTAGAAAAAATAATCGATAATTATCAAAACCAAGGCTTTGCAAAATTTAAAGAAGATTTGGCAGAAATTATTATTACAAATCTACAACCGATACGTGATAAATATTTAGAATTAATGAATGATCAAGAATATTTATTAAAAATACTGCATAAAGGAGCAGAAAAAGCAAAAATTAGAGCCTCTGAAACGGTAAATGAAGTGAAAGAACAATTCGGATTTGTAATTTAAATTTATATTTTTCAAGATTTTCCTTGAATTACGCAACATTTTTTGCTATGAATCTTCTTGGATAGGTGGCCGAGCGGTTTAAGGCACTAGTCTTGAAAACTGGCGTACGGGCAACCGTACCGTGGGTTCGAATCCCACCCTATCCGCCAGCTCAGTTTATGGTATTATGCTCTTGTATTTTCTTTATAATGCTTAGTATATTTATCTAGTAAAATCCTAATCATTTTTTTACTGCATCTATTCCCCCGTCAGTGTATTTTATTCTCTTGCTCATAAATCCTCTTACCTTTACGCCAGTATCCTACTCCAAAAATTCTTATATGATTATCTCGGAACATAAAACGGACTGTTAAAATATTACCATCAACTTTACCTAAACAAAAATATCTTTTTTCTGTAATACTATGGTCTACATCCTCAAGAATTATCCTTTTTATATCTAGAAAAGCTTTTTGAGCTTCATAAAAGCTTACGTTATGCTTCCCAATATTAATTTTATTTTTTTCTTCATCCCATTCAAAAGAAGAATGTATTTTTAACCTTTAATAGATTAATTTAATAATACTTAGCTTTATACTAAATGTCCATATATTTGTATGGGTAATAAACCATACCTTTTAGTTTTAAATTAAAATTTAAGAAAAAATTTATTAACTATTTTACCGCCATATTTCATTATTCCAAAGAGTATCTAAAAATTCTTGAATAGGCCAAATGGTAATTTCTTTATTTTCTAAATTCATTATACGTTTTGTTTTTTCTAAAGATATAACATGTAATTTAAAGTCACTATCTTTGCTGAATTCTAATAGACCTTTTAAATGATTTTTTTGTATAGAAGAAGCAATTTTAACTTCAAATGCATTATTTTGAAATATAAAATCAACCTCATATCCTTCTTTGGTACGCCAATAAAATAACTCATCTCTTTTATCGTTTAAGTGTTTATAAGCTATTAACTCTAAGAATACATAATGCTCAAAAGCTTTACCGGCATCAAACCCTATCATTTCCTGATATTCATATTTCCTTAGATAATTTGCGAGTGCGGTATCGAAAAGGTAAAATTTAGGCATTTCCGTAATAATTTGCCTTTTACTACGTGATCTATACGGATAAAGATGATATCCTAAATACATATCTTCTAATATTTCAAAATATGTTCTAACGGTTTTTGCATCAACGCTGCAATCTCTTGCTATATTGCTATAATTTATCATCTCACCGTTTGAAATACCTATAATCTCTAAGAATTTAGCAAATGCCTCACGCTTTCTAAGATTAGCTTCAAATTGCACTTCCGGCAAAATATAATCATATAAATAAGACGCAAGATATTTATGAATCTTTTTTAATGCAATATAATGATCCGGTATTAGTCCATGATTGAAAATTTTATGCCAATCAAGCTCTTTTATCTCAGGATAACATAAGGGTAAAAACATATATCTCCACGCTCTTCCCCCAAGCAAATTGCTACCTGTTGATTTTAAACGCCTAGCACTGGAGCCGCAAAGGATAAATTGTAAAGATTTATTAGATTCTATTAAATAATGAACCTCATCTAACAGTAAGGGAATTTTTTGCACCTCATCAATAATAATAGTTGAGATGCCGTCTTTTGACTTAAGCTCTTCTCTTAAACGTTCAGGATTTTGAAAGTAGCCTTTATATATATCAGCTTGTAATAAATCTATATATAAACTATCTGGAAAATGTTGTTTTAAATATGTTGACTTACCGGTTTTACGTGCTCCCCATAAAAAACAAGATTGTCCTTTTGATAATTCTAGGTCTAAAAATCTTTGTATCGTCATGATAATACCTTTCAAATTTAGATATTTAAGGAATATATTCCTTAAATATCTGATATTTAAGGAATATATTCCTTAAATATCTATTTGTCTAGCTGATTCAACATCATTTTAGCGGCTTTTATACTTGCTTCTTTTGAGGTTTTTATATTGGTAGTTTCGGTGTGGAAGATTATTTTACTACCGTCGAGGTTACCTAGCATGAAATCGGTTTTTATACTAGATATCTTCTCAAACTCTACTTCTAGGGGTAATTTATATGTCAATTCAGTACTTGCATCTGTGCTATCGCTTTTGTATGCTGTGGCGGCAAGTGCTTCCGTGTTGCCTTCAAATTCCTCCCTATAAGTGAGTTTGGAAAGATTTCTAGTATCCGCATCTAAATATTTAGAGTAAGCAGCAATCGGCGTGCAGCAATTAGCATCTAGATATTCTAAAAATGCTCTTTCGGGTTTTATTAGTTCAAAGGTAGGAAGATGATTAATTTGGTTGCATATCTCAAGCATAGCATTATCATCTTGTCGTATTTCAACTGCAATGACTCCCTGCCCTATACACGGTAACATCTGTGAATACTCTATCAAATGACAATACTCTGGATTAAACGCCCCTAACCTTTTAAGACCTGCATATGCTAAAATTGTTGCGTCAACTTCGCCGGTCATTAGCTTTTTTATTCTTGAATCAACATTCCCTCTAAAAACCGTTACCTTTAAATCCATTCTTATTTTTTGGATAAATGCTTTTCTTCGTACTGCCGAGCTACCTATTACAGCATTTTGCGGCAGCTCTTCTATGGATTTATAATTTAAACATACAAAAACATCTCTAGGATCTTCACGCTCTAAAACGGCAGCAATTACTAGCTCTTCAGGTATTCTACCAGGTATGTCTTTTAAAGAATGAACGGCTAAGTCAATTTTTTTATCAAGCAAGGCTTGCTCTATTTCCTTTAAAAATAAAGCTTTACCGCCTATATCGTATAATGGTTTATTTTGGATTAAATCCCCGCTAGTAATAATGGATACTATTTCACAATTAATATCAGGAAAAAATTGTTTGATTTGCTGAATAACTAAATTAGTTTGTATTAAAGCAAGCGGACTTTTTCTTGTACCTATTTTGATAGAATTTGTCATTTGTTTTCTACTATTTCAAAAGGACTAGTAAAACTTAAAACATTACTGCTTATAATTACTTCATGATGCATAATAACCGGATGATTTACCTCTCCATGCCCTATTCCTACTGCTTTATAAGTTCTAATATTTGGAATATCATTTAAACAAAAACTTTTTATAGTTTGTTCTATAAACTTATCCCCTTTAGTAAAATCACCGAAAATTATTGCTTTTATACATTCAAATATACCGGCATTTTTTAACTGAACTAAATTATGATGTACTGCATAACCTTTTTCATTAACATCTTCAAGCAGTAATATATTACTCTTTTTTAGATTAACGGAAGTTCCTATTAATTTGCTAAAAACCGTTAAATTTCCGCCTGTTATTGTACCTGTTATATTTTCTTCACTAATTTTCTTTATAGGTGTAAGTTGTATTTTACTCTTTTTCCCTTCAAGAACATCTATTATAGGCATAATAGCCTGATTAGTAGGCGGTAGTAACGAGGTTAGTACTGAACCATGTATAGTTGGGATATTATAATGGTTATTTAGTAATAAATGCAAAACGGTAATATCGCTATAGCCTATCAGGACTTTATCCCCTTTTTGCTCTATATTAAAACAATCTTCTACAAATTCACCGCATCCATATCCGCCACGAAAAGCCCAAATTATTTTAACCTTCTCATTTTCCATGACTACTTTAAACATTCTCAACCTTTCCTCTTTAGGAGCAGCGAAAAAAGCAATTCATCACCTGAAAAAATCTTATCATCTACTAAAGTTTTAAACCCTTGTAAAGTTAGTATTTCAATAGCTTTCTTTAGTTTATCCTGTGCATCCGGACAGCTTGACGCCGGTGCTATAATTGATATCAAATCTCGTTTGTGTCAGTATCAGGTTTTCTATAAATTAATACTAAATCCGGCTTAATATGACAATCTCTATAAGGGCGTGATCTCTCATATGTATAGGTAATATTATATCAGCAATCAAGTACTTAACTGCTTTCAGTAAAACATCATCCAAATTTATTCCATGTTTTCTATGTTTTTCACGCTTATAATCAAGTTTAAACTGTGCAGTACGTTTAATCGTTCTCATTTAAATCGGATAATAAATTATTTATATTACCAATATGAACTAATTTGCCGCTTCTTGCAGCTTTCATAGCTTTAATTGTTTCATCATTTGGGATAAGCGGTTCAAACGGTAATGCTTTTTCACGAGCAACACGAAATAAAAGCATACGAACAGCATCGGACACAGTAAGCCCCATAGCAGCAAGCACTACAGTTGCTTCTTCTTTCACGTCTTCATTAATACGAGCTCGAACAATAGAACCAGCAGACATAAAATTCTCTTTAAATAATGTAGCTACATTGTAGCACATATATTAAAAACTTTCAAGATTAAAAAAAGTAGAATCAATCCACAAATGACATTAAAATCATGATAGTTATACTTCGACACAACTTCAAAAAGAGCAAGGAGTCTATAAGGCGAGGAGCGGAGCATATACTTAATACGTGAACACCGCAGAACTTATAAGACGACGTAGCCAATTTTTGAAGTTCATCGAGTATAAGGCATAGTGAAAATAAATTGAGTTTTCCCCTGCTTATCGTTTTCCGCCCAAATTTTTCCGGCGTGTAGTTCTTTATTACTTTCTTACATAGAGCAAGCCCTACTCCTCTACCTCCTGCCGTTGTACGTGTTTTAGAGCTTACGACAAATACACCGAATATACTCTGCAATTCCTCTTTCAGCACTCCTGCTCCATCGTCTTTTATACTAAATAAGATATTATTTTCTTGCATGTGTAGATCAATTTTTATTATTCCCTCACTACAATAGCTGATAGCATTAATTATTAGATTATCGAATGTGTGTTTAATATAATGAGGATCACAGTTAAATATTATATTCTCTTCAATATCAGATACAAAATTTAAGGTTTTGCCGTTTAGATATAATTTCTTACGTATTTTAATCCTTTCATGTAGCAATTCGCTTAAGTTTATATTTTCTTTATTTAGTTCATAATTAAGACTGGATAATTTTGAAAAATCTAGAATATTATTTATCAAGCTATTTAATCTAATAGAGCTTTTAGCTATAATCTCTACGGCATTACGACGCTGATCTTCATTAAATTTATCATAATTAGCCCATAAGGTTTCACCAAGACTAATAATACCGGTTAGCGGCATATTGATTTCATGGTTTATATTACGTAAGAACTCATGTTTCAAATCAAGTAACTTCTCTAATTCCTGTTCTCTATAATTAACTCTATTCCTACATGGGTATTTTTTAGGTTAACTAATCTCTCTTGCTCCTGCCTTGGTTTTAAGAATACTATTAAAAGGCTACTAAATAAGGTTAGGAAATATACTACTTTAAATTGAAAACTATCTATGCTAATTCATAACTTCTCATCCATAAAATATTTATAAAACTCTATACTAGCAAATACACCTGTAACGATCATAAGTACAGTAGCTTGCCACCTGAATATCATTGCAATTATAAGTAAGTTAAATTATCGAACATATTAATTGCAGCTGATCAAAACTACTTGATATAACAAGTAAACTACCGAAAAATATTAATATAACAAAAGTAGCAACAAACCAAGATAAAGAGATAATATAATTCTTTTTAAACTTTAAAGACCATAAAGGATAAGTGATTAATATTGCAGCAGTTATAAGTGTGGTATGGTAAATAATATTATATATCTCTAAATGGTCCATTATTCTGCTACCTGGTGTGGTATATAAAGATGAGAACATCGATATTAAAATAAATATACCGACATCACTATAAGTAATTTCTTGATTTGGTAGGGTACTTTCCCAATATTTAAAGATGTTAAAATTCTTAAGATCACGAAATAAAGTCAAAATTTTTCTTTTTCTCTCTTGCCTGATTATTTTAACGGCTAGCGGCTCTTTTAAAGAACTAAACCCTCCTGGTTGTTTTAAAATGTAATGGCTTCCAAGGAAAAAGAGTAAATTTACGATAGTTGCGGGTAGTATCGGATAAATACCTAGAATTGCTCTTAAAGAAAATATTTGCCACAATATAATAGTTAATATTGCAGCAATCATACCGATAAAAAAACTTTTGGCACTTGATTTAAAACCGTATATTAACAAAATTAACGGCAAAGTGATTAGCGGCAAATAGATACTAGTTAATAATAGAAATAGATTTATTAAATCTTTCGTATAGAGTGATATAATAAAACCTATTAATCCTATAGTAATTACGGTTATATAATTATAATTTAATGAAGCTTTTTTAATGATGTCATTAGTAAAAGTTACCGCTGCAACGTTAATATAAGAGTTAGTACTTGAGATTATCATTGCCATAATAACGCCGACTATTAACCCCTTAAATCCTATATAACTTTTAATAATCCGTAAAAACAATTGATTAGTGTCAACACTCGGATCTTGAGATAGTAATAATATTACAATCCAAATAAATAAGGTGGATAAACAAAGACAAATAATTGCCGAAATAAAAAAAGTTTTTGATATTTGCTTTGTGTCTTTTGCCATCAATGTAAATCAGTCAGACGAGTTTATACATTTTAATATATTATTTGCTTCAAGCGAAGGATTAGCACCAAATTTAACTAGATTCTCAATTATTTTATAATATTTATCCATTTGAGTTTGAAATAAACTTATATTTTGATTACTCGGATTATTAGCAATAAGCTGATATTTATTGCAGAATATAAAGCAGTATGATCTTAACCAAACTCATTAATATCTAAACCGAATGGCTTTAATTTTTCGATTTGTATCTTACGGAATTCATCAGAAATATGCGGCTCTGCTATAACACGGCAAAAATTATGAATTTGTGTTTTCTCAGCTGAAACAAATTTATTCATTATTTGAGGATTATTATGAAATTTAGAGCTATTACTCCATACTCCCCATTCAAATATAGTATTATCATTACCGTCTTTTTTATCCCAATTGGTTTCAGAAATGGAAATCATTTTTCCTAATACCTGTATTGCAGTACTTTCTAAAGCATTTTTAACATTCTTATCTTGTTGTTGAGGTATTAAATTACAAAGAGTTTCAAAAATATTAAGGTTGTTATTAACATTAGTTCCGTTTAATATAGCCGGTATTAGTTGTATGTTTTGTATATTTCCTGAAGTTAACAATTGAAAAGGTATAGTCATAAAAGTCTCCAATTTATATTAATTTTTTATAAAAAAAATACCATGAAATATGGTCTATGTCTTTTATAATTAGTATAATACATGAAAACTTGATGAATGTCAAGCAATTATTAAAAAATTAACTATTATTTAATACCAAGGTGCGAAAGATAAGTTTATTTTAATCCCTTTAACGGTAATATCAGCTTCTCTATCGGCAAAATATTTTTCTTCTCTGATTAAGGCGATTGCTTTATTACGGTAACTTGAGCATATTACACCGATTTTATCGTTATCTGCAAGTATTTCTTCATCTTTAACTAATGAGGATAAATCTTCTTCCGACGTAATTTTATATATCTTTCTTCTTATAACACCTTGATATTTAGCTCTTGAAATCACTTCCTGCCCGACATAACAACCTTTGTCAAAACTAATTGCATTTAACTCCTCAGCACCATACATATTTGGAATAGATTTATCTGTGATTAAATCTTCTACTCCGTCTATTATTGCAAAATTATATTTATCTTCTAGGTATATTGGATTCCTGCTTTCGCGGGCATGACATAAGGGAACGCAGGAATGACATACTATAGAACGAAAACCAAGCTTAGCATAGCGAGGATCACGAACCGTAATTAGCGTGTCTATATCTAATTTTTGACGTAAATATATAACTTTATATTCTCTACTACAATCCATTATTTGTATTTTGGAGCGAAATTTATAGAAATTTAAATGATCTATCAAAGCAGTTTTATTACTTTTATCAATATCAAGGTAAATTTCTTCAAGGTTATGAACATACACAAAAAAATCAAATAAATATCTTCCTTGATTATTAAGCAAATAAGTATAGCAGTAATTATAGTCAATTGATTTGGACTCGCTGACGATGTTACTCATCGTCTCGCCTATTATTATAGGCTCTATCCTCGGTGCCTTATATCCAAGCCCAACTGAATTGACTATACTCTTACAAATATCGTTCGTAATGAGATTTTGTAGGAACTTTACGGAATCTAAACCTATTATTTTAATGACCTCTCTATTACTTAATATTTCATACATAATTATAATATTATTGACTTTATATGCTGCTAACTACTATACTCTAAATTATATATAAATTAAACTTAATAATCATGAGATGTTCATCTTACTGTACTTCTTCCGAATATAATATGAGTGATCTAGTTACTAATTTAAAAAAGATTGGTCTTGAACCTCAACATTTTGACGATGTTTTATATATTCGGAAAGAGATAAATAAAGATTCTGATTTTATAGAGATATTTTTCTTTCCGTTTGGCTGTATAACTATTTGGGGCGGCGATGAAATTCAAGAAAAAATAGTTTTAAGCGATACTGATTTAGTAGCCGTGAACAAGCTTAAAGAGCCGGTATCTGATTATATTTATTTTGAATATAATACAGAAGTCGAGAAAACATTTATTGATGAAGAAAAAAATAAAATAATCTTAGCAGATAAATCAGTTTTTGTTAAACTTTCTATTTCCCATGCTCTTGCACAATCGGTTAAACTTAGCGTTCTTGAGCAATCCGTTAGTAACTTGATTGTTCAGACAACTCCTATACAGCAGGAACTAGCTAGAACCGGTAGCGTATCGCTTTCTAAAAAGGAGATATTACAGCAGATAGGTATATTATTTAACGAACGTTATTCAATCAGTTTGCATAGCGATATATTTGATACTCCGGAATTCTTTTGGCGTCGTCCGAGCTATGAGCCTCTATATCTTATGACGGCAGAATTTCAAGACATAGAAATACGGCAAAATATAATGAATCATCGTCTTAATATGATTCACGAGCTTTTAGACATTCTTTCAAACGATCTTAATTATAAACATTCTACCAAACTTGAGTGGATTATTATTATTTTAATCGGTCTTGAAGTTGTCCTGTCGTTATCTCATACTAATCTTTTCTTAAAAATTATCGGAGCTTTATAAATAGCTTCTATGCAAATTATCGATAATCAAAAAACATTAGAAGAATTTTGTAAACAATTAGCAAATAAGACATGCTTAAGCATAGATACGGAATTTGAGCGTCGTTATACCTATTATGCTCAGCTTAGTATAATTCAAGTTAAAGCAGAAGAATATTGTGGAATAATTGATGCATTAAGCAATTTAGATCTGAATATTTATAATAAGCTGCTTGCAGATAATAATATTACTAAAATATTTCATGCTCCTCGTGAAGATTTAGAGATTTTCTATAATTTATTTAAAACACTACCTTCTAATGTTTTTGATATACAAATTGCAGCAAATATTTGCGGATTCGGTAAACAGCTAAGCTATGATGACCTTTGCTATAAGCTAATCGGCATTACTATCGATAAAACCCACCAAAAATCTAACTGGCTAAAACGCCCTATCACTAGTGATATGTTAAATTATGCAATGTTAGACGTGGAGTATTTGTATAAGATATATAAAGAGTTAAATAGTATAATTATTTCTAATAATTATACTAATAAATATCAAACTACTCTTAGTTCTTTATTAGATGTTAGAAATTATAAGGTTGAGCTGAAAGATGCTTGGAAAAAAATAAAATATAGAAGTGATGATGAGAGGTTTAATCGTAAAATTCAAGCACTTGCAGCTTATCGTGAAGAGAATGCACAAACTATAAATATTCCTCGCAAACATTTTATTTTAGATGAAGATTTAATAAAGATTTGCAAATACCTTCCATTGAATAACAAGGATTTTAAAAATCTAAATTTAAAAAGCAAATATTTACATAAACAAAAATATAAAGATGAAATAATGAATTTGTGTAATAATTTTTTGGGCATGTTATGATATTAACAGCTTTATTATGAGATTAGTTTTTTTGTCATTGCGAGGAAATGATGAAATAATTGACGAAGCAATCTAGTTAAAAAATGCTAAAGATTAGCATTTTTTGTTACTTTTTCTGGATTGCCACGCTTCTTATAGTCGCTCGCAATGACGAAAAAACTAATCCACGCAATATTACAAATCATACCAAGATCACAAATTTAAGCTTACGATCATGAGATTCAACCGGAAAATTATCTATTAACTGTTCTTTTAAACAAACGCCGACAGTTAGTATATTTTGGTTATTATTTAAATACCGATCGAAATGTCCTTTGCCGTATCCAAGTCTATAACCATCCTTACTAAATGCAAGCCCTGGGATAATAACTAACTCAGGAATAAAAAAATCATTATTTATAGGTTCATAGGTTTTAAAATCACCTGAAGTCAGCCGGTCATTATAATTATAAGCACAATATTTTATCTCATTTTTTATAATTTTTGGTAAGAAGAATTTTATTTCAGGAAGTAAGTTTGTTATTTTAAGTAAGTTAATTTCGTATTTTAGAGGATAGTAAAGTCCTACTGTCTTTACTTTTAACTCCTTTAATAATCGGCTAATTTTACTTATTAAGGAGTTTCTGACTAAGTCGGAAGTAATTTTTTCTTGGTTGCTTATTAAAAGATCTTTGAAATAAAGACGCAGTTCTTGTTTATGCATAAATATCCTTAAATTCGTCATTGCGAGCGACTGAAAGGAGCATGGCAATCTCATAAAGCAGGACTCCCGAGATTACTTTGTCAAAACTTACAGTTTTTCCTCACAATGACGTAGGAGTATATCACATATTAATAGTTCTTTTATCTATACTAAGAGCTGCTTCTTTTATAGCTTCGCTTAAAGTCGGGTGGGCGTGGCAGGTTCGTGCTATATCTTCTGCCACTGCTCCGAATTCCATATAAGCGGTAAGCTCGGCAATTAATGTACCTGCATCGGCTCCTATAATATGAGCTCCTAAAACCCTATCGGTTTTACTATCGGCAAGCATCTTAACCATACCTTCCGTACTACCGATTACTCTTGCTCTACTATTTGCTAAAAATGGAAACTTACCGACTTTATAATTAATACCTTTTTCTTTTAGTTGCTCTTCCGTTTCACCGACGCTTGCTACTTCAGGATAAGTATATATCACGCTTGGAATTAAGTTATAGTTAACATGCCCTGCCTGCCCTGCCATAATTTCCACGGCAGCTACAGCCTCTTCTTCGGCTTTATGAGCAAGCATCGCTCCTTTTACCACATCACCAACTGCGTAAATGTTTGAAACAGCTGTTTGGAAATAGTCATTAATCTCAATTCTACCTTGCTTATCCGTAATAATACCGACAGACTCAAGTCCTAGATTTTGCGTATAGGCTTTTCTGCCTACCGCCATCAACACAACATCGCTTATTACTACCGAACTCTTACCGCCCTCCTCTATTGTCAGATTTACTTTTCCTGACTTTACTTCAGCAGATAGCACTTTAGTATTCAGTTTAAACTCTATACCTTGTTTTTGCTGTAGTTTCATAAATTGCATAGCAATTTCTTTATCAAGCATAGGTATAATGCTCGGTGCATACTCAATAACCGTTACTTTAGCTCCCAAACGACGCCAAACTGAACCAAGTTCTAAGCCTATATACCCTCCGCCGACTACTATTAAGTTCTCAGGTACTTTAGAAAGTTTCAAAGCACCGGTAGATGAAACAATAAATTCTTCGTCTATTTTGATATTCGGTATTCCTATGACGCTGGAGCCTGTAGTAATTAGAATATTTTTGGCTTTAATTTGCTCTTTATTTACTTCAACGATATTACTAGAGATAATTTTAGCTTCACCTTTTATTCTAGTAACTTTGTTTTTGGCAAATAGGCTTTCTATACCTTTTGTAAGATCACGAACTACTTTATCTTTATTAGCTAGCATTTTTTGTAAGTCTAATTTTATATCTGCAGTAATACCTATACTCTCAAAATGCTTTAGAGCTTCTTCATATTTTTCGGAGGAATTAAGTAAAGCTTTCGACGGTATGCATCCTATATTTAAACAAGTGCCGCCAAGAGTATCGTTTTTCTCAATACACGCTACTCTCATACCAAGCTGAGCAGCTCTAATACTGCCTGTATAACCGGCCGGACCGCTACCTATTACCACTAAATCAAATTCTTGCATATTTGTTTGACCTTAATAAATTGTTGGATGGTTAGCTCGTCATTGCGAGGAGGCTTGCCTGCGTGGATACCGAGTCGTCATTGCGAGCAGCCGTAGGCTGCGTGGCAATCCAAAAAAATAATAAAAAAACTCTGTAAACTAGAATTTTTACTGGATTGCTTCGTCAATTACATACGTAATTTCCTCGCAATGACAAAAAAAATAAGCCACGCAACAAAGCCTTTAGTTGCTCGCAATGACGTAATACTGCTAAAAATACACCACTATTACCTTTATAACAACTTTAATCTTATACTATTCTTATTTGGCGAAGCAATAAAACTAATTAAATTAATATTATCTTCAAAGCCGTTTATATAATTTTGTAGTAAAGAAAACATCTTTTTAGAAATAGCGTAATTATGACTAGCATTTAGTGAATTTGACTCACCTATATTTTTTATTTCCCTCATTAACGCTAAAGGATTATCAAATTTTAGATCTATATTTTCATAGTCAATAATTACTTCAGCAAATCCTGCCTGCGAAAATAAAATCGGAACATGATCAAAATGAATAAAAGGAGAAATATGAGGAGAATGTTTAAAACCACTTGCTATTTCGGCATCTATTAAGGATTTACGTAAATTCTTTAAGCTATTTCCTCCGACAAAATTACCGATAAAAACACCGTCAGGCTTTAAAAATGTTCTTATATTAGATAGAAAACTCTGCACATCATTTATCCAGTATAACCCTAATGAATAAATAATTAAATCAAAAGAGTTCGGAGGAAATTCTAAATCTTCATCATCAATTAATAATTTGTGATTATGCTCAAAAGGATCAAGCAACAAAGGAGACATATCTGTTGCGGTAATATCAGCATTTCGATAAGTATTTTTTAGTAAAGCTGTAAGATAACCGCATTTAGCAGATATTTCTAGAATATCTGCTAAATCCTTGTCAATCATCCCTAACCGGCTTATTATATCATCAGCTGCATGCTTGATAAATAAGCTGTTACTTATTCCTCTTACTGCATTATTTCGGTGATTTTTTAGCTTTAATCTGTTGAATATATAATTTCCTCTCCTATCTTGCATTTTCTCTCCTAAAATTGTTTGGGGTGATCCAGAAATAAAACCTCCTAGCCAACTATTTTGAATAAGTTCTCTCTGTCTTGCTATATGTATATCATCCCCCTTAACTCTATCTAGCCCTTCAAAATTATCCTGAATACCTACAACTATAGATTTCGTATTTTTATTATTAGGTAATAAAGGTTCTAAACTTAGCAAACTTTTTTCTGAAGGATTTAAATCCGAAGTTAGATCAAAATACTCTAAATATAGACAAGTTTTAGTTGTTTATCATTAGATATCTTTCCAAACTAGCTTATAGAGAGGAATTTAAAGGAGATACGGAACGCAGAACCGCAGCGTACACAAGCATACGTGAAGATTCGAGTACTGGATCGACGTATAAATTACCTCTAGAAGCGAAGTTTGGAAAGATATCTATTACTAGAATTTTTTTTCTTTTCTATTAATGAATTATTATTAACATTTGCTGAAACATTGTTCTCTGTCTTATTAGATTCTCCTAGAGATTTATAACCACTTAATACACCACAATACTAAATATACATTTCTTTAACATAAATAACCCTGTATATTATTATAGTTAATATAAATTAAATAATATATGAATCAAGTACTGAAATAAATTAATTATTTCTAAAGATATTATCTTCGTATTTTTTCCTATAATATATTTTGTAATTCTCATTTCTTATATCATTAAACCATTGGTCTTGTTGTTTTTTAATATAATAATTTAGGGAATTAGATTTACTTTTACTAGTTTGGAAATGATCTTCACAAAATTTTAAAAAACCTGATATTAAAGTTTCTACTCCATTAGTCTCAGATTTTTTCTCAAGAAATTGCATAGAAAAATTAGTAGGATTATTATGTTTTAAATAAAATTGCTTATATTTCTCATGAATTTTATTTTCTTTTTTTATTTGTTGTTCTGAAAAAGATAATTTTTCCTCTAATAATTTATGAATTTCGGTACAATCGCTCCAAGGTAATTCTATTGTTAGCTGCTCTTCCTGATATTCAAAATTATCTTGAATATTGTTAAAATCTGCATTTGCTTTTACAGTACTTACTAATATTAAAAAATATGTAATTAATTTAATATTCATAGAATTAATTAATTTTAGCAGGAATAGGTATCATAATACTACTTCTGTATCTTTTATTGCCACTAAAAAGTGATTTTTTTTGAACTTTGTTATTATTTACCGGAATTGTATCTTCTAAAGCCCCTTCATTATTATTTAGATAACTATGTAAGGATGCTTTATAAAGTGCCATGTTACTTGCTATTTTAACTACGTCTTGCTTATATTTAAACCCTAAAGAATGAGTGGCTGAGTGGTAATGTGCTATAGCTTTGTGCCAACTCCCTAGCTGGTCATATTTTGAACGTAAAAACTCTGCTCCGTAACGAACATTATTATTTGGATCAAATGCCTGTTCAAGGGAATTAAAAGCCCCTAAATGATGTCTTAAGTTAATCTGCATGCATCCGACATCAATGCTCTCTCGCCCTTTTATAAGCTCTATTCTAACAAAATTTATAGCTTCTCTTTTACTGTTAAAATAATAGCCTTTTCCTTCAACGTTTACCGTCCAAGGCCATACTACTCTAATTTTACGGGTTGTATGTTTTTTCCCCGATTCTTTTAAAGCTATTGAATGTAACGTATTAGATGGGATATTAAATTTTTTTTCAAAGTAAGGAAAAAGTTTTGAACATTTAAAGGATTCAGCTATTTCAGGATCGGCAATAGCCGACTTAGAGACGAGGATAAAGGAAGATAAGAGAATTAGGATGGTTTTAATGTCATTGTGAGAAAAAACTATAAGTTTTGACGAAGCAATCCAGTAAAATGCGTAGCATTTTTTAATTATTTTTCTGGATTGCCACGCTCCTTTTAGGCGCTCGCAATGACGCTTCAGTATCCACACAAGCAATCCTCGTGGGAATGACATCAGTAGCCATGAAACAACACCGGTCCCGCCACGGGATGACATACTGTTTTTCCAAACCATACCGGCAACGCTAAAATAACTTGAGTTACAATAAGATAAACTAGTCTATCATAACTTATCTTATGAAGCAAGGGACGTTATGATACAAGATTACTTATTATCTTTAGTTGTACTAGTTAGGAGTTGATCTGACAGTATTGAGTAATCAGGCAGCTTGATAAGTTAAGGTCAAGTTGTCTGATATTGTCTCTATATTATCAATATTTTTATTAATTGCAATATAAAGAGAATCTTTAAAAGTTTGCATTGGCGTTTTACCGTAACAATGTTTACCTGAATGAGTTCTTTCATTATTATAACCTACAAGCCAGTTATCTATATCAGTTTGTAGCTCTTCTAATGTAGAATAAAACTTTTTGCGGAATAAAATGTGATAACATTCTTCTTGCATAGTTGTGTGGAATCGTTCACATATCCCATTAGTTTGAGGACTATAGGCTTTAGTTTTAGAATGATCTATATTTTCAATACCAAGATATAACTGATAAGCATGATGCTCAGGCTTGCCACAATACTCCGTTCCTCTATCTGTTAATATCCGAACCAGAGGAATATTATAGCTTTCAAAAAATGGTATAACCCTATCGTTAAGATGGTCTGCACTCGTTATAGCTGTTTTTTCTGTATAAAGTTTACAAATAGCAATAGAATAAGTATCAACGAAAGTTTGCTGATAAATACGTCCTATACCTTTTATATTCCCTACATAATAGGTATCTTGAGAACCAAGATAACCGGGATGTAAACTCTCAATCTCACCGCTTGCTTCACGTTTGTTTTTTACTTTTTCAAGAGCTGTTAACTGTATATCATTTAGAATAATACCGTCGCTTGCTACCTTATTTTCTAAAGCTTTTAAGCGTTTCTTAAAATTTTCTAAATCATGACGAAGCCAAACTGATCTTACGCCTCCTCCTGAAATAATTATTCCTTTCTTGCGTAGCTCATTAGCTGTACGTTCTTGACCATAAGCGGGATATTCAACTGTAATATTAACTATAGCATCTTCAACACTTGCTGGTACTCGGTTCTTTAAACAAGGCTTTCTTCTGCTCATCTCATATAGCGCTTCTTCTCCACCTTGTTCATGAAGCTCTTTATAGCGGTAAAATGTATCTCGGCTATAACCCATTACTTTACATGCTTGCGATACGTTACCTAGTTGTTCTGCTAGTTGTAATAAACCAATTCTTGGCTTTATTATTTTTTGTTGGTATATTGTCATCTGACAGTCTCCTTTTTTTAGAGGTTGTTAAATTTTTGCCGGGTACGAGTATATCTTTTTTTTTGTACCCAACAACTTCTTACTGTCAGATCAACTCCTAACTAGTACAATTTAGTAATACCTAATGTTTCTAATATTTGTTCAAGTTCTATTACTACAGGCTCTAACTCAGCTGACTTTTTATTAAAGTTAAAGTTTTCTGAGGTTAATATTTCTTCATCTAAACTTGCAGCTCTAACCACACTAAATCTTACGCCAATTTCTTTAAGCCATTGATATGTATTATTAACATCTTCATTATTTCTATAATAATCACTACAATCATTTAGTAGTAAGTGAAATATTGTTGTTTTTAATGGATCGCTTTTAGTTGCCGGTAAATTTTGAGCAAGTAACTCTAAGTATGTCCTTACCTTTTATAATAGCTTCATTATTATTTTTTGCTTCTTTTGAAACTTGCTCTAAGGACAATAAACCTTGTCTTAATGCTACATTATCAATATTAAGCTTCAATAAGCTTTCCGATTTCAGTAAGTATACTTAAATAATCTGTCGATTCTAGTTTACCCACTGCATCTTTTTTTAATTTTTCAATCAAAGACTCTTTCATAAATATATCCCTATTTAAATTAAAATCTCAAAAACCATGAGATATGGATTTTGAATTTTTGAAAACGGAGATATATAGAATTTATAAAATTTTGTCAATAAAATATAAGATTTGCGTATAGAGGTTATTAATTATTTTTAAGAAATAAAGACAATCTATCATAACTTCTCTTATGAAACAAAAGAAGTTATGACATTTAAGATGTAAAGACTTAATCTAAATCCCAAGCTGCATCATTAGTGTTTTGAGGATTACCTAATATATCGGGTATCATATCCCACAAATTATTAATATCACCTCCTGTCGCTTACAAAAGATTACTTACTTGCGTTATAAAGTCTTCAGCAGTTCTACCTTGAGTATCTTGAGGATTAGTATCCCCATCTAAAGCTTGCACTCCGGCCTTAATTAAGGTTACTAAATCCTTAGTTTGTATACCTAAAATAGTATTTTCTGTACCGCTCTCTCCTCTATTAGAACTAGTAGAAGGTTGTACATGTGGTATTGCCTTTCCGTTAGCATGCACAGTTGCTTGATGAACCAAAGCTGCAAGTTGTTGATCGTTAAGATTATTTTGTTCCTTTGATATTTCTGGAGATAAAGTAGAATCATCCTCAGATAGATCAATTAGATCTTCTTCTTGCAATATAGAGTTTGTATCCACACTATCGCTTAAAGCTTGTAACATTGAAAAATCATCATCTTTAATTATGCTTTCATACCATTTCTTATGTTCGTTAGCTGCATGTTTTACATTTTCATTATTTTTATAATTACTCGGAATAGCGTATAAACCGTATTCTCCTTTATCTGCTTCGTCTATTACGATTTTAGCTATCTTCAGTTCATCTATACTTAAGTCAATATTTTGCTTAACTTTGTTTAAAAGAAGTTTCAGTATCTGATCGCCTTGTGCTGCCCCTTATTATTTTCCCAACCCCTTATTAAACTACAATAATCTATACCTGATGTTTTAACATGCTCTAATACTGCTTTTATAGCTTTCCATTGATTATTAGCTTTTTCATTTTCACCTTGCTGCTCATCTTTAATAGCGTTCTCAGCCCATTTAGCAAGTTTAGCATATGATGCTAGCTCCCCTACTGCATTAAATATGGATACATGTTTACCTGGATAATCTACTTTATTTTAGATAGATCAAATTTTTGAACTAATTTCGGTAATTCAACAAGAAATTCATCATAATATGGTTTGTCTAAACTCCATTCTCTTCCATTTTGTTTGACTTCATTTATAGTTACTTGATTAAAATCATATGGCGAATATTTTTTCATAATTTGACCTTTTTATAATTATTGGTTAAATTTATATTTAAAAAACCATAAAATATGGTTTTTTAAAATGCTTTAAATTGGTAATTGACTGAATAAATCAAAATGTTTATTATCAGTCCAAATTAAATGTAAAAGTATATTTTATGAAAGTTGTTAGCTCGTTAAAATCATTAAAAAAACGTGATAAAGATTGTCAGATCGTTAAAAGAAGAGGCAAAATTTTTGTAATAAATAAAAAGAATAAAAGATTTAAAGCAAAACAAGGTTAATTAATCGTTTTTGGAGAAAAAAAATATACTCGATCAACTTGCAAAATTGGCTACGTCGTCTTTGTAAGTCCTCGGATGCTCACGTATTAATATACGCTCCGCTCCTCGGCTTATAGATTCCTTGCTCTTTTCCAAGTTGATCTTCGTATACTACTCTTCATTTTACTTCAGAGTATATAATACTACTTTTGAAAGAAAAGAAATAAATATGGCCGGTCACTCAAAGTTCAAAAATATTCAGCATCGTAAAGGGGCTCAAGATAAAAAAAGAGCAAAAGTTTTCACTAAATTAATTCGTGAAATAGTTACTGCAGCTAAAACCGGTTCTTCTAATAACCCTGAAAATAATCCACGTCTTAGAAATGCTTTAACCGCCGCACGTAGTCAAAATCTCCCTAAAGAAAGAATAGATAAAGCTATTAATAGTGCTAATGATTCTTCTAATACCGAAAATTATACGGAAATTAGATATGAAGGTTATGCACCGAATGGTATTGCTATAATAGTTGAAGCTTTAACCGATAATAAAAACCGCACTGCTGCAGAAGTACGCTCTAGTTTTACTAAATATGGTGGGAGTTTAGGCGAAACCGGTAGTGTCAATTATTTATTTAAGCATTGCGGCGTTATTCAATATCTAAGTGACATAGCATCGAATGAAAATATTTTAGAAGCAGTTATAGAAATAGATGTAGATGATATTATATCTGATGATACCACCCATACAATCTATACGGATATTGAAAATTTTTCTAAAGTTCTAGAATTTTTAACCGGCAAATACGGTATACCTGAAGACTCTTATATAGGCTGGATTCCATTAAATACAATAATTATAGATGATAAGGGAAAAGCTGAAAAATTACTAAAGCTTGTGGAAGTTTTAGAAGAAAGCGACGATGTACAAAGAGTTTTCGGGAATTATGAGTTATCTGATGATGTTTACGAAATAATACAAGGAGAACAATGACTTATAACGATGCAAATTATCAAATAATTATTTTAGCAGCCGGTAAAGGCACTAGAATGGAGTCCGATTTACCGAAAGTAATGCATAAAGTCGGCGGAGTTCCAATGCTTGAAACGGTATTAAAGAATTCGCTTAACATCACAAATGATGTAATTATAGTTTATTCAGAAGAACTTAAAAAACATTTAACGCCCTATGAAAATATGTGTCGTTTTGTACTGCAAGAAGAACCTAAAGGCACAGCTCATGCTACTTATGCAGCAATAGATTTAATTGATAAAAATAAAACAATATTAGTTTTATACGGTGATCATCCTCTTATTACTCCAAAACTTATGTATGAATTAATAGATTATTTAAGCCTTACTAATTCTGCATTAGTGACTTTAAGCTTTGAGAGAGCAAATCCGGCTCAATATGGAAGAATAGCTACTGATAAAAATGGCGAATTTTTAGAGATAATCGAACATAAAAACGCAAGCGAAGAAGAGAAAAACATAAAACTTTGTAATTCAGGTATTATGGCTTTCAGTAGAGGAATTTTAAATAAATACTTACCTTTATTTGCTACTAATACTAACGGTAATAAGGAAGTTTATTTAACTGAAATAGTAAAAATATGTAAAAATCACGGTGAAAAAGTTTCATATTTATTATCTACTGATCATGATTTAATTGTTGGTGTTAATACTAAAAATGAGCTAGAAGAAACTAATAATATTTTTTCTAAGAACAAGTCTTAGCGTTACCCGCATGGATACTGAGTTGTCATTGCGAGCAGGTGTTGTTGCATGGATCGATTTTCTGTTGTCATCCCCCCCACTTGATTGCGGGATCCAGTTTAAAATACTAATGATATTAGTATTTTAAATTGTTTTTATGGACCCCGTGGTTAAGCCATGGGGTGACACAGTGGATTTTACCGGTCCACGCAACAACACCTGCTCGCAATGACAACTC
This sequence comes from Rickettsia helvetica, assembly GCF_963970025.1. Classification (NCBI taxonomy): domain Bacteria; kingdom Pseudomonadati; phylum Pseudomonadota; class Alphaproteobacteria; order Rickettsiales; family Rickettsiaceae; genus Rickettsia; species Rickettsia helvetica. The sequence continues at coordinate 1,175,749 of NZ_OZ018776.1, forward strand.
AGTATCCACGCAAACGCCTTGCGAGAATTACATAGGAAGCCATAGGGGGCGCACAATGCTAAAAATTTTGGAGAGATGGCCGAGTGGTTTAAGGCGCACGCCTGGAAAGCGTGTTCACGGCAACGTGTCGGGGGTTCGACTCCCCTTCTCTCCGCCAGTTTAGTTTATTGTATCAAATTACATAATTTATGTATGGTATTTCCTAAACAAATAGTATCTTGATTATCAAAACAAGGCTGAGAATTGTTAGTATTTATCTCATCTACGGAACTTTCCCAAGCAACTTTTAAATCATTATGTTGATAAAAACTTTTAGCTATTCTATATTCGTCTCTTTGTATATTAAATTTATCAATAAGAGATTTTTCACCATTTTTTATTAAATGCTGATCTATTTCTTGCCAAGTAGATAAATAAAATAAATCTCCGGAGTTATAATGTTCTAGCAAATATTTAAAAGGCGAGGAATTATTGTATTCAGCAAAAATATTCGCCCCTTGCTCTAGTAATAATTTCAATATTTGTATGTTTTTAGAATCAATAGCAAAGCTTAATGGGAAATAACATAGTCCTCCATCCATAGTTAATGGATTATTTACATCTACATTAAAGAGTGTTGTTAATTCTTTAACTGCCTCTAAATCATTAACAAATATAGCTGCACATATTGCTTTCTCATGAAGGAAATAATTATCTGCAAGATATTCATTAAATTTAAAATGCTTAAATACATCGTTACCAGCTTTTACGTTTTCACGAAGTTGATCCTGATAATTTAACTCTGTATTTAACTCGATACCCTTAAGTAATTCTTTTACGCTTTTATCAAGAATTTTCATAATATTAGGAGAAGTTATACTATAATCAGGTAAGGCTGCAAATTTAAAATTATTATCCTGATCGATGGTAAATTTATTTAAAGCTGCTTTTTCTGCAGGAGCAATAACTTTAATACTAGGGTTTCATTAACTTGGCAAAGCTAAACTGAATATTATTATAAAAATCATTTTCAAGGCTACCGGTTGAGCATGACTCTAAGTAGAGAATTGCCTTCGCTTGTAATTTATTTGGTAACCAGTGAAAAATCTCTTCTACCTCTTGTGATAGTAAATAATTTTGTTCTGAAAATCGTATTGATTTTGCTTCACCATGACCTCTTAGCCAAAAAAAAACTATTTTATCTGGGGGTATATCCTTTAAAATATTCTCAATATCTCTTGGGCTTGCTATATCATCTATCTCAATAACTTTATAACCATTTAGTAATTGCTGTTTATTAGCTTTAAAATAGCCTCTATTTTTATTAAAAGCTGAGTTGTTGTCATAATGTACAGTAATTATCACTGCTAAAGGCATTGTGTTGTCAGGATTATTATGTGAATTATTGTTCATTGTTTTTTCATGTAAAATTATGCATTATTATGACATAATTAGCACATAATAGCAACATGAATAATTAATAAATTAATATTTTATTAATATAATTGTATCAGATGATGGCTATCTTTTCTTTTTCATTAGGGTTGTTAAAGTAAGAAAATTTTATTAGAATATTAATTAACTTTAGTTTATGTAGGTTAAAGGTTTGCATAACATACACCCTCCCCGCCAGTTTAGTTTATGGTATACTCAAATTGATTGCAAGAATTGAATTTGTGATCAAATGGTGAGTGTATACAGCTTATACTTAATAAGTGAGTACGTGAATCCATGAAGATAACAAAGAGCAATTCTTAAAAGCAGAAGAGTATGTTATGTTCTTGTATTTTCTTTATAATGCTTAGTATATTTATCTAGTAAAATCCTAATCATTTTTTGATAAGGAACATGTGCAGTTGCTGCTTCTGATTTAAAAAATTCTACGCTCTCTTTACTTAAAGAAATGGTTACTTTTACAGAATCATCTTTTAATAAAAGTTCTCTAGGGTGTGGCAAGAAATCTTTTACTATTTTTACTGCATCTATTCCCCCATCAGTGTATTTTATTCTCTTGCTCATAAATCCTCTCTTACCTTTACGCCAGTATCCTACTCCAAAAATTCTTATATGATTATCTCGGAACATAAAACGGACTGTTAAAATATTACCATCAACTTTACCTAAACAAAAATATCTTTTTTCTGTAATACTAACATACCACGTCTAGTCTGGACAGTTAGCCAATTTTTGTAGTTTATCGAACGGGAAAGCCAAAGAGTAATCAAGGTTTCCACTGTCAAGCCTTTAAAAGTTTCATATGCATTTGTTATTACATTTATAAAGTCTAAAAGCTTTTAAGAAAGCTTATCGTCTACTAATTACCTCATATTGATAGTCTTTTAATTTCTATTTTTACTTTTATAATAAAAATAGTTGTATATTTATACTACTTTCTCTATTATAGCCGTAATTTTATAAGTTACAATTATATACCTAATAATCAATTAATTTATATTAAGTTATGGCTCATAAAGATTTATCACATTTAACAGAAGAACAAATCAAAGATTTAATAAAACGTTACTATAACCATGAGAAAATAGCTAATTTATTAGAAGAATTTGAGATTAATGTATATCCTAGCATATTAGTTAAACTTTTTCCGCCTGTAGTTCATAATGAATTATTTTGTAAATATTGTCCGGATATAAACCTAGTAAGTAAATTAGACGGTAGAAGTCATAGGAATTATAATGTAGTACATTTTGAAAAATTTTGCCCTGTATGTGATCATCGAGACCATACTTACTGTTCCTGTTCTAATTGTAAAGAAATTAGAAAACAGAAAGAACAAGCTGAAGAAGAAAATAAAAGAAATGTGTTAATGCAAGCGTTTTTGCCTGTTAATATCGATATTCCTATACCAAACAAATTAACCTTAAAGGATGCTTTATATTTAATTTCTGTAGCAGAACATTCTGCTCCTAAAGATTTAGAGTTTGGGAAGATGTCTAATATAAAATAAGAAAAAGGTATAATGATTATAAGAGTACTACATACTCACATGCACCCTAGAATCCGCAATTTTCCAATGCCAAAATTGAAATAATAACATGACAACCATCATCTACTTAATCATAGTACCGGGCAGTTTTTACTCTATGTCATGCCCGCGAAAGCGGGAATCCAGTAAAACCTAAAAAAATCAAATGATTAAAGGTTTTACATAAAAAGTGAAATAATGTAATAAAAAAATCTTTAAAATCAAGATTTTTTAGCCTGGATCCCTGCTTTCGCAGGCATGACATAGAGTAAAAACTGTCCGGTACTATGCTATTTAATAGGAAAGCCTAGGATGAAGAAAAGTATAATATAGTAATAGGATTAGTATAAAGTATTTATATGATATAATATCCGTAATGTTGCAGAGGTTATTATGATAAATAAAGAAGATTTTGATTATGCATTTAAAATACCAATACCCATCAAATATAAATTTGATCCAAAAGATTATCCGGGATATGTACATACCATGACTAATCAAGATGAAAGTGCAATTGAAGAGTATTCTAAATTTGCTACTTAGGAATTTAAATTATGACTCAGTTTAGTCTTTTTGATGACCAAGTAATTATTCCTGGACTAAAATATATTGCAGAATATGTCAATCGTCATTGCAAGCAGCCATAGGCTGCGTGGCAATCCGGAAAAATAATAAAAAAGTATTGTTTTTAGCATTTTTTAACTGGATTGCTTCGTCAATTATTACATAATTTCCTCGCAATGACGTTAAATTTTGACTAATCTAGCAATGCCTTATATCTGCTTTTGCTAAATCTTTTAAAGTGCGTGATCCGGTGCATAGCATAGTAATCTTAAGCTGCTTGATTATTAATTGTATCTCTTCGAAAAGTAAGTTTTCTGATGTATCTGCAGCTTTTAAAAATTGACCGGCAAGTCCAAAAATACTAGCTCCCATACGAATTGCTTTTGCCCCGTCAATGCCGGATTTTAACCCGCCGCTGGCAATAATCGGAATATTTTCTGAAACTTCCCTCACCATTTTTAGAGAATCTAAAGTCGGAATTCCCCAGTTAATAAAGCTACTAGCTATACGATTTTGTAACGAATTTGTAGCACGATAAGCCTCTACTTGACTCCAAGATGTCCCACCGCTCCCTGCAATATCAAGAACTTTAACTCCTATATCAATAAGACTTTTAGCCACTTGTTTAGATAAACCATACCCTACTTCTTTAACAATTACAGGGACAGAGAGGTAATTAACCATCTCTCTTATCTTAGGTAAAAGATTTTCCCAGTTTCTATTACCTTCCGGCTGAGTTAGCTCCTGCAATACGTTCAGATGTAAAATTAAGGCATCGGCTTCAATAGCATCAACTAAATACCGGCATTCTTTAGGTGTCACTCCGTAATTAAGTTGCACTGCACCGATATTGGCTAATAAAGGGATATCGGGAGCTATATGCCTTACTGCAAATGTCTTGATCGTATCCGGTTTCGTTAATAAAACCCGCATAGAGCCAAGCCCCATAGCAATTCCGGCTTTTTGGGCGGCCTGTGCAAGTCGATAGTTAATATCTCCAGCTCTAGTTGTGCCTCCGGTCATACTAGAAATTAGAATAGGTGCTTGTAAAGATTTTCCGAGGAAAGTAGTAGTTGTATCTATGTTATCGTAGTTAATTTCCGGTAATGCGTTGTGAATAAATTGAATAGATTCAAAACCGCTTTTAAGTGTAGATTCGACGTTTTTTATAAGATTAATTTTAATATGATCTTGCTTTCTTTCTATATCTAAACTTTGATTTTTTGACATTTTACTCGTTAATTCTTTTTTATACTTAGGTTCTGTGCACTTTTGATTAATGATTATAATTATGAGATATTTTTAAGCGAAAATTAATAAGATTTTTGCAGTAATAGTTATTCATATTTCAAAAAAATCTTATAATTTGTAGTTAAAAAGAGCCATAATTATGATTATTCTATTAAAAGTGCACAGAACCTAATCTATAACAATATTTTTAGCTTTGCAAAATATATTTCTTTACTATTTCCTAATTCTTATTATAACTTTTGGTATATAATTAATACACTTAGATAAATTTACGAGTAATAATGCTGATTTAGTGGATCAAAGTTTAATAGAAACATTTAGATATTTGGGGCTACAAGAGCAACAAATAGATGGAATAAATTATTATCTGATACATATAGGATGCAATCATCCTGTATGGAATATGATTGTACTGCCTGATAAAGTGAATATAAGCCAAATGGATAAAATGGAAGAAGTGTTTAAACTATAGGATTTACCGTTTGCTTGGTGGGTTGATGAAAAGAATCTATCATCTGAAATGCTTGAGCATTTCCAAAACGGTAAATATACTGATTTTGGTGACGTACCCGGAATGGTTTATGCGCTTAAAGATTATTCTGAACAAAATATGGATAATAAAAATAGACATCTTTCCAAACCGGCTTATAGAGAGGAATTTAAAGGAGACACTTCACCTCGAACCGCAGCGTACACAAGCGTACGTGAGGATTCGAGTACCGGATCAATGTATAAATTACTTCCAGAAGCGAAGTTTGGGAAGATGTCTAATATTAGAATTATTACTGGAATAGAGGAATATAAGGAATGAATTCGAGTATTAATTAGATCATTTGGATTTAGTGATGATGTTTATAATATTTATTTTGATAATTTATCAAAATTTATTGGAGATAACAAAGTATTTGTTCCACTTACTGCATATGAAGAAAATAAAATTGTTGCAACTGCCTCTATAATTTTTGCAAACGGCATAGCAGGTTTTTATCACGATTCAACGATGCCGGAATATAGAAATCGTGGTCTTGCAAGTGATTTATATATAGCTAGGTTTAAAATATTAAAAGAAATGGGAATCGATAAGGTAATAATTCAAACTTCACCAATGGCAACGTCACTTGCTGAAAAATTAGGCTTTAAGAAATATACAAATTATAAGATATATTGCCAAAGTTAGAATTATTGCCTTAATTCCTTAAGCATTAAGACGTCGTTATTCTCTTGAATTATTTTAAATCCTGCTTTTTCATAAGTTTTAATAGCAGCGATATTTTTTCTATCAGGATCAACTAAAACATGAGTATATTGCTTATCTATAAAATTTTCTCAAAAAGTTCTTAGAGTAAGTAGCTCTACCCCTTTATTTAAATATTCAGGCTCACCTAAAAAGAAATCGATTGCTGCAAGTTTTGAAGGTAAGTTTATTAATGGGTCTGAACGCTCAAAATCATAAGCATTGTAAATTTGGATATACCCTATAGGAGTACGGTCTGCTTCTATAATATAAGCTTGTATATTTTTCGGGTCATTATTTTCTAGCTTATATCCCTTAACATAGCTTAAGTATTTTTGTTCGATCAATTCTAAACTCCATTTTATATCCTCATCCCACCATAGTTTCACATGCGGCATTTCTAGCCATTTTAAAAGAAACGAAAAATGAGAAGTAGAAAGCGGGATAAAGTTTATGTTCATATAACAGCATTATACCATTCTGAAGCGACATTTAATCCAAGTGCTTTTAGAAATTGGCGTTTAGGTTCATCATGTACTCCGCAAACTACTAATATTTGGCTAGCACCTTTGCTTTTAGCTTTGGGTTTAAAAGTAATTATTAAAGAAGATATATATAAAGAGTTGCAAGTAAAGAGTCATAACGAATCGCAACAAAGAAGTGATATATTTTTATTTACTGGTATAGATAACCAAGACGATTTGTTAAAGCTTTTTCCAGCATACAGCAGAAAATTAATACAACAAAATATGAATGATGCTCATCCCAGAGTAATAGCAAAAAAGAGGGGTGAACTATCACAGTTTGATCAATTAGTAGTACAAAATAAAACCATTCATTGGTTAAATATAGAACAAAATAATGGTAATACACAGATAGTGTGGATTAAATCTCGTGGCACATTAGATAATTTGCGTAAATATATTAATAATGAAAAAAGTATTAAACTAACTTTAGACAAGGATTTTATTAACGATATAAAGGATAAACAGACTACCATCATCGCAGATGATCCAGGTATGGGCAAAACTACTAGTTTAACAAAATTATGTACATTACAATACGATTTAGGGTCTGAAGTCAAATCAATATTTCAATCACATTGGGTAATAAGCGTTGATCTAAAAGATCATATATCAACAATCGGCAGGATTAAGTCTTCTAATATTAAGATTGATGATATAATTAACTTATGCTTAGAATCTGATTCAGATCTTAACACGACATTCGCAAAAAAGATATTATTGTTTGCTTTTCAGAATACCAATTTTATAAAACCTATATTAATCAAATTTGATGGATTTGATGAAGTTTTAGATCAAAATATTAGAAATAACCTTATTTCATTAATGCAGTATTTAAAATATGATCCCAATGTCAAGAACGTCAAGTTTTGGATTACCAGTCGCCTGCATTATGAACAAACTTTAGAAAATAAATTATCAATATTTGCCACAAAATTTGAACCACTTAATGATCAAAAAAATAAAGAATTTATATATCAGTTTTTCAAAAACAGGTTGCATCTTATGTGCATTTTCTTGCGAATAATGGATTTTTATCAATAATGCTACTCATATACAATATACTTCCGTCTAATGGAGGAATTGGAAATAAATTAAAAAAGCATAATATTAAATTTATTGTTATCATATTGTTTTAGTACTTCATACGCACACTTTATCAAATCTATATGAAAGTTATGTATCAAAAATATTGTAGTAAATGCAATTGTAGCTAGAAGAAAATTAGAGAGAAGACCTGCAAGTCCAACAAGGATCATATCCCTTTTAGGTTTTTTAAAATATACTGGATTATAAATTACAGGTTTTGCAAAGCCAAACATTGGTGCTCCAACTATATATCATATGATAGGTAGCACTATCCCTAATATAGACAAATGCTTTATTGGATTTAATGATAATCTCCCCATGTTTTTAGCAGTAGGGTCTCCTAAATAATGAGCACATATCCCATGCGACACTTCATGTATTACTATTGAGTATACAAAAATTATTAAAGTTGCTACAAATGTAACTGTGTTAATTAACATGTATTTATTATTTTTAGACTCTTTTTGAGAATATTACGTTTATAAAACTTACTCTATGTTTTATTACAAAGACCTTAATAGTGGGATATTATAAATAATCTTCATTACAAAATATACATTTCAGTCAAAATTTTTAATTATAGCAATAACATAGCCTAAGTTTTGTTTATAATACTAACACTGATTACTAGTTAAATATTACCGTATGGACAATTATCGAGAAGAGGTAATTTCAATATGATAGTAGAACTTTTATCTTTTGTGCTTGTTACCTCTATTTCTCCATGTAGTGCATCTACCAGACGCTTTACAAATTTTAAACCTGAGACTATTTCTTCATATTGAATATCAAACTCATCAAATTCTTTACGTAAATATTCTTGTATTGCTTTGCTTAATCCTTTTCCTGTGTCATGTACAATGAATTGTAATACCATCTCTCTTTTATTTTGTTCTGCTTCTGATAAAGCCGGACTAATTGCAAACATATTTACTGTTATTACTACATTGCCTTTATTAGTAAATTTTATACCATTATCTATTAATTGCTCAAGTATGATCTCTATTCTATAACTATCGCTTACTACTATATTGCTTATTTGGTACTGAAAATTACAAGATAAATTGATGCCTTTATTCCGAGCAATTGGTCTCGCTTTATCAATAATATTATTTACTAATGATTACAGATTAAATTTCTTTAACTCTATGGGAGGTAGACCCGTACTATTATGTAAATTCTTACTTAATTTATCATAATAATTTAGCAGACTTTGGGTATAATCTATTATACTGGTTATATAATTCTTTTTTTGTATATCATCTTCTAACTCATGAAGTACTGCTACTAATGCAAAAATTGAATTACATGGTACTTTTAAATTATATACTATATTTTGTATTAGATTTTTGTTGATACATTCAACTTTTTTTAACTTATCTGTTATATCTTGAAGCTCTGACTTAGATTTTTTAATAATATCAGAGTAATTTGTTACTGGGTGATTTATATTAATTTCTGCATTAGATAGTGATTCAAATGATGGAATTAATGTGACAGATATAGGTGATAATTGGAGGTGCCAGTTATGTTTGAGGGAATTTTCAAGCTTGCTGTTATCTTGTGCTTGATTTTGATTGTTAATGGTCATAATGTACTCTTGCTGTTTTATGTTGTAAAATAGTAGCTAGAGGTAAATTTGAGATTTTGTAGTTTTAATTTTACCTCTATGTTTGATGTTGATACTCATGTCACATCAGATCACAGATATCCCAGTTGTTTTTAGAAGTACAGAGAATTGAAAAGCTTTTTGACAGATTTTTCATAATATGACAAACAACTGCATAAATGAGACAGGCTTTAAATAATAATATATTCTAGTCTAATTCTTTATCAATTATACATAGATAAATCATACTAAATTAATGCTATAATCAAGCCTGAAATCCCTTTATGTTATAATGTTTTGCTAGCATTTGGGCTTATTTTCTGATATAATCTTTAGTAGAAATATTAAAGATAAATAATAAATCATGTCAGTAAAAACTTTAGATAAACTGCAACCATTTTTGCAATGGGTAGGTGGTAAAAGAAAAATAGTTGATCAATTAATTAAATATGATTTCTAATAGTAATACTCCATTTATTAGAAACTTATACAAGAATTTCAATATTAAGATTATTAAAGTTAAATATTCTATGCCTGAGAATAATAAAATATCTGATGAGGTAATAGTAACCAATTATTAAAGTGAGATTACAGTACTGCGGTATACTGCTACTCAATAAGTTACCAATTACTATCTTCTAAATCATAGAAAGCCTTGATTATTTTAAAATTTCATTAATTCAAAAGTAAAACCTTGAGCTTTAAAGGCCTTGTCTAAATCCTGCATATAATTATTTCTCACATAGTAATCATAGAAAGATGAAGTGGATTTAAGGATTATTTGCTTATTACACGTATCTTCCTCTGCTACTACCAATTTACTTAATACACTACAATCAATATATTTATTATAATGTTCAATCATAAATTTCCGCACCCTGTACCATACTGAATCAGGATTTAATTCTTTACTAAGATGCGATAGGTAATTTTGTGTTTCATATTCAGCGTTTTGCTGCTTAGCTGCAAGTTCAGTAAATGGTATTATTTCTAACTTTTCAATACTACTGTCATAGATCATTTGTACTTGCTGTAGTATTTGATTTTGTGTATTTTCTAAAAGCGTAATATTTTTAAGCAGTTTTATTTGGTATTGATTATCAACTATGCCAATAAAGCAGCAAGAACTTAGTAAGTCATAAGCTGTATTAGCATCAAAAATGCTGATTATTTTACGTTTTAGTTGAGCTTATTTGCTAGTATTACTACTGCTTTCTATCTTATCTAAATATTGCTCTTGAGCTTTATTGAAGTTACTAAATTGAGATTTAGTAGCATAGTGATTAGCTTTAGTATTTTCCTTACTTAGCTCATGAAATAATGCCTTAGCTCTAGTAGCACCTTTTTATGACCAAAATGATGATTTGAATATTTTCCTGCAAGCTTTAAGAGTAATTGATTGATAGAATCAAGATTAAATTCTCTATTTGATTTGATCTGAAGTAAATTGCCATCTTCTTGGCTTAATGGATAAAAATCTATTAATTTTTTTCTCTTGAACCAGCCTTTATTCTTTACAGATTCTCCTGCTAGATCATTATGAGATGATAATGCTATTTGCTTACATCTTGCCTTATCAATTTTATCAAGAATTACTTGCAATGGCTTATTAACCTGTAATGGACCGATAACAAAATTATTTTTGGCTGTTTTAGTATTTTCACTTTTTTGTTGATTATTTGCTGATCTTATTATTTCAAATTGTCATTCTTATGCCAGATTTGGTGTTTGTTGATCTTGTAGTAATTTCTGATCTTGCAGAGTTGGCTTTTGTTGATTTTGAAAAATTGTAGATTCACTACATCTAGATTTATTAGATATATTTTTATTATTATATATAGAGAGAGAGTGGTCCAAACTTTTTTGGGGTTAACCCCAAAGTTTTTTGGAGTTGATGCAAAATTTTTTTCATTTTCAAGAGTGTTTTTTTTAGAAAATGGATAGAAATTTTTAGCTAGCGTAATACAAGGAGTATTATGGCATTTAATACCATATTTTACGATTGTTGCATTGTAAACTTTAATAAAGCCACCTTTTTGTAGTTCAAGTAAGCATTGTCGTACGCGTTCTTGACAAACACCGAAGTGTTTTTGAAAGAAGAGATACGTTTCCTTAAGTTCATCAATGCTATTATTGTGATAGATTTGCAAGCGGAAGACTATTAAAGAGAGTAGCTGTCTTGCAGTTTTACTTAATTTTTTGCCATTATGAGATGAGAGATGACGCCATTCAGGAGGGATAAAATTGCCAACAAAATTATAGAAAATGATTACATTTTGATCATCAAAATTATGTGTTGCACAATCATTAATAAAATGCGATGAGCATATAGTGAGCATAAGGAGCATGGAGGAAAATTGGTAAAATGCAAAAAGCTTGACTTTATCTGGTGGAGCCAGGGGGAATCGAACCCCCGACCTCTTGAATGCCATTCAAACACTCTACCAACTGAGCTATGACCCCAATATAGTCAATTGATTTGGACTCGCCTTACATCGTCACTCGTCGCTCTCCTATTAGTTATAGGCTTCACTCCTCACTCCTTGCATGCAAATCCCACTGAATTGACTATAACAAATTAATTCTCTTATACTATAATAATAAAACTAAATCTATAAGATTTTTTTATAAAATTTAATCTTTATTTTGCTAACAATGCCATAGCATCTCTAGAAGAAATTATATTATCTACTAATCCAAATTTTTTTGCTTCTTCCGGTGACATAAAATTATCGCGTTCCATACTTTTTTCCACATATTGTATATCCTGCCCGGTATGTTTACTATATAATCCATTAATTAATTTTTTGATTTTTAGGGTTTCTTGAGCGTGGATTTCTATATCAGTAGCTTGTCCTTTATAACCTCCTGACGGCTGATGGATCATAATACGGCTGTGAGGTAAACTATAACGCATTCCTTTCTCACCGCCGCAAAGTAAAAGTGAACCCATAGAACAAGCTTGACCTATGCAAAGCGTTGCCACTTTAGGTTTTATATATTGCATTGTGTCATAAATCGCAAGACCTGCGGTTACAACGCCTCCAGGGGAATTAATATACATATATATATCTTTTTTAGGATTTTCTGCTTCAAGAAACAATAATTGTGCAACGATTAAGTTTGCCATATGATCTTCAACAGTGCTACATACAAAGATTATACGTTCTTTTAACAATCTTGAATATATATCATAAGCACGCTCCCCTCGAGAGGTTTGTTCAATTACTATCGGTACATACGACATTAATATTTTCTCCTGAAACTGATTGATTAAAGATGTCATACCGCGACTTGATCGCGGGATCCAGTTAAAAATACTAAAATTATTAGCATTGTAAGTTGTTTTCTGGATACCGTGGTCAGGCCACCGCCGGGGTATGACGCCGAGTACGTTTTTCGATCCATGCAGGCAATTTCAACTCGCAATGACGATATAGATTATTACTTCTTATCTTCTAAAACATGAGCAAGTATATCTCCTATATTGGTAGTATTATCACTAGAACCGTATTCTTTGAGAGCTTTTTGACGTTCTGCTATTTTATGAGCTTTTACCGATAATAAAATTCTACCGGTTGATTTCTCTATAGAAGTAACTTTTGCTTCTATTTCTTCATCTACTTTAAACATTTCAGGTTTCTGCTCATCTTTTTCATCTGATAATTCAACTCTTTTAATAAAACCTGCTACTTTATTGTTTAATAGTACTTCGAGTCCATCATCTTTAACTTCTGTTATAAGGGCTTTAACTATTGTGCCTTTTTTATATTCGTCACTGATTTCTTGATATGGATTCGGCGACAATTGTTTTATACCTAAACTAACTTGTTCTTTTTCAATATTAATGGCTAGAACTTTGCATTTTATTTCGTCACCTTTTTTGTATGATGTTAATAGATCCATTCCCTTATCTTCCCAGCTAATATCACCTTCATGAATCATGCCGTCCATATTATTACCGAGTGCAACAAAAATACCGAAATCCGTAATATTTCTAATCGGTGCTTTAATTATAGTACCGACAGGATTATTTTCGGCAAATTTTATTAAAGGATTTTCTTGGCATTGTTTAATACTTAAAGAAATACGATGCTTTTCAGTATCGACCTCTAAAACTACGAATTCTAATTCTTGTCCTATAGTTAGCGTTTTTCTAGGATTCTGATTAGATTTTAACCAACTAATTTCGCTTGAATGAACAAGTCCCTCAAGTCCGTCTTTTAATTCTATAAATACGCCGTAATCAGCAAAATTTGTAACTTTACCTATCATTTTTTTACCGACGGGGAATTCTTCTTTAATTGCTTCCCATGGGTTAGAATCAAGTTGTTTTATACCAAGTGATATTCTTTTGGTTTTTTCATCAAACTTAATAACCATTACTTTAACCTTTTGGTTAAATTCTAACACTTCTGAAGGATGGTTAACTCTTCCCCAAGAAATATCGGTTAAATGTAATAAACCGTCAACACTTCCAAGATCGATAAACGCACCGTAATCAGTAATATTTTTCACGGTCCCTTCTAACACCATGCCTTCTTTAATTTTAGATAGCATCTCATCTCTAGCTTCGGAACGTGATTCTTCTAAGATAGCTCTTCTTGAAACTACTATATTACCGAGCTTTTTATCCATGCTTAAAATTTTAAACGGTTGCTTGATATTCATTATAGAAGTAAGATCTTTAATAGGTCTAACATCGACTTGGCTTCCTGGTAAGAATGCTACTACACCGGATAAATCCACGGTAAAGCCTCCTTTCACACGACCGAAAATCGTACCATCGACAAATTCGCCCTTGGAACACATGATTTCTAGTTGTCCCCATAATTCTTCTTTAACTGCTTTTTCACGGCTCAATATCGTTCTGCCGTTACGTCCTTCAATTTTCTCGATGAAAACTTCAACTATGTCCCCAACTTCAGGTAAAGCTAAAAATTCAGACTTAGGTATTCTACCTTCATTTTTTAATCCAACGTCAACAATAATCATATCGTTTTTTATTTCGATTACTTGACCTTTCACTACCGTTTTTTCTTTTATGTGACTTATATCAACGGTTTCAAGCATTTTAGAAAAATCTTCCTCAAATTCGTGATTAATTGCTGCAAGTTGTGGAACAAATCGTTGTTTTAGTTTTATTGACATATTCTTCTCGTAATATTAGCTAAAGTGCCTAGGCTCAATATTCATAGAACCTAAACTAATAAAAATTTTTAAAAAGGTTAATAAAACCGATATTGTAAAATAAATTACGTCATTGCGAGGAAAAATTGAAAATTTTGACTAAGCAATCCAGTTAAATTTATTATTTTTTTTGGATTGCCACATGGTCTTTGACCGCTCGCAATGATGATATCTATAATTATATTTTGCAATACCAATAAAATTGAATAAAATAACCTAGCACTTTTTCAAGTTATTTTATTCTTTATGTAATTTGTTACTTCTTCTACGACTTCCATAGCCGAAAGCTCTGAAGTATCGATAATTAAAGCATCTGAAGCCGGTAATAACGGCGCAGCTTTTCGCTCTTTATCTCTTTTATCTCGCAAAATTATTTGCCGTAAAATCTCATCGAGTATACATGTTTTTCCTTTTGCTTGCAACTGCTTATATCGTCTTTCAGCCCTAATTTGAGGATTTGCGGTTATAAAAATCTTTAAATCGGCGTCAGGTGCAACAACGGTGCCTATATCCCTACCCTCCATAATAATTCTTGGCGTTGTTTTTACTAGATTAATCAGGTATTTGTTTAGATTATTTCTAACTTCACTTATTATGGCAATTTGTGATGCTATATTTCCTATATTCTCATTCTCTAAATCAATATTAGACATCTTCCCAAACTCTACTTCTAGAGGTAATTTAGACGTCGATCCGGTACTCGCATCCTCACGTACTTTTGTATACGCTGCGGTGCTGTGTTCCGTATCTCCTTTAAATTCTTCTCTATAAGCGACTTTGGAAAGATGTCTAGTATTATCGAGTTCTAATTCTTTAGATAAAGCAATTACCGCATCTATATTAGTGATATCTATTTTTTGACTAATACAGTCAAAAGCAAGCTGCCTATAAACAATACTTGACTGAAAATATTTAAGAGAAAATTTCTTGGCCAGTATTAAACCGATGGTCCCTTTACCTGAAGCAGCAGGACCGTCAAGAGCAATAGTAAAATTTTGAGAAATATCAAAGGCTTTAGTTTTTAAATCCACCATAAAATTATAGACTAAATAATAAAATATTATAAATAATGGAAATAAAGCTTGAAATCTAGTACATTAATGAATTTTTGTAAAAAACAAGGGTTAAAAACTACATACAGATTTAGTAGTACACCCTATGGGAATTGAACCTATGGGGTAATTAACAAATTAATTTTTTGATTTACAGCTTTAGCATATTTTTGAAGGCTTAAGAAATTAGGAATATGATGTCCGCTTTCCATTCTTGCTATTTGAGCTTGAGAAGTAGACATTTTTTTAGCAACATCCACCTGAGTCATATTAGATGCAAGACGAGCCTTTATTAAAGTGCTTGCTATCTCAAATTCCATTTTTCGTTCTTCATAAGCTTTTCTTACTTCAGGGTTTGATAATAACTCTTTTTTAAATTCATCAAAGTTTTTCATTAAAACCTTTCTTTAATCTAGTTTTAGCTATTAAAATAGCTGTTTTAAGAGTTTTTTCCGTTTTTTTAATAAATGTATGCAATATAACTATTTTTTTATCCATAGCTAAATAATATATTGATCTTGCTATATTATCTTTACCATGTAACCTTAGTTCCCAAAGTTTGTCTTCTATATTTCTTGTGTGAGGCATTCCTACATTATGTGGACTAAACTCAATAAGCAGTTCACATAGATGTAAAAAATCAGCTTGTAGATCATAAGTAAGCTTCTGTACTTCTTTCTCTGCAGCATTATTTATAAATTTTATAATCCACTTTGTTATATATATAATATATCAAATTTGATATATTATACAATTATTTGTTATCAATATAACTTGAACTAATCAATTGACACTTATCTTAATTATAAATATTATAAGGTCCATAATTTTAAAAAATCATACGGGTGATTAGCTCAGTTGGTTAGAGCATTACGTTGACATCGTAAAGGTCAGAGGTTCGATCCCTCTATCGCCCACCACCTTATCTCCAGGCTTTTCATAATCTGTTAATTTTAGCTTCATACTCCGTATGCTCATTATATGCTCATCGCATTTTTAAAAATGGTGTTATTATCCCCTTGATTGCCTCTTCTAAACTGATGTTTAAGTTGAGGTCTTATGCACACTATATGCTGCTCACATTTCGCTCCTGATTGTGTAACTCATAATGAGAGTGATAATAATCCCACTATCTTCTACAATTTTGTCGGTAATTTTATTCCACCTGAATGGAGTACTCTTTCCTCTCGTAATGGTAAAATTTTAAGTAAAACCTCAAGACAACTCCTATCTCTTATAGTCTTCCGCTTGCAAATCTACTATAACAACAGTATTGACGAACTTCAGGAAACCTATCATTTCTTTGAGGATTCTCTAGGAGTATGTCAAGAGCGTGTAAGACAATGCTTACTTGAATTAAAAAAGAGTGGCTTTATCGAATTTTATAAAGCAACAATAGTTAAATATGGCATTAAATGCCGTAATACTCCTTGTATTAAGCTGGCTAGAAATTTCTAGTCATTTTCTCAGAAAATTACCCATGAACATGAAAAAAATTTTCTACCAACTCCAAAAAAGTTTGGGGTCAACCCCAAAGAAATTTTGCCTCAACCCCAAAAAAGTTTGGACCACTCTATATATATAGATAATAATAAAAATATATCTAATAAATCTAGATATAGTGAAATTTTTAACAAAAATGAAATTGATCAAGATAAACAATTATTACAATCTGGATCAGAGCAAAATCTGAAACAAGATTTACAATTTACAACAGAAGAATCAGCAAATGATCAACAAGATAGTAAAAAGCCAACGGAATATAGAAATACTGTAGACCCAGTACAGGTAAATCAAGCATTGCAAGCAGTGATTGATAGAATTGATTATACAAGACGCCACCACGTAGCTGACCGCAATGCAGCAGTAAAATCTAGAAACAATAAAGGCTGGTTCAAAAGAAAAAAATTAGCAGACTTCTATCCATTAAGCCAAGAAGATGCTGATTTATTACGTATAAAATCTAATCGAGAGTTTAATCTAGACTTTATCAATAAATTGCTTTTAAAGCTTGCAGGAGAATATTCTAATCATCACTTTGGTCATAAGAAGGTTTTACTGAATTACATGGCCAAGGCTCTTGCTAACGAGCTAAGAGAATCTACTAAAGCCAATGATGCGAGTTTTCAGTTTAACTATCACGATGCAGATAAAGCTAGAGAGCGGTATCTAAATGAGATAGAAGGTAGTACTGATACTAGCAAACAAGCTCAGCTAAAACGTAAAATTATTGGCATCTTTGATTCTGATACAGCTTATGAATTGCTAAGCTCCTGCTCTTTTATTGGTGTAGTGGATAGTAAGTATCAAATCAGGCTACCGCAAGATATTAAGCTTTCAGAATACGCACAAGATAAACTACTACAGCAAGTGCAAATAATTTATGGTAAGAGTGTTGAGCAATTGAAAATTATAGCATTTACTAAGCTTAATGCTAATCAGCATAATACCCTAGATGAAAAACAAAAATATCTGCTACAGCTCAGTAAACAATTAAATCCTGAATCGGTATGGTATAAAGTAAGAAGCTTTCTTATTCAGCGTTATAACAAATATATTGATTTTGGTGTATTAAGTAAATTAGTGGTAGTAGAAGAGGATACAGTGAATCAGAACATGATTCTTAAATCAACATCAGCTTTCAATGATTATTATGTCAGGAATCGTTATATGCAAGATCTAGCAGAAGCATTTGAGGCTCAAAACTTTACTTTTAAATTGATAAAATTTGAAAGTTAATATATAAGTGAATAGACATCTTTTGAAATTTATTCATGCTAAGAAATTTGAAGGGAGGCACGGAACAGATTATCGCAGTGTATTTAAATGTAGATTAGGATCGTAGTAACGGATCATTGTCCAAAGTATCAGATGAAGTATTTTGGGTCGTTTGTTTTTCTTGTCAGAATAAAGTTTAATAGGAGAATATTATGTTCAGCCACTTTCATTATAAAAACATAGAATTTTGGGACTTAACAATGCATGTAATGCGGATAGGATGGAATGGTTGCAATCTAATACAGGAATTAGATAGAGATTCCAGGGTTAATCGTGTTAACATTCGAGGTAACATATATGATCCTATTAAAATTAGAGTTATAATGAATGCTTTAGAAAGCACGCAAGTCAAAATTCTTAATTTAGGCAATAACATAATAGGTGGTAATGCAGCTAAATATAGTAATGCAGCTCAATACTTAGCTGATGGCTTGAAACACACCAATATCACATCTTTGAACCTTTATAATACTGATATTGGGAGCATGGGAATAAAGTATTTGGCAGATATTCTAAAGGATACTTGTATCACTTCTCTTGGTCTTAAGGCTAATCAGATAAAAGATGATGGCATGAAATACCTATCTACAGGTTTAAAAAACACCAATGTAATTTTTTTAAATTTGGAAAATAATGGTATAACAAGCAATGGCATAAAGTATCTGGCAGATGCTTTACACATACTAGCCTTACTTCTATTGTGTTCAGTAATGATGATTTCTCACGTGACTCTAATCAAATAGCAGATGATGGAGTGAAATATCTATCAGAGCATCTAAAACAATCCAATCTCAGCCATCTTAATCTGGATTCTAATATTATAAGTAATTGTGGCATGAGATACCTATCAGACCATCTAAAAGATAGTTGTTTGACTTCGATTTCTTTGAAGTGCAACAACATAGATAATAATGGAGTGCAATATTTGGCACGAACTTTAAAAGACACACAAATTATTGAAGTTAATTTTGGTAATATCGATATGGGGTATCGAGTTAAAACCGCAATAAACGAAGCTGTATCTGAGAATAAAGTGAACACTCCACGGGGCAAGCCCACAGCTGTCGAAAGTAGAAAAGAAGAAATAAGTATGTAAAAAAGTATTAGGAGGAGTTAAACAGGTAACTAAAAAACTAAAGAGGTTACCCTGAATGGAAATAAAAGAAATAATGAACTTAATTAGTGATAAGAGGCTGATAGAGGTAGGGAGAAAATATACCGTAGATAAAGCCAATCATAAAATTACAGGAGCCTTTATTTTAAAAAGTTTTGTTAGGTCGTCACTACTTGGTAGACCGATTAGCTTAAGGACATTAGATGAAATAGTACCGGTATCTTTAGAGTTAAGTAATCTTCTTAAAACAAAAAAGGCTGGTAAAAATAAAATAGATCATAGTTCTATTGGTAAAAGATTAAAAACAATAAAAACAGAGTATTTCCAAGCAATTTATGATGAACTAGTAGAAAAGTATAATAGCCGTTTTAATAAGGTAGAAAGGAGACAATTGCACCTATTTGATTCAACAACTATTAATCTTTCTGGCAGAGTAATTAAAGATGGATTAAAAATAGGAGGTAAAAAGAATGATAGTCAAGTAAAGCTGAGTGTAGGTTTAAAAGGACAAATTCCATCTAATATAAGATTTTGCAATGATAAATCTGAAGCAAGTGATGATGTAGCATTAGTTAAAGCTATAAATGAATCTAAGCTAGATAAGGAAGATATATTAGTATTTGATAGAGGAATCTGTAAAACAACTACCTATGAAGATTTCAGTAACAAAGAAATAAAATTTGTGACTAGAGTACAAACTAATAGACGCTATAGAGTTATTAAAAAGTTAGAGATCAAGCAGCATCAAAATAATCATAGTAACTTACAAATACAAAGTGATGAGATTATAAATTTATACAGTGCTAACAAGATAATCAAATGTAATTTAAGATTAATAAAAACCATTGATTACAAAAATAAAGAAATATGGTTTTTAGCAAATTTATCGGATAGTTCTGCTGAAGAAATAGCAGAGATATATAAGAAAAGATGGGATATAGAAGTATTTTTTAAATTCATAAAACAGCATTTACAGTTTAAACATTTTATCAGTCATTCTCAAAATGGCATGATAGTATATTTATACAGCATATTAATAGCTGCGATTCTATTTACCATATTTAAAAAATAAATAAATTAAAGGGTTTTAAGATTCCATTATTACGGTTTTGCTTATTACTAGAGAAGGAAATAATCCATGATATTGTAATATTATCTGGGGGGCATATTGATCTTATAAAGTTTAGATTATAACTATTTTTATCTACTTTCGACAGCTGTGGGCACAAGCCCCGTGGTATCTATGTCGACCTAAAGGTCGAGTACAAGCTGCGCTTGCCCCATATCCTCCTACCCCTGATGTTCTATATATCGTTTAATTATATGCTCATTGATTCCAACAGTCGCGACAAAATATCCATCCGACCAAATTCCATCAATGCCCCAATAAGCTTTTCTTATATATTCAAATTTCTTTTTTAATAATCGACCAGTGATAGATTTTATTGTCCTAACCACATCGCTCACTCTTACCTTGGGTGGTATTGATAGATGCATATGAATGTGGTCTGTATCATGATTTATTGTCAATAATTTTACCTCAGGGATATTTTCCCATACCTGCTTCAGAACGCCTTGAAAATATTTGAAACTACCATCATTAAATATTTTGCGTCTGTATTTACTAACCAGCACTAAATGATATTCACATCGGTAAGCACAGTGACCTTGTTTTCTAATCTGCATACATCACCATAGCAGAAAGATATGGGGAGCACTACATCCACGGGGCAAGCCCCGTGGTTTTTATGTGCTTTATAAAAGCATCTAAACTTCAAAATATCTTCCAAAAATTGGTAGCACAGAACACTCAGACCGATAATTTAGAATTTATAATTCCTAATGAAATTAAAAATTTAAATTTTGAAGAGTATTTAAATATTATACAAACAATAAATGATGTACCAAATGCTAAAGGACATATTTTTGATATAATTCGACAAAATCATTGTGCTGATTATCCGGATATAATTGGTAAAATTAATGAATTTGTAGCAGCGATTCTGAATAAATTTAATACATTTTTTAACGATAACGTATCCAGATTGGTGACATTACTCGATAATTATGACTATGTTAATCTTGTAAAGTAACTTGAAGATATGAAATTATCTGAGGTTGTCGAGAACTTACTATTACATAGAGCTATTACATAGAGATCTTTATTATGCAGATGAAGATTCAGAAATTTTGCATCCATATATTTATAAGATGCTAGATAAATACAGTATGCCTTTATATAATGGAGAGCTCGAGCCTAATAAAAGAGAAGAAATCATTTCTTATTATCAAGATCACAAAGAAATTGATGGTGCAGAAGAAATTATTAATTTATTGGGATTAGAATCTTTGCAGTGAAGTCGTAGTATAGTTCGTTATAACAACTTCATCAACTGTTTTATTATGCTCAGACATGGAATATTTAACTTTAATAGTACTAATATTAAAGTTTTTGTATAAGTTTCTAATAAAAGGAGTATCACTATTAGAAATCATTATTTTAACTCTTTTATTGTTTAGCTCTAGAGCAAAATCTCTAAGTCTTGTTTGCTCACTTTCATCAAAGGGTAATCTGGTATAAAATTTCTCACCTGATTTGTGATAAGGAGGATCAAAGTACACGAAATCATTTTTTTGTGGTTCAATGAAAGAAAAATCTGTAGCAAAAATAGATGTGCCAGCTAAAAGGCTGCTGCATTGCTTTAATCTAGAAGCAATATCAGATTTAGTATAATTTCTGCCAGAGAAAGTTTGAGCTGGCGTGCCATTGATATTAACACGGTAAATACCTTTAAATGAATATCTATTTAGATAAATAAATCTTGCAGTAATTTTTGTTGGATCATTACTATCATTATTACTTCTAACTTGATAATAATGTTCTTTAGAATGTTGTTCTTTATGTGAGTCTAGTAATTTACTAACCTTATCAGGATTTTTCTTTATCATATTGTAGGAGGTAACTAGCTCTAGATTAATATCAGATAGATAGCAATGTTTAAACTTATCTCTTACATGGAAGAATAAAGCTCCACCACCAAGAAATGGTTCATAGTAGTTATTTACATTTAGAGGGATAAATTGAACCAATTGATCAACGATTTTTCTTTTGCCTCCGACCCATTGTAAGAATGGTTGAGGTTTATCTATTTTGTTTACTGACATAACCATGATTGATCTTAATTATTTCTACTAAAGATTATATCATAAAACAGCCTCAAATGCTAGTACAATACTGCATTTAAAAGATTTTGATGTGTTGTTGTGGCACAATTAATGCTAACTTTGATTATATGTAGTGATATAGAAACGAGCTAATAAAGTACGTTTTTTAGTATTTTATCAGTGTCTCATTTGTGCAGCTGTTTGCTAAATTGTATAAAAATCTGTCAAAAAAGCTGTAAAATCCTCTGTACTTCTGAAAATAGCTGGGATATCTGTGATTTGACGTTATGTAAGATAACGCTAAGCATAGAGGTTAAATTATAAAACTCCAAAATTCTAACATTTAACCTCCAGCTACTATTTTACAACACAAAACAGCAGAGGAAGATTATGACAACTAACAACGAGAATCAAGAAAAAGATATCGACCAGCTTAAAAATTCTATTAAACATAGCTGGCAACTCCAATTATCACCAATATCTGTTACATTAATACCATCATATGAATCACTATCTAATGCAGAATCTAACATAAATCATTTAGTAGCAAATTACTCTGATATAGTTAAATACAAGTCAGAGCTGCAAGAGTTAACAGGCAGGTTAAAACAAGTGGAATGCATTAATAAAAATCTAATACAAAATATAGTATATAATTTAAAGATACCCTGTAATACAATTTTTGCATTAGTAGCAGTATTGCATGAATTAGAAGATGATGTGCAAAAAAGGAATTATATAGCCAGTATAGTAGATTATACCCAAAGTCTTCTAAGTTACTATGATAAATTAAGTAAGAATTTACATAGTAGCACTGGTCTTCCTTCTATAGAGTTAAAGAAATTTCATCTAGAATCATTAGTAAATAAGATTATAGATAAAGCAAGACCAGTTGCTAAAGATAAAGGAATAAATCTCTCTTGTAATTTTCAGTATCAAATCACCAATGCAGTAGTAAGTGACAGCTATAGAATAGAAGCCATACTTGAGCAATTAATAGATAATGGCATCAGATTTACCAATAAAGGTAATGTAGTGGTAACAGTTAATATGTTTGCAATTAGCCCAGCATTATCAGAATCAGAACAGAACAAAAGAGAGATGGTGTTGCAATTTATTGTACATGATACAGGAATTGGTTTAAGCGAAGGAATACAGGAATATTTACGTAAAGAATTTGATGAGTTTGATACTCAATATGAAGAAATAGTATCAGGGCTAAAATTTGTCAAACGCCTAATCGATGAGTTAAATGGAGAAATAGAGGTGACAAGTACGAAAGGTAAAAGCTCTACTATCATCTGTAATATACCAGTGAAATTACCTCTGCTCGATGATTTTATATATGATAATATTGGATAGTTAATTAACAGTACAAAAGTAAGATTATTATCGCCAATATAGATAAAGCATTTAAAAACTACAGAGGGGAGAAGTTTATGGAAGCTACGTCTGATGATATAGGAAAACTTGCTATAGATTGTCGTTATAGCAAAAGGTTAATAGATAAGTTGTTGTCAAAGAATAGCAAGTCTCAAATTAAAGTTGATTGCGATAAAATAAGCAGAGCTATTTATATAGCTTTTAAGTATCACAATAATCAAAGAAGGGCAACGGGAGAGTTATACTTTTCTCATTCTATAGAAGTAGCTTATATAGTAACTGATTATTTATTTAAGACAGATATAATAATTGCAGCAATACTACACGATTGTATAGAAGATACAGATCTTACGAAAGAAACAATTGCTAAAGATTTTGGTAATAAAGTTGCAAATTATGTTACTGATTTAACTAGAATCAAACATAATAGGAAAATCAGCTCAGCAGAAATGGTAAAAATATTATATCAAGAAAATAAAAAAGATTTATTATTAATTAAGCTATGCGATAGATTACATAACATGCAGACTATATCTGCTAAACCTCTAGATAAAATACAAAAAACCACTTTAGAAACCTTACATACATTTATACCTTTTGCTAGTTATCTAAAAGTGCCAGATATTCAAAAGCAATTAAATAAGTATTGTTATAGATACAATATTTAAATACAAAACTCAAGTAAGCTGAAAGCTAAGATAACAGATTTTGATCATTTTTCTGATCAAAAATATTTTTGCCAGCTTGAGTCCATTGATCTTGCACATTTGGATGCTGAATCAACTCATTTTGTAGAGAAACCAAGGCTCCAAGCAAGCTGTTAGCTGGCAGGCAGTCAAGTTTAGCTTTAACAACTAATCCTCCAAGTTCAATTAAATGACGAGTACGAGCTTTTCTTTCTCTAATTTTCATTTTAGCCTCTTGCATAAGTATATTAGCTTTTTTTTGTTCTAATTTTAATCTTTGTTTTATGACGTTATCCATATTAATGTTTGAACCTCAAATTATTGTAACCATCATGAATGCTGAATAATTTTTTGGAAGTCAAATGTATTTTGAAATAAAATCAATAACTTAAGTATACACAGATGAATTTATATGTTTTAATAAAATTAAGATTGCAAATAAGTGTGCATATAGTAGCGGTGTGTGATAAATTTACTGTCAAACATACAAGTTCTGTAATTGAAGGATTAAGATGCTGCTATTTTGGACACAAATTCAAATGAATCAAGTGTTTGAATGAATATAGTCAGATTGGAGGTCCTTATGAACAATACAGAATTAACGAATAATCAGCAATCTGCTAATAACACAGGTAATACACAAATAAAATCTCAAATCAGATTCACTTTTGATTTGTTAAAAAGAGGTGAGAGTGAGATACAGTTAAATGATAAATACAAAGATATAGTTTTAATATTGGGTAATACTGGAGCTGGTAAGACTACATTTACTCAGTGGATTGCCGGGGATAATGATAAATTAATAGCAAAAGAAGTAGCAGCAGGCACTGGTGAATTTCTTATTGAAGATAATAATAGGATTGGTAATTCGACTATAACATCTAAAACAATTTTTCCTGAATTAGTAGTAGGTACTAAGACAAACACAACCTATTATGATTGTCCTGGATTTAGCGATACTAGGAGTACGAGTAATGATATAGCAACAACTTACTTTATCAAAAAAGTAATAGATCATGCTGAAAGTGTGAAAATGATTTTTATTATTAATCACTCCTCAGTTCAGAAAGGTCTTGATAGACAAGACTTCATGAAATTAATAAGACATGCTATTGACCTTGTAAAAGACATTGATAAATTTCAGTGTAGTATTGCTATTGTAGCAACAAAAGTTAATAACCAATATATAAAGCAAGGCAAAAGCTTTACCTTAGTGGAAGACAGTAAAGTCATAGGAGCTATTGCTGATTTTTTACAAGAGGTTAAGCAAGATTTGGGAGAAAGAGTAAAGCTTCCAGATATTTTTATTGAAGAACAAAAATTCTATAACAATAGCATAAAATTTATTGATGTGTTGTTAGCAAAAGAAGATGATTATTATACAAAGATAGGAATTTTTAGGAGACCAGATGAACCTGGACCTTTAAGCAATATTACTTTGCTACAGGAAGGAAAAGAACACATAGAAAGAATATTGTATGAAAAACTTAATTTTACTGCAAAACTTGATGAAGATTTTGGTTATACTATCTCTGATACATCTAAAAATTCCATTCATGATTTAGTAGACGAAATCAATCAAAACATATGGTCTAATGTTCACAATATAGCAGAGAAAGTTAAAAGATATTATCATGACTTAGTAGAGCAAATGGATGATAAGATGAAATCTTTTGTTACTAGTAGTAGTGCTATTGTTGATGTAGACCCATCAGAAGCTCAGACATTTTCATCTAAGTTCAATGAGGGATATAACATTACATCAAATCTTGTAGTAGAGCTTACAAATTTAACAAATCCAGAAGAATTAGCAGGAAAGATTAATACTAGTATTAGTAATTTAGACATTAACTTATTTAAAGATGAAATATTAGATGTATTGAATCAAGGGAAATATTTTAATTTTCTACAAATTGTAAGTGATAAGACATTTAGTACTAGACCATGGGCAGAATTATTTAAAAATATATTACCGTACTTTTCTGAATTAAGGGACAATATTGAGAAAAACGTTAGTGATACGGCAGAAAAGCTTAATCAACAGCTTAATGGTACAGTAAAAGCAATACATGGACATTATGATAACAAAATGAAGTTACTTGAAATTCAGGAATTGCCAGCTGAATTGAGAAAAGAACATGATGTTATACTTAAAATAGAAAAAGAAATTGAAGGCTCAGTAACTAGAAACGAATTGTTAAAAACCATGCAAACAATTTATGATAGGACAAATAGTCTAGGAATTAGTATAGCTAAGAATAATATACCAACCATTATAAATCAGGAAAAATATTTTAACTTTTTACAAACTATCAGTAATAAAGAATTAATTAATGGCACATTAACCTGGATATCCCCATTTAAAGATGCAGTTAACTACCTGAATCAATCAGAGCAGTGGTATATATTTTTAAATAGCTTGTATTCTAAGTTCTCAGAATATGAAATACAGAAAGATAGAGGTAAATATAATGTTGTTAATCTTGAAGATTGGGGTAGACAAAAAAAACCGCAAGGGATAGAGATAAATAAAAATAATTTTGAGGTGTTTTTAAACAAAACAGCAGAATATAAAATAGCAGAGTATGATAACATTAAAAATATTACGGTTACAGGATTAAGATTAAAAGAATTAAACCATGTTTTAGATTTAACATTAAAACATAAGATAAATGTAAGCTGTATAGAACCATATCTTTTTATAAAAGGAAATTACATTGTTGCTTCAGAAGTATTAATGGAGGTAGGTCTAAAATTTTTGCACCAACATTGGGGAGGTATCCTACCACATGATATGACTATTAATATGGATAATAGTTGTAATTTAACTATGACTCAATTAGCAAAAAAATTAAAATTCCTAAATGTTTTTGCTTTAAACACACTATTTATTGATGAAGATGTATCATTAGGAAACAATACGCTTACCGTTATAGCCCCGAAATGGCACATTATAGGTACTAAAACAATATCATTAGATGGTGTTGAGGGAGAATCTCATTATAATGAAACAATACAGAAGAATAAACATTTTACTTTGCATATACTACACGGTAGATCTAAAGCAGAGGGTGGTACCGAGCGACACATTAATGGAAAAGATGGCAAGCCAGGTGGAGCTGGAGGGCCTGGTGGCAGTTTCTTTGGGATTGGAGACCAATTTATTAATGGTAGAAATTTGACAATTACTGCTAATGGTGGGATAGGTGGTGCAGGGCAAGATGGTGGAGATGGATTCAAAGGAAGAGATGGAAGTAGCCCTATAGTTAAATCAGCATCTGATCTCTCTCCTTGTTATAAGGATTTATGTGATGGTGGTAAACAAATTAATGGGTTTAATTGTAAAAAAATTGATTATTCCTATCATGATAGTGATGGGAAATCTGGTTTATATTTTAGGCCTGTTTGTAAGTATAAACTTTTTGGTACACCTGGAACAAAGGGAGGAGATGGTGGTAATGGTGGAAGAGGAGGGATAGGCGGACTACCAGGAAGTATTGCACTATTTGAATTGAGTAATGATTCAAGAATATCAAAGTATAATGATGTTGGAAAAGATGGAAAGAATGGTACGGGTGGAATAGGAGGAGATAGTGGTAATGATATAGATTATATAGTTGCATACATTGCAAATGCTTATTCAGCAGAAGGATGGAGATTAGAGGAGAAAATATACAGTAAAAAAAGTCCATCAGGCAGAAATGGCACCGATGGTGGGAATAGTAAGGACATAAAAAATCCAAAATCAACAGATATTATTCTTGAACCAGCCAAAATTATAAATCAGTATAAAAGCTATTTAAGAGAAAACTTAAATGATCGTTTTACCAAATCTTTTTTAACCAAGTTTTCAAATAGTTTGGATAGCAATCAGAATGTTAAAGATGTTTATAATACACTAGGATTGGTAGATGAATTACAAGGTTTAGAGGAGCAGTTTTATAAGCTCAATAAAGATATAGACTTGCTGCCTTTTTATCAATCTCTATTAGAGAGAATAAGCGAGTATGCAAAACATCCCAAAGATGTTGGAGATTCTAATGAATATAAAAAGGTTCTAAGTTATTTGTATACGGCTACTTTAAGTAAGATATACAGTTTACAAGATAACTCAGAATCTAATCTGATTATTAATATAACTTCATATTTAAATTTGGTGAAAGAGAACATTAGTGAGTTAAAAGATTTACAACATGCACAGAATAAGAAAAATATAATAAATAAATATAAACAAGATTATAAAGAAGCAATTGATAAAAAAATTGCAGAAGCTAGGGAGCTTATTTCAAAAGACATTAGACCTGAAATAGAAAATATTAGTACTGAGATTGATACCCAAATCAAATCATTGATTGATGATGTAACAACATTACAAAACCAAAACAAGAAAGAAACAAAAGAATTCATTGAGCATAGAAATAAATTAGAAAACGCATTGGTATTACAGAGCTTGCTCGCTCCAATTAAGATTATAGGTCAAATGATAAGTTTTGTACCTGGTGGAGCAGTTGTTGGTACAGCTATTGGAGTGGGCAGTAAAATAGCTGAATCTTTTGTTTTAGATAATCAAAACAGTCAGTATAACACATCAAAATTACCACAAGGTATATCGAATATTGAGTCACTAATAGGTCAAATGAAAACTATTAGAGACCAAAAAGTGATTCGCCTTAAAAAAACATTAGAAGATATATCGCAAGGTATCAATGAACATTCAGAGAAATTAGGAAATATATCAGTCAAAGTGGCTGAGATTAAAGACAGGTTGAATAAAATTGATGAAAAAAGATTTAATTTTAAGGAAATTCGAGTTTTAGAAAATGAATTAACAGCAACATTGCAAACACAAGAGGGAGAACTACAAAAATCTCAGGTAGTAAGTATTGCTGATCAGAACACTGTAAAAGCGTTATCAGTACTACAGAATTTCAAAAAAGCTATGCAATTCAGTGAAGTACTCCTTGATACTTACAGTAAGTACAAAACTGGACAAACACAACTCGATGTAATAAATGAGGCTATTAACCGGAAATACAAAGAATTGCAGAGATTAAAACAATATGAAGATACAATTTATGATGTGATCACTCCAACATTACAGAATATGCAAGATGATTTAAGTGAAGTAGCAAATAAATTAGGTAACAAGTCATCAGTAGCACTTGATGTAACTAAGTGGCAAGTACAAAGTACTATAAGAGATATGCAGTTACAAATGCAACAAATGACACAAGGTCTTAAAACTCAAGCTAATTTAGTACGTTGCATAGAAAAATTAGAAGATGCTATGACTATCCTAATCAATGTTTACGATCATATACAGAATTATCAGAAAGAGCAAAATTTAACTAATTACATTGCAAATATCAGTTCTGCTGGTTCAAGTAACATAGATATTACTGATGAAAATCTTAAGGATGCTGTAGCGTCTTTAGAGATATTAATCAGATCTAATCTTGTATTAAAGCAATATCAAACAGCCATCAATGGCTTCAAACAGTTTGTATTTCCATTTGCTCACATTTATCTGAAGGAACTGGTGTTACCATCACATCTTGAATTAGGTGGTGCTAATAAAAACACTACCACACTTGAGAATTTAGTCTATTCAGCAATAGAACAAATAAAAACCATAAGATCAGAGTTGATAAAAGATAAAACAATATCACCAAAACACTATGAATTCACTGCTACAGGAGAGTTTAAGAGTGGTTATATTTCCAACAAACCATTCTTTGTATGGAAAAATGAGCAACATAAAAACATGTTCTCAAAACTATTATCTGGACAAGAAGTAGTAGTTAGAGCTGATATAATGGACTCTAGTTCCGATAAAGATGCAATTAAGTTTAATAATATAGCACTGTATTTTAAGGCAACAAACCAAACGGTACAATCTGAAATAGATAACGTACTAAAAGGATTTCAAATAAGCGCTACTCATCTTGGTAATTCATACTATCGATATAATGATACAATATATCTAATAACAACCACCAGCCAAAAGGTGTCGTATTATTTTGAAAAAAAGCATAATAAAGAAGAACCAGTGGTGATAGGTGATACATACGGTGAGATTAAGAATGGTAATTTTATGCTTAGTCCATATGCATTATGGAAAATAAGTTTGTATAATCTTCAAAATAAATATAACTTGACTTTTAATAATTTAGAAATTTATAAGGATAAAATTGACTTAGAGTTAATAGGAAATGGACGTTTTATTAATAAAATAAACACTAAAGGTTTAGATCTTAAGCTAAATGTAGAAAGGTATTATAAAGCAATTGATACGTACTATCATCTAGATCTACATGCTAACAATGAGGATATAGCTCTATTAAAAGATAGTACTTTTACTAGAAATAAACTTGAAGCTAACCAAGAATTAGAAGATAAAAATTTACAAACTATAGTTGACCAGAAGCAGGTTACTCAAAATAGTCAAGCAAAGACAGAGCATGAAAATAATAATACTGAATATAGTGGTTGGTTTTCATGGATTAGACTTCCAAGTTTTAATATCTTACCTGGAGCTGAAGCTACCGTTGTAGGAAATGAGAATTCAGTGCATCAGCAAGAATATGGAAATTCAAATAATATGACTATGTCATTTATAAATGGTATTAAATTATTACAAGAGTTAGTTTTGTCAATGGCACCAAAACTAACTAATAGTACTGCTAATAATACTACTAACTTAACGGAGACAATATCGAATAATTATACAGATTATATTATAAGAGAAAATGCTTCAAATTCATCAAATAACCTGGCAATTAATTTTGACGATAGCAAGAATAGTATCACAACAAATACAGTTGATATAAATGGTAATTTACTTCTTGGACAGTTGTTGATCTACCAGTTATTTGGCATGAATCAGTCTCTTAGTAATATTCACTATGTCTCACTTGAACAAGAACAAGTTATTAGAATAAACAAGCTTGCGTCAGAAATTTTACCTATGATGGATAATAATCCCTTTGCTAGTTATACTATAGATAATTTTATTACTAATTATAATAGTGAACCTCAGTGGTACAAAGATGTTATGAAAGACAGATATGAAGAAATAGTAAGCAAAAGACATCAGAGGAGTGAGAAAACAAGTATCTATGCAAATTATTCATCTGAGGAAATACTGGCAGATAGTGTAGAAATGTTTGGAGAAGCAATGAATTATAGACAGAATGATCTAAATGAACTGCAGTAATTTTTCTTGCAAGTGATAATTACAAAATGATCCTAAAATCTTGTAAATATCAGATTTGGTCAGTAGTAATATTTAGATATTCATTAAGGTATTTATCATAAAGCTCCTTAAAGGTCAGTTCTTTTGATAATCTAGCTTTTTCTTCTACAGGATTATATCCTTTGGCGATCTCACCTTTTAATTCAGATGCTTTGGCTCTAGCATCAATAATTGATAGATCAGGGAACACACCTATTTTAATTCTATGATATTTCTTATCAAGTACTGTGCCCAAATAAAATATTTTACTACCACCATATGATACGATTAGCAATAATCCTTTTTCTTTGGTATCTTTATATACATCTCGTTTTGCCTGTGGAGCTTTAATTTCATGTAATGCTTCTTTAGTAAACAATAGTGATTTAACTGACATAAATCCTCCCACAGCTTAATTCATATATAATTAAACTGTAGTATGCTTTACTCAGAAAAACAAATCTTATGTTAAACAGGATTATACTTTAAAACATGATAATTTATCCTAACTATATACAATTAAATAACCAATAGTTGCTATAATTTCTTATCAAATTCAAAAGGTCCAGGTATATTTACAAGCTAAAAATTGATCATGAATTTGCACTAACTATATGCTCATCATATCCACATGTTATTTTTAGATTTGTACTATTTTTTTAATATTGACAAATAATTGCAACTCTACTACAGTTAAGCCTATAATTTTGGTAATTAAGGAAAACCCATTAAATACTAGGATTATGAGCTACAAATTAGTATATGAGAAAAAAGCAGAAAAGTGTGGTAAAAGAGGCTTTTAGATTGACATCGTAAAGGTCGGGGGTTCGAGTCCCCCATCGCCCACCACCTTACCTCCAGGCTTTTCATAATATACTAATTTTACCTCCCTACTCTGTATGCTCACTATATGCTCCTCGCATTTTTAAAAATGGTGTATTAATTGCTCTATTACCTCGATTAAACCTAATGTTTAAGTTGAGGTCTTATGCACACTATATGCTGCTCACATTTCACTCCTGATTGTGTAATCCATAATCATAGTGATAAAAATTCAATAATTTTCTATAATTTTGTTGGTAATTTTATCCCTCCTGAATGGAGTACTCTTTCCTCTCATAATGGTAAGATATTAAGCAAAACTGCAAGACAACTGCTATCCCTAATAGTCTTCCGTATGCAAATCTACTACAATAATAGTATCGATGAACTTCAAGAAACTTATCACTTCTTTGAAGAACATTTGGGAGTTTTTCAAGAACGTGTCAGACAGTGTCTAATTGAGTTAAAAAAGAGTGGCTTTATCGAATTTTATAAAGCAACAATAGTTAAATATGGCATTAAATGCCGTAATACTCCTTGTATTAAGCTAGCCAGAAATTTCCAACCTACTTCTAGCAAAATACCTTCTGAAAATGAAAAAAATTTTGTACCTACTCCAAAAAACTTTGGGGTGAAACCCAAAGAAATTTTGCCTCAGCCCCAAAAAAGTTTGGATGAGACAATATATATAGATAATAATAAAAATATATCTAATAAATCTAGATCTAGCGAATCTACAATTTTTCAAAATAAAAAAAATGAATCTAATTACAATAGCCAAACTCAGTTACAAGAACAAAAACCTGAAGCAAATTTACAATGCAATGTTATAAAATCAATCAATGATGAACAACAAGGTGATAATATCAGTTCATCTAGTGCTAATATCACAACAGGTGCTACACGAATTAATACTGCACTGCAAGCAGTTATTGATAACATTTCTAAAAAATATAATCCTACAGAATCAAGTAGCAATAATGCTGCAATTACTGCTACTAATCATAAAAGCTGGTTCAAAAGAAAAAAATTAGCAGATTTTTATCCATTAAGCCAAGAAGATGCTGATTTACTACAAGTAAAATCAAATAGAGAATTTAACCTAGATTTTATCAACAAATTGCTCTTAAAGCTTGCAGGAGAATATTCCAATCACCATTTTGCTCATAAGAAAGTCCTACTGAACTATGGCTAAAGCTTTAGCTCATGAGTTACGTGAAACTACTAAAGCTAATAATGCTACATTTCAGTTTAAATCTAGCGACTTAAACAACGCTAAAGAGCAATACCTAGATAAGATAGAAAGTGGCCTTGATACTAGCTTGCAAGCTCAGCTAAAACGTAAAATTGTTGGTAGTTTTGATCCTGATTCAGCTTATAAATTACTAAGCTCCTGCTTATTTATTGGGGTAGTAGGTAATAGCTATCAAATAAAACTGCTTAAAAATATTACGCTTTCAGAAAATGCACAAGATAAAATACTACAGCAAGTACAAATGATCTATGGCAGTAGTATTGAGAAGTTGAAAATCATACAATTTGCTGAGCTTGAAGCGAAGCAGAATAATACTGAAGATGAAAAACAAAATTATCTACTGCAGCTAAGAAAACAATTAAATCCTGATTCAATATGGTATAAAGTGAGGAAATTTCTCATTGAACGTTATAACCAATATATTGATTTTGGGGTATTAAGTAAATTAGTAGTGGTAGAGGAAGATATAGTCACAACAAGGTAATCCTCAAATCAACAACGGCTTTTAATGATTACTATGTTAGAAATCGTCATATGCAAGATCTAGAAGAAGCTTTTAAGACTCAAGATTATTGCTTTGAATTAATCAAGTTTGAATATAACTAAGCTATTGTGGTAATTGATAATTTGTAATAACTACTTCATCAGATATTTTATTGTGCTCAGGCATAGAATATTTAACCTTAATAGTACTAATATTAAAATTTTTGTATAAGTTTCTAATAAAGGGAGTATTACTATTAGAAACCATTATTTTAACACCTTTATCATTGAGTTCTGTAGCAAAATCTTTAAGTCTCGTTTGCTCATTTTCATCAAAGGGTAATCTGGTATAAAACTTCTCACCTGATTTATGATAAGGAGGATCAAAATAAACAAAATCACCTTTTTGTGGTTCAATGAAAGAGAAATCTATAGCACAAATATATGTACCAGTAAGTAAGCTGCTACATTTCTTTAGTCTAGATGCAATATCAGATTTACTATAATTTCTACCAGAGAAAGTTTGAGCTGGTTTGCCATCAATATTAATCCGGTAAATACCTTTAAATGAATATCTATTAAGATAAATAAATCTTGCAGTAATTTTTATTGGATCACTACTATCATTATTAGCTCTCACTTGATAATAATGCTCTTTAGAGTGTTTTGTTTTATGTGAGTCTAGTAATTTACTAACCGCATCAGGATTTGTCTTAACTGCGTTATAGGACGTTACTAGCTCAAGGTTAATGTCAGATAAATAGCATTGTTTAAATTTATCTCGTACATGAAAGAATAGCTCCACCACCAAGAAATGGTTCATAGTAGTTGTTTAGTCTTTCAGGAATAAATTTAACTAATTGATCAACGATTTTTCTTTTACCACCCACCCATTGCAGGAATGGTTGTGGTTTATCTAAGTTCTTTACTGACATAATTTGTTATTTATCTTTATTTTCTACTAAAGATTATATCAGAAAAGAGGCTTAAATGCGAGTAAAACAGCATATTCAAAAGGATTTTAGTATTTATTATAGCATCACTTAGTGTTATTTTTATCTATGTATAATTGATAAAGAATAGGGCTAACAAATATTATATTTTAAGTCTGTCTCATTTGTGCAGCTGTTTGCCCAATTGTATAAAAACCTGTCACAAAAGCTCTTAAATCCTCTGTACTTCGTAGAATTGTGGTGATATCTGTCCTTGCTAAGAGCGGCCGTGGTGCAGTTCTAGTTCAGAGGTTAAACTAAAAACTACAAAATTTTATCTCTTTAACCTCTGAGCTGTTTTCTTAACTTTAACAGCAAGGAAATGTTATGACAATTAATAATCAAAATCAACCAAAAGATAATCATAATCTTACTAAAACAAATTGGAATCTTCAATTATCTCCCATATCTGTCACATTAATACCATATCAGCAAGAAGAGAATATCATTAACTCGACGATCACAAATTATACTGATATAATTAAATATAAATTAGAATTACAAGAAGCAAATAATAAATTGAAAGAATCTGAGTTATTTAAAAGAGATGTAGTTCAAAATATAGTACATGGATTAAAGATTCCATGTAATGGGATTTTTTCATTAGTAACAGCTCTTTATGAAGTAGAAGATAATCCTGAAAAAAAGGATTATTTAGCTAGTGTGGTAAGTTGTGCTGAAGAATTACTAGATTATTATAACAATATACTTAGTTATCTACAGAATAATTCTGGACTACCTCCTATAGTTTTAAATAAGTTTGATCCAAAACAGTTGGTAAATAAGATTATTGATAAAGCGATGCCAATAGCTCAACGTAAGGGATTAAATTTATCTTGTAATTTTCAGTATGATTTAACAAATGCTATAATTAGTGATACTTATCGAATAGGGGCAATATTAGAGCAGTTAATAGATAATTCTATTAACTTTACTAAAGAAGGTAAAGTTGTGGTAACAGTGAACATGTTTGCTATTAATCCTGCATTGTCAGAATCAGAACAACAAAACAGAGAAATGGTATTCCAATTTATGGTGCATGATAGTGGTGTTGGTTTGTCTAAAGAAATCAAGCAACATCTTCATGAAAAGATTGATAAATTTGATGTTGCTGCGCAATATCATGGACTTGGATCAGGATTAAGTTTTGTAAAGCGTCTAATTGGTGAGTTAAATGGAGAGATTGAAGTAACAAGTGAAAAAGGTAAAAGTACTACTATTGTCTGTAATATACCAATTAAGTTACCTCTTCTTGATGATCTGATTTATGATACATAATGTTGATATTGATAAGGTTTTGATGATTATGCATTAATTAACAATAATGATTTTCTTGATTATTGCTACAATTCTTACTAGACTTCAATAAATAGTAAGGATAAATCTAAATGATGTACAGTTAACAGCTCTTGAAAAAGTAAAAAACAAACGTGAAGCAAGCGGTGAGATTGAGAGTTTACATCCCGGTTATCTTGGTTCTCAAGATACCTATTATGTAGGGAATATAAAAGGTATAGGACGTATTTATCAGCAAACTTTCGTTGATACTTATTCTATTGCTATTTGTAAACTTTATACAGAAAAAACAGCTATAACGAGTGCAGACCATCTTAACGATAGGGTTATACCATTTTTTGAAAGCTATAATATTCCTCTGGTTCGGATATTAACAGATAGAGGAACGGAGTATTGTGGCAAGCCTGAGCATCATGCTTATCAGTTATATCTTGGTATTGAAAATATAGATCATTCTAAAACTAAAGCCTATAGTCCTCAAACTAATGGGATATGTGAACGATTCCACACAACTATGCAAGAAGAATGTTATCACATTTTATTCCGCAAAAAGTTTTATTCTACATTAGAAGAGCTACAAACTGATATAGATAACTGGCTTGTAGGTTATAATAATGAAAGAACTCATTCAGGTAAACATTGTTACGGTAAAACGCCAATGCAAACTTTTAAAGATTCTCTTTATATTGCAATTAATAAAAATATTGATAATATAGAGACAATATCAGACAACTTGACCTTAACTTATCAAGCTGCCTGATTACTCAATACTGTCAGATCAACTCCTAACTAGTACATTTAATGAATATATAAATAACCATACAGAAGCTCATCAACCAACTTCTATTTTTAATATTAGATTGGAATAAGCTTTAGCTTAAACTTTACGGCACTTCTAGTGCCTACCACCAACCTACCGGCTGAGAGCCGGTAGTGGTTGAGATTAATATCGCTGGTTCGGTTGGTCCTGGAAATTGTTTTGGCAATAACATTCGATGTTTTGATATTAATGCCTTAGTGAGACTAACATACATTTGGCACAATCTGTTATCACCTCTAATTATTGACTTGACTTCAATACTTTATTCAGCATTCATGATGAGTTTAACAATCAACATTATCTATATGAATAATCTTATAAAACGCCGATTATAATTGGAGCAAAAAAAGCAAAAATAGTTATGGAAGAAGCTAAAATAAAAATTAAAGAAAGAAAAGCTCGTACTCATCACTTAATCGAAATGGGTGGTTTAGTTGTTAAAGCCACACTTGACTGTTTGCCTGCTAATAGCTTACTTGGAGCTTTGATTTCTCTGCAAAACACGCTAATTCAGCAACCAACTATTCAAGATCAATGGACTCAAATGGGTAAGAACGCTTTTGATAATTTAACTTGATACTTAGTTATATTTCTACAGATACTCAGTTTAAAATTTTAGATTAACATATTTAGTAGGCAACATAATGTGTTAAAAATGGCGTAATGAATATTGCTTAATATACATGAAAATACAGCATATCAGAAAAATAATCAAGATATAACAATATCTTATTGCATTAGATATAAAACTGATTCATCATCATAGTAAGATATGAAGATTATATAGCAAATCTTGACTTCTACACGTTATGCTCACAGTCAATATCACTAAAAACCTTAGTTTAAAGCTGATGAATGTTTTATCCTTGATTTAAAATATTCTTCTGTGATCCATATAGACCAAGACAAAAAGCATTAGTGGAGCAGATGAACTCTATGATGCATAGAATTTTACCTCAAAATATAGATATTGCCACTGTAACACAAAAGCAACTTGATAATGTGAATGATATTGTAAATAACATACCGAGAAAGATTTTTGGCTATAAAACACCCAATGAAATTTGGGCAGAAAATTTGTAGGTTTCATGCTACTGAATCCTTGAATTTGCACCTAAGATTAAAGAGTAACAAATATGAAAAAAAATATTAAAGCACAAAAGAAGAGACAGGGTAAAGCACAAGGCGAGAGTTTTGAATTAGATCTAGCTACTTGGTTTTTAATAGATCAATATATTAAATATCAAGCACATAAGGCGTCTGATTATTCTTTTAATTTTTTTCCAGGATTTGATGATATTGAGAAATTAGAGGATATAGTTATCAGGTATGAAAGAAATGCACAAGAGCGAATAATCTTTGTTCAAGCAAAGCATGTACTAGAACCTAATCAGAATCTTACCGATCAAGCTCTGTTTTTACTCAACGGGGATTATAGTTTATTAATGTATTGCAATGCTTATCTTAAAGCGAAAAACAATCCAGATCTTTTACGACAAATAGAATATAAAAATTTAAATAGTAATGTAGAATTTAAGGATGTGGTAGAAGAATGTATTTTAGCAACCAGTAAGGGGGTTACCAGCCAATATTTGATAAAAGAAACAAATAATCAGAAATTAAATATTGGTAATAGAGAACTATATAAACCTCATAGTATAAAAAATGAACTAATAAAAGCGTTTAAAGCTGAATCAAAAGGTAATCAAGATAAATTAACTGAATTATGTAACTTAGATGCTAGTGAATTAGCAGAAGGTATTGACGAATTTTTAGGCAAATTAATATTTGTGACTAATTTACCACGCCAAGGAACTGTAGGGAATAATTTAGAGAATATTATAAAAAATGAACAAATTGGTGCTAAGATAAAAATTGGTGGTAAGCTATTAGAACAAGCTGAAATCAATGATTACTTTAATGCTCTTCAGTATTTAATCTTTAGAAGAAAGGGGGAAAATAAGACATTAATCACTCCTAAAGAACTAGATGAATTATTTAGTGATCAAAAGCAAAAACTAGATGAATTATTGATAAATAGAGCACATAGCAAAAAATTGGAAGCATTAGGTGTAAGTTTTACAGAAGAATCTATTAAAGATTTAAGAGATAATAAATTACAAGATTTTTTGCTTCCAGAGAAGAGAGTGCTAAATATAATAACATCAGGAAAAACAGCAAAAGTAGGCGCAGCGGATGTTTTACGAGATTTGCAAGCACTAAAAATGCAACAATTAACGATCCAAGATTTAGCAACATTACCAACGCTAGAAATGTTAACACAATCAATCATCCAACCGAAGACATCAAAAAATCAGTATACTCTTACCTTATTTAAGCAAAATGATTTGCATCTTGTGTTCATTGAAGGCACTATACGGCAAAACCTCAAGGAAACTCTAGAGACCATAATTAGTACAAAAGATTTCAAATTTAAAGCCATATTTATTAGTACGATTAACCTTTTAGAAAAAGCCAAAAGTAAAGACGCATTAAAACAAAATCCACTTTATAAATTTTTTGAAGATTTAAATAAAAAATCACTTTATGAATCTATAGCGTTAGAGCATGTTGCATATAACGTAACAATAAAGGAATTTATTACAGAGAAAAAGCAAATTTTGCCTTTGGTTTCCTTAGATTCGATGGAATTAGGTTATGCAAAATTAAATCAAATATTATGTGATCCCACTATGAACACAAATGATGTGCTTTTTATAGATTTAGA
Organism: Rickettsia helvetica; assembly: GCF_963970025.1. Classification (NCBI taxonomy): domain Bacteria; kingdom Pseudomonadati; phylum Pseudomonadota; class Alphaproteobacteria; order Rickettsiales; family Rickettsiaceae; genus Rickettsia; species Rickettsia helvetica. The sequence goes on from NZ_OZ018776.1 coordinate 1,215,980, forward strand.
TTCATTGCTAAAGAATCATAGTAAGTTTTTATCGATACTATCTAAATATGGTAAATTCGTTATTGAATGTAATACATCTATCGTAAACGCAAGTAATACAACATTACTATCTTCACTTTTGCAAAATAACGTCGAGGCACGAATCATTTTGCTCACTAAGCAAGGCTTTAATGTACAAGATATATTGCCAAATCAAGAAGCAGAATCTTATCCAATAAAACATAATTTTATAGATTTAATCCGAACAGACCAAGAGAATCTATTAACAAGAAAGCTGTTAATTTTTTTAGGAAATAAAGAAAAAATCAGTCTTAAAGAGTTAATGGGCATTAGTGATTTAGATAAATATTTATCAGATGCACAAAACCAAGATATCATAAATCAAATGATCCCTACAACAAAATTAGTAGAACTTATTAAGAATGAAGACATTAAGATAGGAAGTGATAGCACAGGTACAAGTGACTTAGTAGGGGCATATGCACAATTATATCAAGATATTAATATAGAAAGATTGATTAACAATTTATTATTAGACAAGGAGAATATCTTTGTGATTAGTGGTATTAATGGATCGAAGAAAAGTAAAAGTTTTATTGATAAGCTAAAAGCATTTGATACAGGGCTACAGGTTGATAATATCGACCAAAATCAGATAAGTGATTTTCATCCAGATACTAAACATAATACTAGAATATTACTAGATGATGATAAATTGCAAGAAAAGCATTTTAAACAATTATGTCTAGTTAATGAAAATAAGAAAATTTATTGGATTAGTCTCAAAGATGGCAGTGATAATGAATCACAATTTATTTTACAACAAATTTATAATCCTGATTTTTATGTAGATAGACAATTTAATCATTTTAAAAAAGTAATTATTAAAGAAGATATATATAAAGAGTTGCAAGTAAAGAGTCATAACGAATCGCAACAAAGAAGTGATATATTTTTATTTACTGGTATAGATAACCAAGACGATTTGTTAAAGCTTTTTCCAGCATACAGCAGAAAATTAATACAACAAAATATGAATGATGCTCATCCCAGAGTAATAGCAAAAAAGAGGGGTGAACTATCACAGTTTGATCAATTAGTAGTACAAAATAAAACCATTCATTGGTTAAATATAGAACAAAATAATGGTAATACACAGATAGTGTGGATTAAATCTCGTGGCACATTAGATAATTTGCGTAAATATATTAATAATGAAAAAAGTATTAAACTAACTTTAGACAAGGATTTTATTAACGATATAAAGGATAAACAGACTACCATCATCGCAGATGATCCAGGTATGGGCAAAACTACTAGTTTAACAAAATTATGTACATTACAATACGATTTAGGGTCTGAAGTCAAATCAATATTTCAATCACATTGGGTAATAAGCGTTGATCTAAAAGATCATATATCAACAATCGGCAGGATTAAGTCTTCTAATATTAAGATTGATGATATAATTAACTTATGCTTAGAATCTGATTCAGATCTTAACACGACATTCGCAAAAAAGATATTATTGTTTGCTTTTCAGAATACCAATTTTATAAAACCTATATTAATCAAATTTGATGGATTTGATGAAGTTTTAGATCAAAATATTAGAAATAACCTTATTTCATTAATGCAGTATTTAAAATATGATCCCAATGTCAAGAACGTCAAGTTTTGGATTACCAGTCGCCTGCATTATGAACAAACTTTAGAAAATAAATTATCAATATTTGCCACAAAATTTGAACCACTTAATGATCAAAAAAATAAAGAATTTATATATCAGTTTTTCAAAAACAGGTTGCATCTTACTTTAAGTAAGAAGCAGTTTAATGATACTTTTGGAGATAATGCTGCTAAGGTACATGAAAAGACAAACAAAGTCTCCAAATATGCTGAAGCGTTTCTAATCAAGATGAAAGATATATTTAAGGGTGATAATGCTAAATTTATTGGCACACCATTGCAGCTATATTTAATGTTAGAAATTTTTTTAGATCGTTTTATAGATTGGCTGAAAAGTGATGGTGATTTAGATATACATTTTAGTTATTTAGGTAATAATATAGCTGAGGTATATCACACCTTTATTAATAAAAAATATGAAACTTATTTTAACAAAAAATTAGTAAAAGAAGTATTAAAGCAGGAACAAGAGAAGATAATTTTTGATCAATATCACGCAAATTTTGCTAAATCATTAACTATACAATCAAAAGTACACAACAATTTAGCAAAATTTACAGATTTAATATTATTAGTCGGCATTATTAAATCTCAAGGTATCGGCAATAATATTGAATTTATTCATCCAACATTTAGAGAATATTTTGCTGCTCAAGCATTTACACATTGGGTAGAAAAAGAGCAACACAAATTATCGAATAACAAAAAACAAGAATATTTATTAACCGAGATTCTTATGCATCCATGTCATCAGATGATTCGTACCTTTTTCAATCACCACTTGTTAATAATAAGAACCCATTACCAATATAGTACATTAATAGAGTACGGAAAGAAAATAGAGGAGTTATGGAGCAAAAAATTATTACAAAATGATGAGGAGTTTATTTTATACATAACAGCACGAGAAGGTAATGTTAAGATTATTAGTTTTTTATTAGATAGTCTTATTGAGTATGCTAAGCATGATATAACTAAGAATTTTATTAATTTTGTAATCAAGGATGGTTGGACCGCACTGCACTGGGCTGCTAGAGCTGGTCAATTAGAAGTTGTACAGTCTTTGATAGAACAATACAAGGCTGATGTTCATGCTAAAGCCAAAGATGATTGGACAGTATTGCACTCCTCTGCTCAGTGTGGTGCGTTAGATGTTATACAGTACTTGCTGAAGCATATAAAGATTGACGCCGTCACCAAAAATGGCTGTACAGTACTTCACTTCGCTGCTCAGTCTGGTAAGTTTGAAACTGTCAAATTTTTGGTTGAGACAGGAGATGCTAAGGTTGATGCTACAGATAAGAATGGAAACACAATACTACACTTTGCTGTTAAATCTGGTAAGTTGAAAGTTGTACAGTACCTAGTAGATACGAAAGGTGCTGATATTCATGCTATAGCCAATGATGGAAGAACGATACTGCACTCTGCCGCTAAGTGTAGTCAAGCTGGTGCATTAGAAGTTATAAAGTACCTAGTAGATGAGAAAGGTGCTAATATTAATTCTACAACCAATGATGAAAAAACAATTCTTCACTACGCTGCTGGGTATGGTAGATTGGAGACTGTAAAGTATCTTGTGGAGGAGAAACACGCTGATATTCATGCTACTACCAATAAAACAGGTTGGTCAGTGCTTCACTCTGCCTGCTGCTTTGGTAAGCTGGAAGTTATAAAATACCTAGTAGATACGAAAGGTGCTGATATTCATGCTATAGCCAATGATGGAAGAACGATACTGCACTCTGCCGCTAAGTGTAGTCAAGCTGGTGCATTAGAAGTTATAAAGTACCTAGTAGATGAGAAAGGTGCTGATATTCATGCTATAGCCAATGATGGAGAAACAATTCTTCACTACGCTGCTGGGTACGGTAGATTGGAGACTGTAAAGTATCTTGTGGAGGAGAAACACGCTGATATTCATGCTATAGCCAATGATGGAAGAACGATACTGCACTCTGCCGCTAAGTGTAGTCAAGCTGGTGCATTAGAAGTTATAAAGTACCTAGTAGATAAGAAAGGTGCTAATATTAATATTACAACTAGTGATGGAAAAGGATTGAGTGACGTTGCCTCTAGTCAGGTGGAAGTTATACAGTACCTAGAAGCAAAAAATGTCAATATCACTCAAGATGCATTATCATCATCAGAGGCGTTTTCTGATGATGCTGTATTAATGGGAGTAACAGACTGATGTGTCTATAGTTTTGACGGACATACAACTTCACTTTATTCTATTCTCCCTTATAGTTTGCTCAACAGTTTACATCAACTAATCGATGATTATCCGATATATTCTATAGGATTTCATAATTGAAGATTACATCGAGGCAGTGTTGTTCTAATTGCCGAGCAATCTCAGGTATTTTTAAGTAAGAAGCTAATGCTAAAAATATCTGTAAAGTTTCCAAGGTTGTTTGCCAAATCTTGTTAAGCGACTTAGCCCTTACTGTCTGCATATTAGTATGCAGTCACTTAGTAATAATCTAAATAGTAATTTTTCTGAATAACAATCTGTAGGGCAAGAAATAGCACAAACTAAACACAATATGCAGCAGCTATAAGCTATAATATGCATTATATAGCACAAAACTCTGCCTCTATTGATCACAATTTAAATGAACCGGTATTAAATAGCATAATAGCAAAAAATATTCCTGGAGTAAGTAGTAAAGAACAAGCAGCTATGTGGGCTAATAATCATAGACAAGAAGCTGAGCAAATAGCCTTTAGATATAGCTAAGATTAATAATGACGCTATAAGATCTCCGAAGAGAAGCAACAGGAATTAGAACAAATAATAGTTAAACATTTATCAATAGAAGAAAAAGATAGTATTATGAGAACAATAGCACAAAAATACATAGATGAGGGAATTCAAATTGGTGAAATGAAAGGAAAAGCTGAGGAAAGAGTTGAAATAGCAAGGAAAATGTTATTCTAAGGTTGTGATTTTCCTTTCATTTCTAGTGTTACTGGTCTTGAAAAAGCTTTTATTCGTTCTTTATCGTAAAATATTGTTAATAGGATTTACTTTAGTAATAGTTTATTTTAAATCGATAAAATTCGCAAATACTCAATTAAAAAAAGATGTTTTTATAAAATTTTTTAATACCGTCTTAGTAACAAAGTTCACAATGCTAAATTAGCGATTTTAAGGGGTGTTATAATAAGATTTTTTGTGTTCAGGTAAAATTTCCCCCATATTAAGATCTTCTAAATTCATAATTTCAGATGGCATGACTAGTAATTTTTTCTTCTCAAGATGATTGATAAATAACGGAATATATTGGAGTAATTTAGAACCAGTAAACTTATTAAACCCTGATAGTGCCATTGATGCTATTAATTTAGGTGATGATACATTACTACTTACATATAATCGAGTAATCAATAATCATAAATCACGAAATATATTAAGTGTAGCTACATCCTATGATGAGGGGTTAAATTGGCACCCTATCACTATTAGAAATTCTATCTATCCTGAAGGGGATATAGAATATAGTAACATCCTATCTGAAGAATATTCATATCCTGCTATTATTATGAGTCCTGATAACAATGAAATTCATGTAATTATACATTTAATAGAATTAACCTAAAGCATAAAGTATTTCAATTACTACCAAAATAATCTATTCTATAAATAATCAAGTAGTATGCTAAATTATATTTATAGCTTCAGTGTTGTGTTTAAAATAACTCCAAAATTTTCTAAGATTATTAGTGAACAATGTATTTTCCTTTAATCTATTTTTATGTGTAGCATTTAAACATAATCGATAAAAGTGTTTTTCTAATGATGAAATTCCAAGGTAAGGCATCAAAACAATAAAACTTATTAAAGTTTCATTTATAATTTTTTTAGCTTTTTCAGGAGATTTAGCACCTATTGTCTGTATATTATGCAGTCTATCAAATAACTTTATCAGAAGTACATCATGTTTCTTCTCTTTGTATAACATCTCTACCATTTTAGCAGAACTAATCTTTATACCATTCTCCTTAATCCTCGTCAAATCCATTACTTGATTGGCTATATTCTCTCCAAATTCTTGTAATATTTTCTCCTTGGTAAGTTCTGTATCCTCTATAGTATCATGCAATATACTAGTTACTAGTATATCTGTTCTAAATAAGTAATCTTGATATCACATATATGCTACTTCTATCGGATGTGAATAAAATGGTTCTCCTGATTGACGCATCTGACTACCATGATATTTCTTAGCATAGTATATAGTTTTCTTTACCTCCAATACACCCACGGTGGTACTTTGACTATACTATTTAAATATATTACTTTATCTAATAACTTCTTAGCATAAATACATATCTCAAACTCACCTTGCCAATTTTCTAAATCTTGCATAACAACAATGTTCTATTAATTTGCTTCATATCCCAAACAATCATATATATGATTACATATTTCAGTTATTTTGCCAAGAATAGATGTAGAATAATTGTTATAATTTAACTCTTCTTGACCATTAAATAATATATCTAGACTTGGTAAAATATCTTCTAATTCCTCATTAGTTATCTGTCTTTTACCATATTTTGTCTTCATTTCTGATATTGCACTTTTTACTGTTTTGTTTAACTCATTTATATATCTATTTTTTTCTTGTTCAGGAGATATATAAGGATTATTAGATAAAGCCTTATTGGTACCAAAAAACTGCCCTATTAATAATGTTAATAACGACAGATTATTAGGTATATCTATAGAATTTATTACAGTTTGTAAATTTCCTTGGTCATTACCAGGATCATCTATTAAAAGATAATCTGACAAAGATGACTTACTGTTATCTATATCATTATAATATAGATTATAATTTTCATTGTTATCTATATTATTATTTTCTGCTTCAGTTTCATGATTTTGTTTCTTTATTTGAGTATCAGATGGATGATTATTAAATTGTTTTATTAGTTTATAAATATCATTAAAGGATTTATTATTGTCGAGAGTAGCAGTATCTGCTTCTGGTAATAATTTAAAACTTAAATTAGATAATTTATTCCGAACCCAACTCCATAATCCATTATTAAATGAAAAACTTGGTTCTAATATAGATGCACTTGATCTTGCTACATTATATGTATTACTATTTGCTAAGTCATCATTCATATTAATTTGTTGTTCATCTATGGTTACAGATGCTGTTGCTTCTGAATTTTGCTTATCTTCTTTTATAGCACGACGCAAGCGTGGATTAGTACTACTCAATAACTCTTGAAAAGAATGGTTTTTACTATCCTGGAAATTAATCATCGTCTTTTCAGTTATTTTATCTAAAAAACAATTATTAATAAATAAACCATCTTTATATTTCGTGATATTAGCATTTTGTAACATACTATTGAAACAAATTGGCACGGTATCATTATTTTGATACTTTAATAAAATTATACTACTCAATGATTGATTGTAATTGCACGTAGCACAAATTTCATTACTTGTTATATTATAATAAACATTATTTATATTATAAACTGGTTCTATATCTTGATGATTGAAGTGATAAAATACTTTATAATTATCTCGTATAAATACTAATATATTATGAGTACTATCATAATTCACTTGGTTCTTACTGGTTATTGATAAATTGGGAGAAAAATTATAGTAACAATAATAAGATGCATTACATATTGGTATAATACCTTCAAATGACAAGTTTTTATTTATATGGTACTGTAATGGTTGATCATGATATTTTATTTCTTCTAAGTCTAATTCTCTTGCTTGATTATAAATTCTTAAAATATATTTATCTCCTTCTAATGACAATGAACCTTTCTTATCATCGTATAATTGACCTCGAATCTTAAAAACATTCCGAACATGATAATCGTTTTCCAATATAAAACTAAGATCATTATTAAAATAATAAGTACAAGACCACTTGCACAATGCTCCGCCAGGTGTTCTAAAATAAACATATTGCTCTTTTAGATTAGTAGATACATCTATACTATCAAAAAGATTTTGATTAATATGTTCTAATTTTACAGTATAGACTGGTATAGGATACTTCTCCGTATACTCATATACTAACTGCATATTATCATTATCCATACGTATAGGCATTATATCAAGTTTAGATGTAAATCCCGTACTAAGTTGATCAATATGAATATACCCTCCTAATATCATCTTAAAATCTTTTGTAGTTTCTTCTACCATTATGTAACCATTGTTCACACTCTTTGCATGTAAAATGGTTACATTATTAGCAGCAACTTTTAATTCACCTTGTATTACAAGATTGTATAGTACCAAATCTTGTTGTGTTTTTAAGTGTATAGTTGATACTATATTATCATTACATTGTACTTCCAGTTTTTGAGAGGACAATGTCTTGATATAATTATACTGATTGAATTTAATACTAGTAGAATGAGTATTATCTTTTATTTCAATAGGTGTGTTTAGGCAATTAAATTCATATTGGCTCGTGAAACAATTTGTACTAAATATATTACATCCAGTATTTAGTATAATATTTATGTGCTGTGTACCAAGTTCATTAGATAGCATAACTTTATGTATAGATGAATTACTACCATATCGACTAATTGTAAGATCATTATTATTTATATGATAAGGGTTCTCATTTATTTTTTTATCATATGTTGTAGAAATCACTTGTAATTGTTCTAGATTATTACCACTGTAGATCGATATATTACGTTCAATAGTAATGAATCTTATTTGATTTTGATTCATTAATAATGTTGAATGTTCTTGACTTGAATCACTTTTAATATATTTAAAACTATCTTTTAAAAATCTGAGAGAAATAGGGAATATTTCAACATTAGATTTCTGAAAAACTAAGCTTGTTGTATCAGGTAAATTATATAAGGTTGAGTTATTAATAATGATCTTCTCTTCTAAAGAAATTTGACTATCACCTAATGATACATTGAAGAAAATAGGAACTGGTTTTTCAGCATAATTCCTGAGTAAATTGTTACCATCAATGTTATCTTGTGGAAGAGCATAAATTTTATTTTCCTTTATTAGATAATTAACTTCATTAATTTGTATATTATTATCATGCTTAAAATGATGTAGTATAGTACAATTACTATTAGTGTCAAAAAATTCTATGGTATGCCAATTTCCTAATAAATCATTTTTATTAATGTAGTTATAATAAGCACTGATATTATAATTAGCATGTTTTAAAACCTTCTCAAATTTTAAACTATTTTCTAATGCTACTACATTATCATAATTTATTACCTCAATATGCTTATTATCTTGAGGTAGCTTATTTGTATTTTTAACAATCTCTAAGACAGACTTCTTATCTTCGATGGTTAGTATGCCATCTCTTTCATCTATTTTCCCTTTTATGGATATGATATTTTTTTTAGGATTATTATTAATCTTGCACCATCCTTGCACGGATCCTCTACTACTACAAACAAAAATAAAATACCGAGGAAAACCTCTATTAGTAAAGGTCATTTCATCTAATACAGATTGTAAATCATCTACTATAAAAGTATAATACGATTTGTACTCAGTATGTAGGCCCTTCATAGATAACGTAAAAGCATGCTTATTAAGATGTCGTGCTATATCTATAATAACATCAAAAGTGTTTTTATTCTTAATATCAATTCTGCTAATACTAGGTGCTGCTAATAATAGCTTAAATGTTAGTACATTAGGACTTACTTCTATTATATTATTATTGTGATGATGTTGTAGCATTGTAGCACCTTTGGCATATAATATTTCTATATTTGGAATATCTATAGTTAATTTCCCATTTATAAGAAGATGTTCTAAGTTAAGCTTTAAGTAATCTTTATTTTTTAAAACAATATGACTGGTGATATCATCTGAATAGATACTTCTTACTTGCATATCACTTGTATTACCGCTTATATAAGCGTTATATCCTTTAAAGAGCTTGCTATTTAAAAACTTTATACTTGTAGAGATAGAATTATCTTCTAATCCAAAAGAGCTAGTACCATCTAGGTAATAGTTACTAGCTATACGCTTGCTATCATCATTTAATATAAAATTATGATTTTTATTACCAAATAATCCAATCTGATCTGGATAAGGTTTATGATATATTTGAGCAGTAACCACATATGGACTAGTAGCATTAGTATTATTTTGTTGATGATTATTTAACTTATCTAACCTACTTAATCCTTCTTTAGTAAAATGTAATTTCATATCTCCTTCATTAGGATCAAAATTAACATAAATAGATTGTTGCTCTGTACTATTATTGTTACCATACAGTGCTGCAAGACCATCACCAGATATTTGTAATGCAGCAGTGTCAACACAATTGTTGTTTTGTTCATCACTAATTACAGAGGAAATTCTCTTATAACCAGAGTTCTTTTCTAAAAAGACATTATCCTCCATACAGAAATGACTATTTTGAGGTTTAAACTCAATCACAGTATTTCCTACCTGAGGTGCATCATATGACATTTTAGGTACTTTTATTATTACTAAACCATAACTAGTATTTATTTGAGTACTCAATCTATCGACTAAAGATAGGTTAAGGTCAACTAATTGTCTTTCTGTAAGTATTGATTGTAACTTATCTTGCTCAAAGCCTAAATTCATTAAGAACGCTTCACCAAATGAAATATCTAAGTGATACTGCTTACTTAAGGCTATTGCTCCATAAACTAATTGTTCTGCCATCAATCCTATCCATAATGGACCTAGTTCTAGTCCAAATAACTCTGCAACCATTAATCCTATGGTAAAATATTGCTCTCCTAATTGGTGTTTGATAATGCCGGCTTCTTCTGAATCAGCAGGCAAGTTATTTAATTGTTTATGTAATTCTATAATTGCATGAATTGTTAATATCTTAAATATAGGACTTGTTATTGGTAATTTTTTAAGTAATGCTATTCTACTTTCAGGTAATACTGATCCCAATTTACTTATTAGTGAATCATACATCTTATTAAAGGCCATATCTCCTAACATCATCTCACTAGTTTTTTGCAATCCTTCAAAATTACCAGTGTTCATTGATCTAATGATATCAGGCAAGAAAAATAATGTTTGACCAGTTATCCCAAGTGCATGAGCACGCGTAGCAGCTACAGAATGTAACTCCTTCACGCTCTGTAATGATAACTCTCTTAATTCAGATGAAATTTCAGGATGTTCCAACATTTTGTCTGCAATGATTTGCCAAGATAAATCAGATAAATCTTTAATAGTAATAGATTCTAATGTTTTTAACTTGTTGCTAACCTCGTTATGATAAGAATGTAGTAAACTTTTTGTACTTTCTGGCATATTATTAATATATGCAGTATCTACCCGGAAGTTATATTGTTTTACTAAATTAACTAAAGATTCACTTGCTTGTGGATCTAAAGATGATAAGACATTATGTAATTCCTCTACTCTAATAGAAATTTTTCCTGAATATTGAGCAAAAAAGTTCTCATGCAATGCCATAAGTTCCGGTACTGTACCATCTAAAAAGAATAACTCTCTTACTACTTTTGCTGGTATTTCCTCTATCTTTGAAAAAGATCCTTTGTCAAGTAATACTAAATCAGAAACAACTTGATCAGGATGCCAAAATTTAGCTCGTTTTATTCTACTGGTAATGATTTCCGGTACATTTGATTTTAAAGTAAACAAATCATATTCTATACTATTACTACGCCATTTAAAAAATGCTTCAGCATATAATTCTATATCTGTAAACCTTACTCTTTCTTTGGTTTGAAAGCTTTGTCTATAGTTCAAATCTGGACTATATATCTGATAGCGATTGCCATCATATGATACTAATAAGGAATGTTTACCATTATCAAATAACCAAGCACGACTTGATAAATCAATTTCTGCTCCTACTAAATCTAATATCGTATCTTTAGGGTATGTATTACAGAAGTCTTGTGCTTCCTGATAATGAGTTTGTAATAATTCCTGTTCTCGTAAACTATGGTTTATTTCTCCTTCACTAATTATATCTCCTATATTTAGTGCATAAGTAAGAACATTGTCCGGCTTGATGTTTGGATTAGTAGGTTCTGGATGCTCTGAAGCTACAAGATATGCTATTTGTGAATATAGTCTTGCACTGACTTTAGAAGATTCTGCGACATTTTCTTCCAATGGTTCATATGGAAATATCTCTTTAGTTTCTTCTTCTTGACATAGATCACGTTTAAGACGTTTCTTACTAGAAGTACGAGTAGAACAACCAGAGCCAGATGCTTGCAAATTTATATTATCTCTATGTTCCTCTAGATTTTCTAGATTAAACTTTACTTTTTTTATAGGTGAATCACCACCATCTATTCCTTTCCTTTTTAATATACCACTCGTACCAGCTTGCTCTCCAATACTTACTCTACTATTTACTTGATCTAAAATACTCTTATGTATTTTTTCATATTCTATAGAAGATTCACCCATTATTTCTTCTATCTCATTATCTTGAGCCTCACAAGGAGCATTACATTCGATACTTAGTTTTATTATTTCTATCAGATTACTAATATTGATTAATAATTGAGAATGATACCATTCAGGTATATCATCAGTAATCATGCGTAATTTTTTTAATTCTTCAGATCCTAATTTTAATTGTTTTTTAAACAAATCTGCAGTATCTTCACTATCTGTTATAGGTAATATTTTAAGTTGATTTTTATTTCCTTTATTGGATAACTTCAATAAAATTACGGAAGATATAATATCTTGTTCGTTTGATCTTTCTATTACAACATAAAACTTGTCACTAAATACAATTTTGTCTTTAGTTTCTCGTATTAATTCTTGTTTTAAATTATCTATGCAACTGTGATATTGATCTGAAGCATCTATTAAATAAACCTGTTCTATATTTTTTTGTGGTAAATAATTCTGAAGTATTAATTTAATTTTATCAGCTGTATATTCAATTTTAATTGGTGCTTGTTCTACTTTTTCCAGTATCACATCAACATCTTCATCTCTTCCTGGCGAAAGAGCATCAGATGAAGAACTTTGATCAAATTCACTATGATCAGCCCCTGAATCTACTGTCTCAGGATTGTTTGCTATATATTCACTTAACTTATTCTTTAAACTCTGTTTTTGTTTTCTAGTTAATTGTTGCTTTGAATCAATTATCTGCTCACCAAATTTCTGCCTATTAAAAAACTCTTCTTTAAATGATTTATAGTCATTTGACCCATTACTATCTAAGAGTGAACGCAACCCTAGATTTTTATCCACATTCTCCAGTAATGAAAACCATACTTTAAATAATCTTCTTGCATCACTGATAACAACTCCAAGACTTTGAGGAGTTAATTGATTTTCAGGAGGTAAATCGATAGATTTACAATATTCAGGTAATATCTCATTAATTTTTTCTTTTAAATTATTAATTGATTGTATTTCTCCATTCTTAAGACTTTTGATTAATTCATTAAATTGTTTATTTATTTTTTTTATTAAATTACCCTCTACTCCATAAGCTGTAGCTTCCTTTACTGCTCTAAAAGTAGCTTCAACTCTGGTATTCCACTTATAAAATATAAAAGGTATAATATATTTCTCAACTATATATCGTTTTTGCTCTGGAATTTTATTATCAAAACCAGATATTTGATCTTTTATCCAGTCAAATTCTGAAGTGTGTTGTGGTTCTCTCCTTTGCTCAGGATTTGATATACTATCTTGCAAATATTTTCCATATTGGTGTAGTAAATTCTTGACCGTATTTTCTGTAAGCTCTTTGTTTTTGAGATTTTTCTCTAAAGCTTTAAGGAATGTGGATACAGGAACAGTATGATTGTCTTGTGTACTACCACTTCCATTCCTTCTTATTGATACTTTATCGATAGTTGCTTGTTCATTAACTTCTATATCTATATTAAGATTATTAATACCATATAATTTTATTATTCTAAGTCCATGCTTTTGATTGGCATTATTATCAATTTCTAATAATACTTTATTAATAGGCTTATTTAATTGCTCTTCTGCTTGATGTTTAATCTTTTTAATTAGTTTATTATATTCTGTCCGATCATTTGTGCTACTATCACTGGTTCTGTAACTTGTATCTTCACTTTCAGTATCGCTAATAACCTCATGTATTACTCCTTGGTTATAGATTTGCTCTATATATTCTCCTAGCTTACTATCTGTTAATCCATTATTTTGTATTATATTTTTTATGTCATCTATAGTAATACCACGAGTAACTTGATTGTTATATCCTGTATCTTTTAGATAATCTTCAATTATATTTAACCTGTGCTCAGGTATTTTATTAGATATTTCTTGTTTAAATTGAGCATCCGTAATCTCTTTAACGTTGTCTATATCTAGACTTATTTTTAAATGTTCTGCTATAGATTTTTTTATAGTTTTACGTAGTTGTTGAACTGGTCTATTAACTTCTTGTCCAATTTGTAGTGATTTATATCCTTGTTTATATTTATAATATAATAGGATGATTTTTTCACTATCTTGCTGACTTGTAAAATAATCTACGATTTGTGCTGCTTCTAATTTTAACTGCTCGTTTAAAGCTTCTTTAACTAACTTCTGAGCTAATATATTTGGTTTATGTTGTTTTAACTGTTTATATAACCATATAGCACTTACTTTACTTCTATTAGCTATTAATTGATCACCACCACGAACGTTTAATTCAAACCACTCCTTAATTTTAGATAAATTTGACTCATCATCACTAAAATATTTTGTAATAGCACTATATAGTGACTCTATAACTAATGAAATTTCTCGACTCATTTTATATAAATCTTTAGTATTACTTATTAAAAATTAAGATAACTTTAAATAGTGGATAGCTGCTCATGATTATCTGTAATATTACCAGTTAATTTTAATTCAGAATTTTCTTGGTCATAATTTGTAACATCAATCAGTATTTCAGTATCAATCTTGTCATAAGATATAGGATTAATTATATTACCCTGATCTTTTACAACTATATCTATGTTCCCAATTCTTTTTCCAATTAAACTTGTTAGCTTTAGTTCAGGATGAGCCTTATAAAATCCTAAAACATCAACATCACATTGAGAAAAAGCTCTAAATGCAATTTCTTGATTTTCCTTTAAAAGAGTAAATAAGTTAGGGGAATAATTTATTAAAAAAACATATCCTTCAATAATTTTATCTAATGACTTATGTGATTCTGTATGATTACAACTTGTATTGTTACAGTTATCATAATGATGTTTACTTAAAACTTGATTTCCTAAATTCTTTACTATTATTTCATCACAATATTTATCGATTAGTTCCTTAAATTTATCAGAATCTAATCTATTAGTATTAAAATATCTCTCTTCCCATATTTTTTGATCCCAATTCCAAGATGTAATGCATTGTTCAAAATATTCTTCAACTTCATCTTTTTCTTTTGTTTTAACTTTAAATTTATGTTTTTTTCTTCTTATTGTATGACCTTCATTATCTTCTACTACCGGATCCCAGGATACTGCTTTTTTTATGTTGGCACTTGCAACAAATTCATCTTGATTCTTATCAACTAAGCTTAATTGATCTATTTCTTCATCATCAGTTAATTTTAATCCATTCAGTAATTCTTGATGTGATTTTTCATATTCTGCATAAGGAGTATTCATGATTTCTATAATCTTATCATCTGGTATTTGGTGAGGTGATTTATATTTTATACTTAATTTTATTATTTCTATGAGATTGCTAATATTGATTGGTAATTGAGCATTATACCATTCAGGTATATCATCAGTAATTATGCGTAATTTTTTTAATTCTTCAGACCCTAATTTTAATTGTTTTTTTAAATTTTTTAATAAATCTACAGTATCTTCATTGTCTATTACAGGTAATATTTCAAGTTGGTTTTTATTATACAGTTTTAGTAGGATCGCAGAAGATATGTTTTGATCTTGATTAATAGATTGTTCAATTATGACATAAAATTTATCATCTGATACTATTTTATCTTTAGTTTCATATATTAATTTGGTTTTTAAATTATTTACAAAATTATAATATACATGATCCTCTATTACTTTAAATAAGTAAATATCCTCTATGTTTGCATTTGGTAAATAACTTTTTAATAATGATTTAATACTTTTATCAGAATACATTGTACCTGATACGCTAGAAGTCTGGTAAATTATACCTTTTTCAGCATTATCTTCTAATTTTCTTTTCTTATTCATTATATTAATTTGTATACTCTCCTTGATTACACAATCCAATTTTCTTTTAGTCATGTTTAATCACCATGAAATAAGTTTTAAAAAATTAAATCATCCTATTGCCATAATTTTAGTATTAAAATTATTAACTGTAAATTTATTTTAATAAACATTAAAAACTCAAAAATTATTGATAATCTTACAAAATAATTAAAAAATCAAGAAGTTCTGAGACCTATACCAAACCTAATTACTATATTATTGATTTATCCTTTACTATAACGACTCTTAGCAAAAGAACTATCTATAGTAACACTAATAGATTTAGCAATCATATTAACCTTCAGTTAATTCTTGACTCATATATTTTTGTTTTTTGTAGCAATCTAATTCTGTATCATGAACAATAATCTTTAATATCTCACCTTACAATTCTATATTCCTGATACTATTAACTTAGTTTAATCCCATATTGTGATGCGTGATTAAGAGAGATAAATTATACTGTATTATTGTTTGGGGCAAAAGCTATCGGTAAAATCAAAGATATTCACATAGAAGATCCAGTAACTTTAACCAATACAAAAGAATTTTTAAGACAATGTTTTATGAAACCTTACATCATCGGCAATATTTTAGGTAAAAAAGCAGAAGCACAAAGAGCTAGTGACATCATTGCTTTTATCGAACAAAATATGCCCAATAATTTTGGTATTTATTATAAAGATCCAAGTAATTCTGCTATTTCTTTTAAAACCTGCAGGCAGGCAACTCCTTTAATTAAGGTAGCCATTAATAAAGAATTAAATGATGGCTTGTTGACTCAATTTGCAAATGATATAGGTATTAGCTCGGGTAGGCAAGAGATATTAGCAAGTAGATTAAAAGCTATGACAATGACATCTGATACTTTAAAATATCTTAAAAAAGAGCAAACAGATATTCACCAGTGGATGAGGCAAGCCATGCTACTTAATGCTAATCGTGAGGCTTATGATGATTTAAGAGAGAAGTTTTCGCTATCTAGAATATATCCTCAGCTAGTTAGTATGAATGCTACTCGCGGGTTATTTCAGCAATCATTTTCTTACCTAGTTGCAGGAGAGATGGCAGCAAATATAATGCCTATCTTACAATCAGTATTTTTTGCCTTGGTGATTTGTCTCATTTTCATAGTATTTCCAATGTCGCTGCTGCCAGGCGGTTATACTATCTTTAAGACCTGGATCATCTTAATTATTTGGGTAACTAGCTGGCCAGTGTTTTTTACGGTGATCCATTGTTTAGGAATGATTAGCCTAGCTGGTAAAGGCACAAGTCACCTTACTGGTTTAAATATCTTATCGCAGGGGAGTTTTTCAGAAATGGTGCTGCATGAGTTTGCAACGTTTCAGATGCTAGCAGCTTCAGTTCCGATGTTATCCTGGGCAGTATTAAAGGCGTGTGCCCATGCAACTACTACTTTGGCCAATCAATTTTCTCCAGTACCGGTTGCAAGTAATATTGGTACTAATATTGCTGATAATAACCTCTCTATGGATAATTACAACATCGGTAATAGAACAATTGCCCAGCAAAATCTTACCCCAACTTTACAATTGGCAGGAGGAATTATTGATGATGGGGGAATGAGAGTGACCAGTACTGATAACGGCAGACAAGTACTAACTGAGGCAGTAGACTCCTTAGTTAACAATTACCGCTCCTCTAAATTATTGCAAGATAGTTATCAAAGCCAGTTTATGAGCTCACAAAGTTATCTTGACTCATTAAATGATAGATATAGTGATTTAACTACTACAGGAAATTCTATAGCAACTGAAATAGGCAAAAGATTAAGCTATGAAGAGGCAAAATCCATTGGTATTACTGATAGCCAGTATCTAGCCTTGCAGCAGATGAATTCAGATAGCATCGCTGCTACTGATCATATTAGTAGTAGTAATAGAAAAGGCACAGGTACTAGTGCTGATATAGGTTTAAATATTCCTAGTCTGGGAGGAACAAAAGTTGCATCACGTAATGATCAAGAACAAGATCAAGGTAAATCTGTTAACCAACAGCAATCATATAATGAAGCATTGTCCAAGATTAAAAGTGCTACTAAAGATGGCAGATTAGGTCACACAAATAGTGATCTGCATTCACTTAGTAATAATCTAAATAATAATTTTTCTGAGCAACAGTCTGTAGGGCAAGAAATAGCAAAAACCAAACAAAATATAGAGCAATTAAGCTATAATATGAATTTATATATCACAAAACTCCGCTTCCATTGATCGTAAGTAATTTAAATGAACCGGTATTAAATAGCATCATTGCCAAAAATATTCCTGGCGTAAGTAGTAAAGAACAGGCTGCTATGTGGGCAAGTACTCACCAACAAGAAGCTGAACAAATAGCTTTAAACATAGCTAAAATTAATAATACTATACCGCAAAATTTAAGCTCTACAAGTAGATCCCATATTCCATCTAAAGAAAGCTTGCGATCAAGTTTTGATAAAAAAACTAAACAGTTAAATGATCAAGCGGCTATTAGTGGTATTGATGATAGAAAAAATGATATTTATGATAAAAATGTAGAACAAATGCTAATTAATAATGTAGATAATAATGAAGTAGAAAAAGTAAAGACTCTAGAGCAGTTATCTGATAAAGTAAAATATAAGAGGGAACAGCTTGAAGATGAATTTAATAAAACTCCTAAATCAACGATTATAAGAACTGGCCAGCAAATAGCAGATAATATTGGCATTAGCGATAAGGCGATAAAGAAAAGAAATATTAAACTACCAGGCTATAAAAATGAAAATAATTAAAAAGAAATCTATACAAAATATCACAAAATTAGCATTCATATTTATCTTACCATTAATATTTTTTAGCAGTGCTTTTGCAGAAAATACCACTAGTATTGTTAATGAAAAACCACAACCAATAGATCCACAAAGCAAGATTCAAGATCCCAATATTTTAGCAGAAGAGTATTTTAATATTGGAAGATCTCTTTATAAATTAGGTCAATATGAAGAAGCAATAGAACAGTATGATCTTGCACTGCAATATAACCCAAAATATCCCGAAGCTTATTATAATAAGGGATTACTTTAATAAATTTGGGACAGCATCAAGAAGCAATAGAAAATTGTAATTTAGCAATTAAATATAAACCAAATTATGCAGATGCTTATAATCATAAAGGCATATCTTTAATGTATCTAGGACAATATCAAGAGGCAATAAAAAACTACGATACCGCTCTAAAATACAAACCAAATTACATAGAAGCATATATTAATAAGTCAATATCTTTAAACCTTTTGGGCAAATATCAGCAAGCGATAGAAATTTGTGATATGGCTCTTCGCTATAAAAGCGATGATATGGTATCTTACCATAATAAGGGTATTGCCTCTGAAAAACTAGGCAATTACCAAGAAGCCATTAAAAATTATAACCTAGCTATTCAGTATCAATCTGATTATGCAGAAAATTATTTAGCAAAGGGCATTGCATTATTACGCTTAGAAAATAATAAAGAAGCTAAAAAGAATTTTAATTTAGCACCTTAAATATAGACCTAACATTATAGGGGAATATGAAAAAATAATTAAAAGTTTAAGAAAATTAGGTAATAGCCGTATGGCTGATTATTTGGAAGAAAAATTATAAATACTCAAAAATAATTTATAAATTTAGGTAAGTGAAGATTATTTGTGTTAGTGCCGGCAACAATTTACACTATAGTTAATTACTCATGAGTTACCAAAATCAAAATGATTTTACTCGGGGTTCTCAGATTTTTGCTCTCATCAGATGAGAATGCTCGGGCAAGGCAGTATTAATGCTTTAATGATTGGCTTGGTATCTGTTTTAGCGTGGTTGATGTTGCGTATATTTCAGAAATTATCTTTACTGAGTTTATATTATTTTATCATAAAGCGATATGTACAATTAAAACTTGCTATAGGGCAGCATTTTTATCCATTAGAGCAAATAGGAATCAAATTTTATTATTTAGAGCAAAAAGTTTGGGTATATCGTCATGCTAAAGAATTTATTCATAAATTTTGGCATGTTACACCCTATGGGCGTCATATTAATCAATTTGGAAAATTTTTATTGTATTCAGCCTTGCAAGAAATAATTATTGTTTTTACTATAAGTACAATCATCTCTATCCTCTTTTTTGCTCGTAAAGGCAGTAAAGCTGTGATAAAAGATAAGCTTAGGGGAGCAGATTTTATAGAAGCTAAAGCTTTAGCAAAAATGCTTTATAAAAACAAACAAGCTTCTAACATTTGTTTTTCTGGGTTGCCATTAGTGCAAAATAGTGAAAGAAAACACATTCTTATTACTGGTACTACTGGTAGCGGTAAAACCAATATGCTAAATGAGCTATTACCTCAGATTAGGAAAGAGTGTGGTAGAGCGATTATTGTTGATTTAACAGGTAGCTTTCATAAGTTTTTTGATCCTAATTTTGATAAACTGCTTAATCCATTTGCAACAGGGAGTGAGCACTGGCTACCATGGAATGATTGCAACGAGATTTCTGATTTTGATGATATAGCAAGTAGTTTTAGTAGTTATAATCCTAAATTAGATGACTTCTTTGCTAAAACTGCTGAATTAGTGTTAGCTGAAGGATTGAAAATATATCAAGATAGCAAAGATATTAAAAAGTTAATTAATGCTATAACTTACTCAAGTAATAAAGAATTTGCTAGGATTTTTAAGGCGACTGCTGTATCAGGTATTATAAGCAGTAGTGCTCCTGAAACATCTGCCAGTATTCAGGCAACTATTAGCAAGAATATTGCCTCATTAAAACATTTGGAGCCTAATGGTAGTTTTATATTAGAAAATGGTTTAGTGAAGAAACGGGCTGGCTATTTATTACAGCTGCTCCTAATCAAAGAGTCACGCTAAGACCACTTATTGCTGCATGGATTAGTATAGCGATAAAAGCATTAATGGATAGAAAGATCAATAATACCAATCAAAATATGTGGTTTATTATTGATGAGCTACCAAAAGATATCTGCACTGCCTATAGCTTTAGCTGAAAGCAGGAAATATGGTGGTTGTTTTGTTGCTGGTGTGCAGAATATTTATCAATTAGAAGAAATATATGGTTTTGCAGGAAGTAATTCAATGCTTGATCTATTTGGTAGCAAATTTATCTTCCGAGTAAGTGACCAGAAAACGGCTCAAAGATCTGCTTTAATGCTTGGTGAGCAAGAAATTATTGAAACTCAAGAAAACCTCTCATACGGAGCCCACTCCATGCGTGATGGAGTAAACATGCATCACGTCGAGCGAAGAAAATTATTAGTCATGCCATCTGAAATCATGAATTTAGAAGATCTTACTTGTTATGTAAAACTTGCTGGTAATTTTCCTATTACGAAATTACAAATGAATTTACAAACTTGATTTGAATGTAAAAACCATTTTAATAGCATTTTTAAACGATTTTAATTATTTGATAAGGAAACCTAAACACAAAAAATCGTATTATAACACCCCTTAAAATCGCTAATTTACCATTATGAACTTTGTTACTAAGGCGGTATTAAAAAATTTTATCGATTTAAAATAAACTATTAATAAAGCAAACACTATCAATAATATTTTATGATAAAGAACGAATAAAATCTTCTTCAAGACCAGTAACACTAGAAATTAAAGAAAAATTACAACCTTGAGATAGCATTTTTCTTGCTATTTCTACTCTTTCCTCAGCTTTTCCTTTCATTGCACCAATTTGAATCCCCTCAGCTTTTCCTTCAGCTTTTCCTTCAGCTTTTCCTTTTTCAATACCTTTTTCAATGCCTTGAATTATGCCATGCTGAATACCCTCATCTATGTATTTTTGTGCTATTGTTCTCATAATATTATCTTTTTCTTCTGTTGATAAATGCTTAACTATTATTTGTTCTAATTCTTGCTGCTTCTCTTCAGAGATCTTAGCATCAGTATACCATAAAAACGATCTTAAGTAAATATATCCTGATTCCTTATCCATTATTAAACTTGGTTTAAATCTAGTTAAAAACTCATCCCATAGTTTTAGCATATTCCTTTGGTATATATGCTTTAAAAAATACTCCATCATCCCAAGATGTTTCTTCTTCGCTATCTCATCATCAGACTGATTTTGCAAATCTACTAGTTGATAATCCTTAACCATTAGTTTCTTTGCTTGCTCTGGTTTTGTAAATAATTCCCAGAAATTTCTTGGTGCACTATATACTTCAGAACCATTATATATTAACAATGGACAAATTAATGGTAACTTCTCTTTATTTGTCATATGACGCTCACATAGAAGCAGCATATATTTCCATAATCTTAATGCTATCCAATAATCACAACTAGATTGAGCCTCTATTAGTACATAGACAAATGCTTTTTCTTGATCTTTAGTTTTGACTGAATAAATTATATCACTATATTTTCTTTTTAAATCATCTTCAACAAATGACTCTTTTTCTACTGTTATTGCTTTTAAATCTATTAATTCCTTAAAATCTGAGGGCAAATAATGTGCTAAAAATTCCTGTGCTGCTATCTTCTCAGTTAGAATCTTCTTTACTAAAGCATCATGTTTTAATTTTTGTGCCATATACTTATTTATTATTTAATTCGTATAGCAATACTGCTTGTTGTACTATCAAAGTCTGATACCTCGATTTATCTTGATCTCAGAACAGTTCTTTATCTCAGTTTTTATTGCTTTACCTATTTCGGAAGCTGGATTTATATACTGCATGACTTTCTTATCTTTTCCAATGGCTAATAGATAATCTTCAGCAACAAGATGACTTTTACCTTGAAAATCATATACTACTATATCACAAAATCTTTGATCACCAAGATTATAATTAGGATCAAATTTATTCTGCATAATTTGTAAATCTTTCTGTATCTTCTGCTCTATTGCTGCTATGCAAATCTTGTGACTGTAGAGCATACAAGAATCCAATCCTTTTTCTCTGTAGATTTGTAAGGCAGTATTGATATTTTCTTCTGTGCCAAACTTGACTAGAGCTTTGATTTGATGTGGTGGCACATTACTTAGTTCACTATTATCGTTATTTACCATTTTTGAAAATAGTAATTCTATAGACTTAAATTGTGATTTTTTATTATCATTTGCTTTCAATGATGATTTAAGGCCAGCTACATTGCTAGCTGCTGCTGTTAATTTTGCTATTTCAGGCTCTATAATCTTTCTGACTGATTCTGCTCCTTGAGATTTTAGCACATCATTAAAATCACCTTTTTCTGGTGGTCGTATTATTGCTACCGCTGCTCCTTTGCTAATTAATTCCTCCTGTGCTTTATTTATGGTATGAAGTGATACTGCTTCTTTACCATCATTATCGGCAGCAATTATTATTCTCTCACCTTTGAGAGGTTCATAGTTCCTGATGTTACTTATACCTAAACTACAGAGAATTTTGCCTTTAATGCCGGCTTCCGCAATGCTTAAGGCTGTCTCTAACCCTTCTGCTATAATCGTTATATTACTTGCTGCATTGTTGTCATCTTTACTGCTTTGTACGTTCTGCTGTTCGTTATTTTTATTAATCTCAATAAAAGAACCTCTGATTCTACCAAATGAACGTTTATTAACCTCAATATCAGCTTTATTATTTGTGTCTTTGTTTAAATAAATTGATTGTCCACCGGTAATATTACCATCTTTATTTCTAGCAAAAGCAATTAATGCAGGATAATGTTGTTTGCTATTACTGTCCCACATCATATTGGTTCTAAGATCGTTACTTAGTTGGTATCTTGTTAATACGTCTTTAATTCTGCGATGTTCTGATAAAATATCTTTTTGCTACATTATTGGGCATGACATATTTTACAGAGTCTGATTTTTCATATAAGCTCTCTTTATCTTAGATATTTCAGCATATTTCGCTTGTTGATCTTGATTCTTAACTTTTTGGTCAAATTGCTCTTTTATCTTATCTTCTAATAACTTGCTATTGTTTGATATACCAACCATATCTTGTAAATATTTCTTAGCTTCTATAAAATCACAATTTTTTTCTCTTTGTACTAAGGTAAATAAATCTCCTCCCTCTCCTTTACTAAAATCATACCATCTGTTTACTGCCACCTATCCTCATCACTATTTTGCCATCTTTCTCCCAGCGTAACACTTGACTATTTGATAAATGCTTGTTTGGACTGCCTAGCAAATTTCTACCTATTTCTTCCGCTTTAAATGATAATCGTTGCTTTAATTCTACTGCTTTTTGTTTATTAATAGAATTATAATCTATTTTATTCTTTGCCATAATATCCTCTTGTAATTTAACACTTATTGTTGTATCTTGTTTATTACAATTCTTGAGGTTATGAGAAGAGTTTTTTTGCTCTTCTTGGGCTTTATGGCTTGTGGCAAAATTTGTGCTAGTGCTTCTTAGGATTTCTGCTACTTTAGCAGATGATCTTGATCTCACTCTTAAGTGGTAATAGTTATCATTACTGTGTAATCTATCCTTAATATCTTCTACTACCCCTTTAAACCAATCACCTACTTTATCTATAATATTAGGACTCTTATTTTCTTGATCTTGAATCGCTATTCAAAAAATGTAAATATATGAGTGAACAAGGAAACCTGCTGGGTGATCCAGATAAAGGCACGAAGAAAGCTAAGCATGATAAGATATTTCGTAAAGCACTGGAGAATCCTCTAGTTGCCCATGAATTCTTTAATGCACATTTGCCCCCAAATATTAAAAGTTTAATAGATTTTCCTAGTTTAGCAATGGAAAACACCACATTTATAGAAAGCTCTTTAAAAGATTCTATCTCTGATGTTTTATTCTCATGCAAATTTGATAAACAAGATGGCTACTTATTTTTGCTTGTAGAACATCAATCAAAAGCAGATCATTTCATGGCTTTTAGGCTATCATAGAATTACAAATTATTTTTTAATATCTTTAATTTTTCTTCAAACTCACCAGCCATCAGATCATTACCTAATTGCCTTAAAGCTTTAATTATTGCTTCATATTCCTCTATAAGATTAGGTTTATATTTAATAGCTAAATCATAGTTTTCTATCGCTTCCTGATGTTGCCATAAAGACATCAAAGATATTCCTTTGTTGTAATAAGCTTCCGGATATCTAGGATTATATTTAAGAGCAGTATCAAAATTTTCTATTGCATTTTGGTATTCTCCTAAGTCATTTAATGCACTACCTTTATTATTATAAGCTGCTGCAAAGTCTTGCTTATTTTTTATAGCGAGGTTGTATGATATTATTGCCTCACGATGCTTTCCTATTGTGCATAATACATTTGCTTTGTTATTATATGCTTCTGCAAAACTAGAATCATATTTAATAGTTAAGTCATAATTGTCTATTGCTTCTTGGTATTGTTTTAATGTATTTAAAGTCATGCCTTTATTGTTATAGCATTTAGCACAATCAGATTTATATTTAATGGCTAAATTATAATTTTTAATTGCTTCTTCATATTGACCTAATTTATAAAGAGATCTTCCAATATTAAAATACTCTTCTGCTAAAATATTGGGATCTTGAATCTTGCTTTGTGGATCTATTGGTTGTGGTTTTTCATTAACAATACTAGTGGTATTTTCTGCAAAAGCACTGCTAAAAAATATTAATGGTAAGATAAATATGAATGCTAATTTTGTGATATTTTGTATAGATTTCTTTTTAATTATTTTCATTTTTATAGCCTGGTAGTTTAATATTTCTTTTCTTTATCGCCTTATCGCTAATGCCAATATTATCTGCTATTTGCTGGCCAGTTCTTATAATCGTTGATTTAGGAGTTTTATTAAATTCATCTTCAAGCTGTTCCCTCTTATATTTTACTTTATCAGATAACTGCTCTAGAGTCTTTACTTTTTCTACTTCATTATTATCTACATTATTAATTAGCATTTGTTCTACATTTTTATCATAAATATCATTTTTTCTATCATCAATACCACTAATAGCCGCTTGATCATTTAACTGTTTAGTTTTTTTATCAAAACTTGATCGCAAGCTTTCTTTAGATGGAATATGGGATCTACTTGTAGAGCTTAAATTTTGCGGTATAGTATTATTAATTTTAGCTATGTTTAAAGCTATTTGTTCAGCTTCTTGTTGGTGAGTACTTGCCCACATAGCAGCCTGTTCTTTACTACTTACGCCAGGAATATTTTTGGCAATGATGCTATTTAATACCGGTTCATTTAAATTACTTACGATCAATGGAAGCGGAGTTTTGTGATATATAAATTCATATTATAGCTTAATTGCTCTATATTTTGTTTGGTTTTTGCTATTTCTTGCCCTACAGACTGTTGCTCAGAAAAATTATTATTTAGATTATTACTAAGTGAATGCAGATCACTATTTGTGTGACCTAATCTGCCATCTTTAGTAGCACTTTTAATCTTGGACAATGCTTCATTATATGATTGCTGTTGGTTAACAGATTTACCTTGATCTTGTTCTTGATCATTACGTGATGCAACTTTTGTTCCTCCCAGACTAGGAATATTTAAACCTATATCAGCACTAGTACCTGTGCCTTTTCTATTACTACTACTAATATGATCAGTAGCAGCGATGCTATCTGAATTCATCTGCTGCAAGGCTAGATACTGGCTATCAGTAATACCAATGGATTTTGCCTCTTCATAGCTTAATCTTTTGCCTATTTCAGTTGCTATAGAATTTCCTGTAGTAGTTAAATCACTATATCTATCATTTAATGAGTCAAGATAACTTTGTGAGCTCATAAACTGGCTTTGATAACTATCTTGCAATAATTTAGAGGAGCGGTAATTGTTAACTAAGGAGTCTACTGCCTCAGTTAGTACTTGTCTGCCGTTATCAGTACTGGTCACTCTCATTCCCCCATCATCAATAATTCCTCCTGCCAATTGTAAAGTTGGGGTAAGATTTTGCTGGGCAATTGTTCTATTACCGATGTTGTAATTATCCATAGAGAGGTTATTATCAGCAATATTAGTACCAATATTACTTGCAACCGGTACTGGAGAAAATTGATTGGCCAAAGTAGTAGTTGCATGGGCACACGCCTTTAATACTGCCCAGGATAACATCGGAACTGAAGCTGCTAGCATCTGAAACGTTGCAAACTCATGCAGCACCATTTCTGAAAAACTCCCCTGCGATAAGATATTTAAACCAGTAAGGTGACTTGTGCCTTTACCAGCTAGGCTAATCATTCCTAAACAATGGATCACCGTAAAAAACACTGGCCAGCTAGTTACCCAAATAATTAAGATGATCCAGGTCTTAAAGATAGTATAACCGCCTGGCAGCAGCGACATTGGAAATACTACGAAAATGAGACAAATTACTAAGGCAAAAAATACTGATTGTAAGATAGGCATTATATTTGCTGCCATCTCTCCTGCAACCAGATAAGAAAATGATTGCTGCAATAATCCCCTGGTAGCATTCATACTCACTAACTGAGGATATTATTCTAGATAGCGAAAATTTTTCTCTTAAATCATCATAAGCTTCACGATTGGCATTAAGCAGCATGGTTTGCTTCATCCACTGATAAATATCTGTTGGTTCTTTTTTAAGATATTTTAAAGTATCAGAAGTCATAGGAAAACCTTGAGTTTATGCTGCGTTCGCCTTTCGATTTTCGATAGCCTCGTAAAAACATCGGAAATTGACGGATGGCTGGGACGGGAGGATTCGAACCTCCGAATGACGATACCAAAAACCGTTGCCTTACCACTTGGCGACGTCCCAATGTAGAAATTAGAAATGTATCGACTTTATACCAATAAACAGCGGAAACGTCAATTACAATAATGATTGTAAAAATAAATTTATTTCATTATTAAGCCAATTTTGAGCATTTGACGATAATAACGAATAAATTTGGATTTTAATTTTATTATAATATTCCTTGATATAGTTTATTTCATCAATATTAAGTAGTTTCACATCAATTAATTTACTAGCATAAGGTACTAAGCTTAAGGTCTCAAACTCAAGCCATTCGCTATTTTCTTTTACATACATTAAATTTTCGATTCTAATTCCGTATTTTCCTGGAATATAAAATCCAGGTTCATTAGATAAGATCATACCTGCTTTAAGTACGGTTTTATTACGAAGATTTATGCTTTGCGGTCCTTCATGGACGCTTAAGAAGCTCCCTACTCCATGTCCTGTACCGTGTGGATAATCTAGCATTTCTTGCCATAAATATTGCCGAGCGAGTATATCAAGATGAGCCCCTGTAACAATATTTTTAGGGAATTTGGCTTTAGCTAAAGCAATATGTCCTTTAAGTACTTGCGTATAACGCTTTTTCTGCTCATCGGTCGGCGTACCTACCATGATTGTTCGAGTTATATCGGTAGTAGCACCACTATATTGACCGCCGGAATCAATTAGTAATATCCCCTGCCCTATAGAAGGAAGAACTCTAATTTTCTTAGCAGTTTTTTGGTCAGCTCTATAATGAATAATGGCACTATTTTCCTGAAATCCGCAAATAGTTGGAAAACTATCCGAAACATACCCCTCTTGTTTAGCTCGATACTCTGTAAGCCTTAAACCGAGGATGTGTTCGGTTATAGTCTTTGTCATCCCGCGAGCTTGTAGCGGGATCTTGTGCTGCACACTGTGTTCTGAGATCCCGTGGTCAAGCCGCGGGATGACACATTTATCCAAATCAGCAAAAAACTCACATAAAGCTACTGCATCTTTAATATGAAAATCGATTGCATGTTTAATTTCTACATCGTTCTTACAAGCTTTAAGCATTAAGCATGGATCGGTAATTTTCTGTACTTTTTTATCAGCTATTAAGTCCATTATATGAACAGAGGCTATAGTATCATCAATAAAAATATTTTCGCTATCTCTTAAAATATTTTCAAATTCTTTTTCCGGTAAAATCGTTATTTCAGGACGTGCATCAATAATTTCGGCATCAATTCTTGTAGGATCGATAAATAGATATAATTTTGTAGATGTAACAATTACTTTTGCAAACATTAAAGGTGTATAGGCAACGTCACTAGCCCGCAAATTTAGTAACCAGCATATGGAGGAGCTATCAAGAATGACTAAGGCAAAGTCCTCAGTGTTGTCATCTAGTTGCTTGACCACGGTATCCATATAATTATTAGATCCTGCGGTCAAGCCACGGGATGACAATGCAATTTCACAACATTTACTTATTTTATCAGTATGACTAACACCCGCAAATTTAATATCATGTAAATAAACTTTAGAGCTTGGTTCTAGAGGCTGATTTTGCCAAATCTTATCAACTAAATTTCCGTTAATTTTGCACAAATTGTCATCTTGCGGCTTGACCGCAGGATCTAGTAAAATTAAATTTGATATAGTAGGATAAGTAAATAATTCAGAATCATATCCTATTTTAGTATCTTTATCTAATGTTGTGGATATATCTTTTAAGTTAAAAATCTTAAAAATTTGCAGATCAAGCTCTTTACTTGCTTGCTCTAAATAACGCCCATCAGTAAAAAATAATGCAGTATCTTTACATATAATAGCCATACCGTTTGAGCCGGTAAAACCTGTGATATATTCAAGCCTTTTAGCATAATCCGGTACATATTCGCTCATATATTTATCGTTAGACGGTATTATATAACCGTCTATATTATATTTTGAAAATAAGTTTCTAAGTAGATTAATTCGGATTTTTGTCATGTTTATATCTCTCATGTCGTTCTCTTACCCGCTTGGATGCTGACCACCTAGGCAACGCTCATAGACGGGAATGACATTTATACCATCCATAATACAAAGGAATACCAAGGATAGTAAAGGAACTAGCTATAATCAGAGTTTTAACAGGTGTTTCATAGATAACCCAACTACAAAAGATAATAGATATCATAACTATAAGTAAATAATAATAAGAAAAATTTTCTTTTGAACTAAGAATTACTTTTAAAAATGCTAAGCTACAAATTAAATAGACGAATAAGAACGCTATTACCGAGAAATCTATTATTTGTGTGATCTGCTTGGCAAAATTATCATTTGCCGTAAAGACTAATAACGGCACAATGCCAAGACAGCTTACAATAATTCCGTGAGTTGGAGCGTTATTGCTATTTTTCTTAGCAAAAAATTTCGGTAATAATCCATCTTCGGCAAGTCCTAGGGCTATCTGTCCGCTAGTTAGTACCCAAGCATTAAGCGTACCAATACATATTATAGAAGCTATAACCGCAATTACGCTTGACCATTTACCCCCAAATAATAATGCAGCAGCATCAGCATAAGGAGCTTTAGAACTAATAAGTTCAGAAGCAGGGATTAGCCCCATTATACCTATACTATTAATAATATATAAAACCGCTACGCAGAAAGTTCCGAGCATTATAGCTCTTGGAATAGTCTTAGCCGGATCTTTTACCGCTCCTGCCGTAGTAGTTGCACACTCAATGCCGATAAATCCCCAAAAAGTAAGAAGTGCAACTCTTCCCATAATGGTCGGAATGCTTAAACTCTCTACTTCCTCGGCAATAGCTATATTATCTATATTAAAATGAGATAATGCAGCTAAACCTACCACAAGCAGCGGAACAAATTTTAAGAGAGTTAAATAAAACTCTGCTTTTCCTGCTACTTCAGGACCTTTTAAATTTAAAACCGTAATAGCACCTAATAATATTATCTGTAATATTAAATCTAAAATCGCTTGTGATTTAAAAAAAGGTGTTAGATAGCCTATTGCCGAAATGACTACTATACTTGTACTGACAAAGGATATAACCCAATAAGTCCAACCGGTGAAAAAAGCTATTTTATCCCTGAAACTTTCCCGTACATAAACGTGCGGACCGCCTGTTTTAGGAAATTTTGCACATAAGCAAGAGAATACCAGTGCTATACTCATAGCACCGAATAATGAAAGTACCCAGCCCCAAATGCTGTATATACCGAATGGTGCTAAACTTAATGGCAATATAAAAACGCTAGTACCGATTTGACTGCCGGTTACTAAGGCAAAAACCGCCCAAAAACCTAATTTTTGTGACATAATTTTGTTATTGATTTAATTATAGAAACGGCTTTTAACATAGCTGAAATAATGATTTTTAGCAATAGATAAAAAACTACTATAGTCATTTTACTCTTGATTTCTAAACAAAAGATTGATAGCTTTTTAAGCTATCAATCTTAGGAGTTAATATGTCAAATCGCATCGCTAAAGTTTATACAGTGAAATCAGGTGATACTTTATCATATATTACTACAAAAAATGGTCTAACAGTTAACCAATTGCTAACTATTCCAAATAACGAACAGTTTAAAGCTAATCCTGATAAGATTTATCCAGGGAATAAAGTAAAAGTAAGCTATACAGTAAAATCAGGAGACACTTTATCAAAAATTTCACAAAATTATGGTACTTCTGTTCAGGATTTAGTTAAATATAATAGTATAAGCGACCCTAATCATATCAAAGTAGGCTGGGAGATTTCATTTTCCGGTGATTCGCATGATTTTTATTGAAATAAAGCTGTTGGTGTAATAGTCAACCGCAACCTGCTTTTTATGGATGTACTGTAATTGTTAAGATAGTGATGTTATCTTTGTTTGGTCCCATAATGCCAAAAAATTCTATAAGCAGTAGGAGTATTATTTTCAGCATAAGCTTCAAATATTTCTTCTCCGTTATGTCCTTTAATAGATTTATATTTATGGGTATTTAAACTAAGATGGCGAGGATTCATTTGTAAATATGCCAGTGTTTTTTTTACTGCTTTTAAACGCTTTTCTAATCCTTTATTATTTTCAAGTTCTTCCAAATCTTTACTAGCTTGAATAGTAAAGAATTTTAAAAGTCATCATCTAAATATTTGCTGAAATCTTCTATAAATTTAACTTGCCTTTTAGCAGAATCTTTAATACCGTTATTTAATTGTGTTAAAGCCTTTTTATTATTAAATAGCCAACTTTCTTTTAAAGGTATTTCCGTATAGGGTTCTAAAATAATTTGTCCTTTTTTACTATTAACAATAACGTGAAAACTACTTACTCCTTTAGCTAATTTTTACCAAGTGTTATTCTTCCTTTTACATCCGGTTTTAATATACATGCTTTGTGCCATATAAATTACTTATTTGAGTTCTGAAGTATTAATAAATAACATATGGTGTAATTAATCAAGTGGGATTGTTAGAAGCTATCTGTAAACTTATTTTAATTGATAATTAAAGAGATTTTTTAGCGAAAATTATAGATTATAGAACAATTATTTTTGCAGGAATAGCTGTTCCTATTTCAAAAAAAACTTATAATTTGCAGCAGAAAAGAATTTAATTAGCCTTAAAATAAGTTTACAGATAGCTTCTTATACGCTAAAGGATTTGCCGCAGCCGCAATTAGCTTTTTCGTTGGGATTGGTGAAAGTGAATTGGGATTTGAATTTAGTCTCTACATAGTCCATTTCAGAACCTAGAATATACATTAATGCCTTTGGGTTGATTAGTACCCGCACGCCCTTTTCTTCAACTACTTCATCGAATTGATTTTTACTATCGGCATATTCAACGTAATAAGTCTGACCGGCACAACCGCCTGACTTAACTCCTACCCTAATACCAAAGGTAGGCTTGGCTCGTTTTTCTATTAGCAATTTTACTTGCTTTGCAGCAGAATCGGTTAATGAAATAATATTTTTCATGTTTTAAGAGTCTTTTTTGCTTTCTTTTTTCTGTTTGTAATCAGCTATAGCTGCTTTTATTGCATCTTCAGCAAGTAGTGAGCAATGTAATTTTACCGGTGGAAGTGACAATTCTTTTGCTATTTCAGTATTTTTAATAGTTTCGGCATCTTCTACTGATCTTCCTTTAACCCACTCCGTTACTAAAGAACTTGAAGCAATAGCCGAACCGCAGCCAAATGTTTTAAATTTAGCATCTGTAATAATCCCGTCATCATCAACTTCGATTTGTAACTTCATAACATCACCGCAAGCAGGAGCTCCAACTAGTCCTGTACCGACATTTTTATTTTCTTTATCAAGCGATCCAACATTACGCGGATTTTCATAATGATCTATCACTTTTTTGCTATAAGCCATTGTTATTCTCTAAAATTTAGTTTCAATTCTGTCATGCCGTGACTTGATCACGGCATCCAAAAATATAATTTAAAATACTAATATTATTAGTATTTTAAACTGGACCCCGTGGCCAAGCCACGCGGGGTGACAATGTTAGTGTGCTGCCCACTTAATCTTCTTCAAATCAATCCCCTCTTGCATCATTTCCCAAAGAGGGCTTAATTCCCTTAGTTTATCGATTTTTGAGCATATGAAATTTACTGCGTAATTAATTTCCTGCTCGGTAGTAAACCTACCTATACCGAACCTAATCGAAGTATGGGCAAGCTCTTCACCGATACCCATGGAACGCAAAACATATGACGGCTCTAAAGAAGCAGAAGTACAAGCAGAACCGGAGGAAACCGCTAAATCTTTAATAGCAAGGATAATTGACTCCCCCTCTACTCCAGCAAAGCTTAGATTTAGATTGCCTTTATATCTTTGATCTTTATCGCCGTTTAAATAAACTTCCGAAATTCGGCTATGTATATTATTTAAAAATCTGTCGAACAAGTAATTTACGTGCTTAGTATCTTTTTCCATCTCACTATACGCTATTTCAGCAGCCATGCCAAGCCCTACGATTAAAGGAGTCGGTAGCGTACCTGAACGCATACCTCTCTCCTGCCCGCCACCGTTTATGAGCGGCGTAACACGCACACGAGGTTTTTTCCTTACATATAATGCCCCTATTCCTTTCGGACCGTAAATTTTATGTCCTGAGATACTGGCAAGATCAATATTAAACTCGTTAACATCAATTGGAATTTTACCAAAACCTTGAGCAATATCGGAATGAAAAAAAACGCCTCTTTCACGGCAAATTTTCCCGATTTCCTTTAAAGGCTGAATAACACCTATTTCATTATTAACCGCCATAACTGAAACTAACATAGTCTGATCAGTAATAGCATTTTTTAGAGTTTCTAAATCGATTATTCCATTTGGTTTAATCGGTAAGTATGTGATTTTTATCCCTTCTTGCTCTAAATGCCTGCAAGCGTCAAGTACGCATTTATGTTCACTGACTACGGTAATAATATGATTTTTCTTATTACCGTAAAATTTTGCTATTCCCTTTATTGCAAGGTTATTAGATTCAGTTGCACCGGAGGTAAAAATAATTTCTTTAGTATCCGCTCCTATTAACCTTGCTACCCTACTCCTTGCCTCTTCAACGGCGTTTTCTGCTTCCCAGCCGAAAGAATGGCTACGTGAATGAGGATTCCCAAATTTGGTAGTAAAATAGGGCAACATTACTTCCATTACCCTTGGATCTAGCGGTGTTGTTGCCTGATAATCCATATATATCGGTAAGGTTAAATTGTTTAATTGTGGGTTCATATGGTTACAAATGTTAAATAGTTTGTTTTTCATCATTGCGAGCGACCGTAGGGAGCTTGGCAATCCAGAAAAATAATAAAAAGTATAATAAAAAAGTGCTAATTTTAGTATTTTTTTACTGGATTACTTCGTAATTTTCCTCGCAATGATGGGTTGAAAGTTCATATATTGTATATCTCCTCAAAGGCTTCTATAAAAGCCTCTATATCACTTACCGTATTAGTATGGCTTAAAGATATCCTAATAGAGGATTTTGCCTCTTCTTCATTCATACCCATATTGGTTAATACGTGTGATTTAGATATTTTTCCTGATGAACAAGCAGAGCCGGAGCTTACGCAAATATTACGTAAATCAAACCCGATGAATTTCACTTGTGCATCCGTATTCGGTATAGTAATTAAGGTAGTATTAGGCAACCTCGCTACATTATTACTAACAATATTTACGTTTGGGTATTCTTTTAGTTTTTTCTCTAAAGCTTCCTGTAAGTTTTTGATTTTTACATATTTCTTTGAGATATCTTTTGTTATTAATTCAGCTGCTAACCCAAGCCCTGCAATAGCTAAAACATTTTCAGTACCTGATCTTATTCCTTTTTCTTGCCCTCCTCCTATAATTATTGGAGTAACTTGAAAATTAGAGTTAGAAATTAAAACTGAACTACCCTGCCCTGCTCCTATTTTATGTCCTGAAATTGTCACAAAATCTAACCCTAATACTTTGATATTTATAGGTATTTTACCAAATCCTTGGACTAAATCACTATGAAATTTTGCATCATATTTTTTAGCTATTTCACTTATTTTGGTTATATCTTGTAAAACTCCACTTTCATTATTAGCCATCATTACAGAAACTAATTTTTTAGTAGCATTACTTTGAGATAACAACTCTTCTAGATGTTCTAAATCAACCAAACCTTGAGTGTTAACTCTTATAACTTTAATATTTGGAGCGTAGTTTATGTGGTTATAGATCGATAAATGTTCAATAGCTGAAATAAAAATATCGCTGTCATAAAAATTTTTCATTATTAAATTATTACTTTCAGTTCCCGATGACGTAAAAGTAATATCATATTCTCTAGATGATAAGGTTATACTAAGAGCTGCTGCTATTTGCAAGCGTGCCGTTTCTATGATATTCTTAGCAAATCTACCTGAGCTATGTGCTGATGAAGGGTTAAGCTCCTTGTCCATTAAACTTATTATGAATTCCTTAACCCTAGGATCAATAACAGTAGTAGCATTATGGTCTAAATATATCATATATACTCGTTGAACTTGAAAAATTGGCTATGTCGTCTTTGTAAGTCCTCGGATGCTCACGTACTTCTGTACGCTCCGCTCCTCGGCTTACAGACTCCTTGCTCTTTTCCAAGTTGATCTTCGTATCCCAACTCTTCATTTCACAGGAGTATATTTAAGTTTAGAGCATCTTTAATCGATATATTTTCAAAATAATCTCTAATATGCTTACCAAGACCTTTCCATAATTTATGCGAATTACATTTTATTGTATCAGGCATGCAAGTTTTAACCGATTTCTTATAGCAGGTAGTCATTATAAAATTTTCGTTAACGGCGTCCATAATATCGGAAATTTTTATTTCTTCTAGGTTACCTATTAAAATATATCCCCCTTTCGATCCTCTAATAGCCTTAACTAGATCAGCTTTTTTAAGTTTAGAAAATATCTGCTCTAAATAGTTAAGCGATATATTTTGTTTTACGGAAATGTCATTCAAAGTGACCGGTTCGGCACTTGATTTTGAAGCCATTTCAAGTATTGCCATTACGGCATATCTTCCTTTCGTCGTCAGCATCATATAACCAACCTATTAAAACTTAAAATCTTTTTTTATATCTACAATACCCAAGTAATTTAGTCAAGTATATAATTATATTATTTAATAAAAAATTAGCTTATTAATATAAACTAAAATTTAATTGTGTAGAATCTAGTAGAAGTGAAAAAGAAGGACAAAATATTATAAATAAGTGATTAATCCAGAATTACCTAGGGACGTTGTTGCATGGATCAATTCCACCTCTGTCATCCCCCCCGCGACTTGATCGCGGGATCCAACTTAAAATACTAATAATATTAGTATTTTAAATTGTTTTTATAGACCCCGTGGTCAAGCGAGCTAGGTGACATAGTGGGTTTTACCGATCTACGCAACAATGCCGGCATATGACATTTAGCTAGATTCCTGCTTTTGCAGGAATGACATTTAATTATAAATAGTTAATTATTTTATTATCCATACCCTCTGTTTGTTATTCTATTTCTAGCTTTAGGTTTTGAAGGAGCAGCAATATTTTTTAAATGAGCTTGATAATTTTTAATTTTTTCTATTCTGTTTTCTCTTAGTTTTGCATGCTTGGTTCTAGCACTTTTTCCGAAACCTACTTTGGTTTCCATATCTTTTATAAAATCAGTAACAAATGTTCGTGGATGCCTTTGAATATCGATTTGACAATTTTTATCTAAAGCACCGGGCATAGTTTCTTGTATTTTTTTACAGCACGGTACATATCTAAAGCTTAAGGTTGATAATGACCGCTATTATTACTAAGGTAATCAATTTTTCCCCTATCATTTATACCTATAACTCCTGCTGCTTCCGCAGGCTTTCCACTTAAAAATGAACCGTGAACAAGATTTTTAGTATTTGGCAAATATTGATTTTTATGAGTACCCATATAAATTACTCCATCCTTTCCCATTACAAATGCTTGAACATTATTCATGCTTTTACTTTCTTTACCGATAGTAGAAGCTACTTTACCGTTAGAATCAAGTAATCTCTAAGAGGAGGTATCATAGAATAGTCGGTGATTTTTTTGTTCCTCCGGCCCCATACGCAATATTTCAAATTCATGCCCATCCCATATTTGTTTACCTTGAGCTATTTCTTGAAGATGATGTTCTGCAAGTTTTGGATTTGGATGAACTACTTTAACTCTTACAGAATCTACTATAGCATCGTTTAATTTTCCTAACTCATGTTCCGGTATTAAAGCATGCTTGAATTTATTTATTAATCTATTTCAATTATCTCTAGCTCTAGTTTTTGGATCTCTAAAAGGTGTATCAATATTTTTTCCGGCATCCCCCAACTAGATAAACTTTATTATCTTTTTGGACTAAGTTATCTTTGTATAAAGGCTCTCCCTCTTGATTGATAAGTTGACCTTTTCTTTCAATAGCAGCTAATTGACTATCCTTATAAAGGATAATTTTTTCATTATTTAATCCAAGCTTTGAATTAATTTGTGTTTTACCTTGATGATTTAAATTACCAATACCGATACCATCAATATCCGCAATTTGAATATCTCTATTTTTATCAACAAATTTTCTAATTTCCTCAGAATTATTAATAAATTGACCGTTATCCTTTAATATTCCTTGTATATCGCCGGTAGTATAAGTAAATGCTTCTTTGATTGTTTTTGTGTCCTTTATAAGACCTACTGCAGCGAAAATTTGTTGAAAGAAATTTAGATTTCTCTTTACTTCAACATTTTTTACTCCAGTAGCTTCTCTTTCATGAATTACCAATTGATCCGGCTTAAGTAGCCGCCTTTATCATAAATATTAATTATTCTTCCTCTTATAAGGTCTACTTCTGTTGCTTCTTTATCTTGCAAAAATTCCTTAACTTGCGGCTCTTCTGCAAACCTTACTTTCTTTTTTTCCTTACCCATTTACATTACCTAAATTTATAAACAAACAATTTTAGGTTTCATTTTAACAATAAAAACTTTTATTTTTTTAATAATAGGCTGTTTTTTTAGTAAATTGAGGATTTAAAATCACATATTATATGATAACCGATTTTTCTTATATATAGTGCGATAGGCTCTTGTTAATTTGCCAAATAGCGATAAATACTAAACAAGTTGTACACATTTGTAGTAGCTGTAATAATATGCTTAATTCCGGTATTAATATAATAATAACCGGTTGTAATATTATCGGGACTCCGCTTGAAAACATTACTAACCTTATAGAAGTTTGTATTGAAGTTTTAGTAGTAAGTAAATTAGCTAAGCTATATACTAACAAAACTATAATACTTCTCTCTAATAAGAATGTTACAAACCAAAATAATATAATAGCCGGCATACCGAAATAAATAAATAAATTTGGTGCATATAATAAATTATCGGCAAAATATTTTTTTATTATTTCAAGAGTTAAAATTACTTCATTTTGCTTGAATATCTCAGAATAGTTAACAGTACTTGGGAAATTTTTCTTAGTATTGGCTACAATTAAATTTATCTTCAGCTTATTCTCTTCAAGTACAAACGGTATTTTGCTTTTTTCTTTGTTAGAAACTTGATTTTTTGTATCAATGACGACTATTTTATTGTTATTTTTACTATATAAATATATAGGCTCTACTTCTTCAACTGAAATTTTTGAATTATTATATTTAATTTCCGGTAATTGATTGATAATATATTCAATGTTGTCTGTAACTTTTGATGATTGTATTCCGTTAAAATAATCTTTTAAAGTTATTATGTAATTTAATATAAAAATACAATAAATTATTGACGGAATAAAAGATATGGTAAATAAATATCTTATTCCGTATCCTTGATAGTTTATATATACGTCTTTATAAAACTCTATAGAGCTAATTGATAAACGTAATTGACGGAGTAATGCATTTAATCCTCCTAATATAAATGATAATAAATACATGTATGAGTAATTTATTTAAGTTTCTCAACCTCTTCCTTCTTTAATCCGGTTGAGGTAGCTGTTAAGTCAGTTTTTACACCGGCTTTGATTAAATTTTTGGCTATATTAATTGTGATTTAAGTATTTTTTCTATTTCTATTATATCATTTTGACCAACTTTGGTCAAAGTATAGAATAAAATTAACTCTATATAATCAATCCCTATATTAACCTCAGCAAATATAGATAAAAGGTCAGCTATTTCTTACCATCTCTTTAACAAATCTCGTTTATGAATATGCTTCATAAAAAATTGTAGAATTCCGGACCAAGTATTTTCTTTCAATTTTTCATCAGGAATTTCATGAACATTAATTAGCCGATAATCATTAATCCAAGTAGCTTTTACTAATTCACTATTTTCAAATAATTCCCATAAATTTAAAGGAGCAGTATATTTTTGTATGCCATTATAAAACACTAAATAATATATGAAAGGAAATTTTTTGTTTTTCATTACTTTCATATGATATCAGCAATATTTAACATATACCTAAATAACCGAAAAGCCACATAATAGTGTGTGACACGAGGTTGCATCAAAGAGTTGTTTCCGCTAGGCAGGAAACCATCTATGTCACTATATGAATCTAAGGGTATGAATAAAGAGCTACCCTGACAATGTGACAAAATACTGTTAAGCATAGGAAAATCTCGTGAGAGTAATTCCCTTCTGATAATCACAATCAGATAAGTTGCTAGATAGCTAATATGATAAAGATATCTGATCCTTAATGAAAGAAGCTCGAGAAGGTATCAAGATGAATATTGCATCAACAACTGTAGAATTAATACGCCAGTTAAACTCTAAGTTAAGAGGATGGGTACATTATTATAAATATGAAATAATGAAATATTTACCGATTGTAAGACATGTTAAAGTGAAAATGAATGCTACAATATATGATCCAGCATATAAGAAATATTTTGAAAAGCGTGAGCGACTCAAAAGAAATTCATCACATGTGCATTGGGTTCATAATAAAACGCTCCATTTAGTGGGGGGAAGGTGACACACCACCAAATAGCTGGGTCTAACAAGGCTTGAGCCGTGTGCGGGGAAACCAGCATGCACGATTCTTAGGAGAGTGGCAATTGCTGCTTATCTGATTTTGCATTTATTGGGTGTCAGAAGAGATTAACATTAGACAATATTACTATTTTCACCCTTTTCATCCTGCACGTAAAAATCGTTTTTTTCATTCAATATATCATCACGGTTTGTATATAAAGATTCGATAAATGAAATAGAATCTTTTAAAGCTA
The DNA here is from genome assembly GCF_963970025.1 of Rickettsia helvetica. Taxonomy (NCBI): domain Bacteria; kingdom Pseudomonadati; phylum Pseudomonadota; class Alphaproteobacteria; order Rickettsiales; family Rickettsiaceae; genus Rickettsia; species Rickettsia helvetica. Next base: position 1,256,424 of record NZ_OZ018776.1, read on the forward strand.
GCTGCACAGCTAAATTATCCATATCATGTCTTTTTAAAGCTTTAGGAAACACAAATTCTTTAACCACATTACCTAATTTTTGTATTTTAGGTTGAGATTTCGGGGAACAAGAATTTGATACATGTATTTTTTGGAGATTTATTATTTCGTTTCTACGTTCTTGCATTTTATTAATAGCTATTTTCTTTAAACTATCATCTAAATCTTCCATTCCAATTTTATTGCGAATAATAATCATTTATACTAATTACTTCATTTCCACGCTTTCTCTCATGCCTTGCTTCTACTATACTGCAAGCCAAATCTTTTAACACATCTGTTAAGAGACCTTTCGTTATTCAATCTAGACTTTTCGACAATATTTTTATTATAGCCTCTTTCTCATTAATATTATTTTTAAATATTTTAGTTTCAGCAATACAGCAAGCTTTTATAATATTGTCTATATTCCAATAAAATGTATTACAGTAATCGTATAATAATGGGCTTTCTTGTGTTAAACTTTTAATTTCTCTATTAATTTCTGCTTTTTATATTGTTCCACTATCTTTTAGTGTTTTATTGTGACTATCTATCTTAATTTCATGAACCTCTAATCTTTTATTTGCTCCGGCATCTAGTAATTTAAAATTACTGGTTTTCAACGCTATTTTTATACCTTGAATTATTTCGCTTGCAAGTTTCAGCTTACTACTATGTTTAAATATTCGTTTTTCTTCTTCAGGCTTAAGCTTTTCATTCGTAATAAAACAATCAAATTGTTCTTTGGATTCTAATGCGTTAAATAGTTGCCCTCTTAGTTCTTGGCTAATTTCTGCCGGATAAATAGTTGCTATTTTCTTTAAATTATCCTCACCAAATTTATATATTAGATGATCACCGAAAATACTTCTTTTTTCTAACAACATTACGAACTTATCTTGATTATCACCTGCATAAGATCAAAGATATTTTTTAGTAGAAAGTTTGGTATTTTCATTTGCAATACTACTTACGTAATTAATATCACTTGCCGCTATTTTAAGAGTTAATCCTTTGTTTAGGAATAAAGGTTTATACGTTTTATATTGCCCTGCTAACGGATCATCTGTTTCCGCAAGTAATTTAGTTGCAAACTCCTCTAAACTTACTATTTTGCTTGCTGAATTATCGTTTTTAAATATTTCATAGTTTCTATCTTCAAATATTATCTTACCTTCTATTCCCTGTGCTTTATTAATCGATACCGTAAAAGTAAAATTATATTTCTTTATACAGCTCAAAATAAACTTACTCTCTAGCTCATTTATAATACCGCTTTTTAATATGCTTTTACATATTTCTTTTAAAAATATTCGAGTTTCACTTATATTCGGTAATTCGTTAAAACTCGCAGTAAACCATTCTATTACTTCAGGATTCTTACTTTTTTCATATTCTTGAGTAAGGTGGTGGGTTATAGGTAATACTAAATTTAATACCTCAATTAAACCTTTAGCAGCACTATAATTAACCTCAAAGTCGTATTCAAGATTACTAAGTATTTCTTTTAATATTTCAAGCACTTCTTCTGCTATACTAGAATTTACTCTTACTATATTGACCATATTGTCAGCAACAATAGCCTTGACGTAATCGTAATCATCATCGTTATTAGTTGTAAACATCTCTTTAGAAACAATAAAGGCTTCTGTCGTTAAACTTAGCATCATTTTTACTATCTCAGGCAATTTATCAATAATTTCATAGTTGATATCATATTTAGGATTTGTAACTATCTCTTTCCAAAAATCAAATACTTCTTGGGTCAAACTTGGTGTAGTTTTCACTATCTTTACTATATTTTCCATAGCTTTAGACCTTAGATCTTGCTTAGAACATACAACTATTTCTTTTAAAAAAGTAAAGGCTTCCGGTACTAAATTTGGTATCGCTTCTACTATCTTTACTATACTTTCTATAGATTCGGAATTATAATCATCGTTAGGATAATCATCGTTATAATATGTAACCATCTCTTTCAAAAAAGTAAATGCTTCTCGAATAGGTTTCAATTCTTGTATAAGCTTGGCATTGCTTCTACTATCTCACCTAAACTATTAATAGCTACATACATATCATCATTATCATTATGTATAATTACCTCTTTCAAGAAAGTAAGTGCTTCTTGGGTAGGGTGTATCTTTATTATGTCTACTATTTTATCAAGGTCAAAAACGAATATTTAAAATATTAGCCATAGGGATTTTAATAGCCGGTAATAATATATTTGCACAGGATATGAAGTCTGCTATAGAAATTATGAGAGAAAGTCAATATTAGAATTTTTAGGTTTACCGGAATCTTATCAATTAGTTGAATCTAAATTAGAAGAAGCATTAATCAATAATTTATAACATTTTTTACTTAAACTGTGGAATAATCAGGTTTACTTTGATGTTCTAACAATAAAAATAAATAGCCATCTTCACTATTAAATTTAGCAGAAAATAAAATATCCGATATAGATTTCTTAAGATTAGGCTCTACAAAACTATCCTTTTCCATATCTTTATATATGTGGCGGTAAATGCATTTCAAAAAACTCTTTAGCAACTATAGGGTTTTCAAATGCACTACGTACAATCTCATCATGTTTAGGCTTTTTTTGCATAATATAATTTTACGAAGAAAATAATTTTAATTACAGGTAGTATTAAAGTTCAATATTATATATAAGTTTGTTGATAAAAAATGATTTATTTACTAATATCTATATTTCCATCAATAACATTAGTTTTATATGCTACTGCTACTTCCTGAAATAACTTTGACTTTAATAGCACTTTTAGGGCAGTTTTTTGCCGTAATGATACCAAATAAAAATAGAATTATTTCTAATATCATTATTTTATTATGCATATTATCAATTTTTCTTACCTTTAAGTACTCAAGCTATGAAGGAGTATGGTACTCATTTGCTACCGGAATAAATATCGGTATTAGTAAAAGCATAGTGCTACTATTCACTATTATATCCATGATTATATACCGTGATTACTCTATTCTTGTTGCTGAGGAATTAAAGTTTGAATTTATTACTTTAATGTTATTATCAGTCGTAGGTATTTTTGTTGCAATTTCATCACGGAATTTTCTATTATTATTCTGCGGTATGGAGCTTACTGCTTTAACTTCATATGCACTTGCAGGATTCAAATTAAATGATATTAAATCATCGGAAGGTGCTTTAAAATATTTTATCTTAGGTAGTTTAGTTAGTTGTTTATCATTATTTGGTATTTCTTTTATATACGGATTCGGCGGAAGCCTACAATTTGAGGATATCTTATATAAATTAAATGATAATTCTGGGATGAATCTTGGTTTAATAATTGGTATTGTATTATTTTTAAGTAGTATTTTCTTTAAACTCTCAAGCGTTCCACTTCATTTTTGGGTCCCTGACGTATATGAAGGATCACCGATTACTTCGGTTACTTATTTCACCACTGCCTCAAAAATAGGTATGGTTATTGTTTTATTAAATATTAGCAAATTAATTATAGGTAACTACCACCCTATTAATTATAATTTAATAAAGATAATTGCTATATTATCTATGCTGTTTGGAGCTTTTAGAGCTATTCGTCAAACTTCTCTAAAAAGATTAATGGCTTATAGTACTATTTTAAATATCGGTTATGTATTAATCGGCGTTCTTCTGCATAATCAAGAAGGATATAAAGCAGCTTTACTATATATTCTAATATATGCAGTAGGAAGTATAGGATTTTTTACTTGCTTAATTATGCTGCTCGGTAAAGACGCCGATAAAGCTAGTTTTAAAACTATACAAGGAATTGCAGAGAACCATAAAACTATAGCTGCCGTAATTAGCATAGTTATGTTTTCAATGATTGGAATCCCTCCTCTTACAGGATTTTTCGGTAAATATTACCTTTTTTACCAAGCAATCAATCAAGAAGAATTCGCATTAGCTTATTGTGGTATTTTTACCAGTATAGTTGCTGCTTTTTATTATCTTAAAGTAGTAAAAGCCATGTATTTTTCTAAAAAGATTGAGATAATTAAGCTGCCTATGCAATATGGGCTTTTACTGATTTATTACTTAGTTGTAGGCTTCTTGTTGCTTGGTTCATTTATTATCTCGTTTTAGATGGTGTAGACTTTTTATTAACAACACTAGGGATAGTAACTTGCGGCTTCATAACCTTTTCTTTTAGATTCTTTATATGTTTTAGATCTTCTTCATCTAATTTTAATAAATCTTGATCTTTCTTTTTAGCTTTTTTAGCTAAACCTAATTGACTTGGAGTAATACTAACAATATCATCCGTTCCGACTTCTTTCTTGAATTTTTCTAGAGCATCTACATATTCTCTGTTTACATCTATATTTGTCTTTACCGATTTTTGTTCTGGTTCTTTCTTTATTTTATCAGAAGAACCAGCTAAATTTCTTTCATCTTTAATATCTTCATTTAAACTTTTTATTGTCTTTATTAAATGTTTTTTCGCACTATCTCTAATACCAAGTATTTCTAAAATTCTTGCAAAATTAGTAGTAACTTTATTTCTTAATTTAAGTTTTTGTCCTCCTTTTTTTCTTTCTTCATAATTAAGCATTTTCTCAAAATAATCAGGATATTCTTTCATTAATGTTTTTAATCCTTGCTCTTTCACTTCGTAATAAGGAAAACTATATTTTTTAGAAATTAAACTATTTATTTTAATTTCTAAGCCATATTCCTTTAAGGATTCTTGCCTTTTTTTCATTGTATCTATTAAACTAGCCTTAATTTCTTCAGGCATTATTTCTTTAGGTTTTTTATTATTAAATTTCTTGGGCATTGCTTGTTTTGCAAATTCTGCAATTGCTTCATTACTATAATATTCAGTTAATTCATCAAAACTTTTATCAATAGTTTTGCTTAAATCAATTTTAGAAACTACAAGTAAGCTATCAGCAAAATTAGGATTTTTTGTTCTTAAACTAGAGGGAAATTCTCTAAAATGGTTAGTAGGACCGAATCCAGGCAAATGTTTGGCTCTTGAATGCGGATAGATATTATTTGTTAAATTATCAAAACTACTGGCAAAATCAATTCTTACTAATTTAGGTAAAGTTTTTGGATTTTTTTGATCTCTGATAACTCCTATATTTCCAACATGCATATCAAAATCGCCTATCAATAAACTTGCCGGCATAATGTTTTCAAAGTTCTGATACTTAATTTCCTTAAAAGCATTTTCTAAGGTTCTAAATAATTTATTTCTAGCCCCTATAAAAAGTGGTCTACCGCCGTCCTTTCTAAACCAAGAACTCGGTTTAGTTTTAGCAGACATATGTTTATCCATGTCCACATACATATCGCTACTATAATTCTCAAAAAATTCAGATTTGACATATATTTGCGAATCAACGGCTTTAGATTTATTAAAATCATCAGGAGCAATTAAATTAACCTTTGCTCCATTTCCGGGACTTATAGCTTCAAAAATTTGAGATCCTAAAAACTCGGCTATATTTTTTGAGCTTGAAGCCTCTTTTTTTATCATCGCCGTAATTTTACCGTCTGAGCTTTGATATACGCCGCCATGCTCTCCTGCCTCATTAGCTCCGCCTCCTTTAGGTTTTAAAAAATTCCAACCTTTAAATACTGATTTCTTATTTTGCGTCATCCTCGCCTCTTTATAATGATTTATATAAAATTGATAATTTTGATATAATTATAAAACATATCATTCATTTTATATCAAGGACAGAAGCCGTTTTCTACTTAATTTTATTGTTCTTTAATATTTCAGCTACTTCAAGAGCTGCATAGGTAAATATAGCAGTTGCTCCTGCTCGTTTAAAGCCAATTAATGATTCGATCACAGCTCTCTCCCAGTCAATTGCCCCTGCTTCGGCTGCAAATTTTAACATTGCGTATTCTCCGCTAACCTGATATGCAAAAATTTTAGCATTAAAATTATTTGCTGCTTCACGAATAACATCCAAAAACGGCATACCTGGTTTAACCATTACCATATCGGCTCCCTCTGCTATATCATGCTCAATCTCAAGCATTGCTTCCTTAATATTACGCACATCCATTTGATAGCTTGATTTATCTAAATAATTCTTTTTGTTACTCCTAACTGCATCACGAAACGGACCGTAAAAGCTTGAAGCATATTTAGCAGTATAAGCAAGAATTCCAACATTTATAAACCCCTCTTTGTCAAGATATTCCCTTATTGCCCCGATTCTTCCATCCATCATATCAGAAGGTGCAACAATATCTACTCCGGCTTTTGCTAGTACTAATGCTTGATTACACAAGGCTCTTACTGATCTATCATTGTCAACTTCCCCGTGATGCACAATACCGTCATGCGAATGCGTGGTATAAGGATCAAGTGCTACATCGCATATTATACCGATACCAATATTAGCGTTTTTGATGCTTCTAATAGTTCTGCATATTAAATTATCTAAATTATAAGCTTCGTCGGCATTTTCACTTTTTAGACTTTGATCAATACTAGGAAATAATGCAATAGTATTAATACCAAGCTCTGCTGCTTCTTTTGCCGTTTCTACTATTTGATCGATCGATAAACGATATATACCGGGCATAGTCTTAATTTCTTGCCTTTCATTATATCCTTCAACAACAAATAAAGGCAATACTAAATCACTAACCGATAAATTACTTTCGGCTATTAACTCTCTAAGCCAAAAAGCTTTTCTATTTCTTCTAAGTCTAATAAGGGGGTACATAAAATTCATATCTCATTTTAGTTAATAACTTGGATTCTAATATATAACCTAACTATCTTATAGTAAAAATATTGCATTACAAAAAGAAATTTTGCTTGCAATTTATAAAAAATTTAAGCAAACTAACGAAAAAATATGGTTTAATTATGTAAATAAATATAGGAGTTTAATATGGCACAAGATAATATTCCAAAATCAGTAAAAGATAGAATACAAGAGTGGGAAAAAAAATCAAATATGTCAAATAACCCACCAAAAAATACAAAACCGGCTGTTCCTCCAAAACCTACTTCTGAGCAAATAAAGGCATGGAACGAGGCACATAAAAAACAGACTGATTTAACTATACATTCCCAAGCACTTGATATGTTTGTCGATACCCAATCTCCGCAAGTTGAAACCCAAAAGCCTGTTATTCTTTCAAAACCGGCTCCAGAACAAACAAAAGTACCGGAAGAAACGCATAAAAAACAATCTAATTTAACCGTACAAGAAAAAATGGAGAAATTTTTTAAAGATCATAATATTGATACCAAAGATGCTTTTATTCCGGAATTTAGCCGCTATATAGAATTAAGCAATTCTATGGCTGGGAAGCGTCTTGACGTTACTGTTAAAGCTTATGAACAATCATTAGGACGGCTAATAAAACAAGTAGGAGTACCTCAAAAAGAGTTTATTTCTTTTATAGAAGATGATCTAATAAAGAATCATCCACATAAAGATAAATTTGAGAAAATCAATCAACATTATAAATTACCTGAACCACCTAAATTATCTGATATAATTGATAACCTTAGAGAATTAGTAAACAATGATGATATAATAGCTTATTTGAAACAAAGTAGAAAACACATTGAGTTTAAAGAAAAAGTAAATAATATTATTCAGATTTATGATGATAATAAACATAATCTAGCTACTACAGCTAAAGTTGAAGCAAAACTGAAAGAGGTAAGTAAATGGTGTGAAGAAACTACAAAAATGGATAATAATCCTATTTGGAAAAATATTGGTAATTTTATAAAATATTCTTTTACCGGTGATAAAGTTAAAGCTGCTTTTTATAAAGATGCTATAAAAAATTCTACTCAAAATACTAAAAAAGCTATAGCAGAAATACAAAAATCTCTTACTAATCCTTCTCCTCATTCATCTAATGTTCCACCGTCGAAGAATAAAGGAGAAAGATATAGAAGCTAATAAAAACTTTTAGGATCGATATCTATTTTTAGATGGCAAAAAGAAGGAATTTTTATAAGGCTTAGCCAAAATTTTAAATATTTCTGCACATTAAATTTCTTATCGGCTATAATAAGTATCCGGTAACGATATTTACCGGCGAGCTTTGACATTAATGAGCTTGCTGGTCCTAAAATTTTTACGTTTGCTTTTGGTGCAATTCGGACCATATTCTTAGCAATCTCTAAAATTTTAGACTCACTAGAACCTGATAAAATTACCGATGCCATTTTGGAAAATGGCGGCATATCTGCTGATTTTCTTATTTCAAGTTCATTTGCAAAAAAACTATCTTCATCACCGGCTTTAACATAACTAAAAATTATATTATCGGGATAATAACTTTGTAAATATACCACACCTTTACTATCGCTCCTCCCTGCTCTACCGCCTACTTGATTTAGTAGCTGGAAAGTTCGCTCAGATGCTCTAAGATCGGCGTTATTGCTCCCAAGATCGGCATCTATTACTCCAACTAAAGTAAGATTCGGAAAATGATAACCTTTTGTTATTATTTGTGTGCCTATTAAAATATCAATTTCTAAATTTTCCATTTGATGTAGAAGTCGGGCTATTTTTTCAGGATTTTTAGCATGATCTTTACTTATCATTGCAATTTTACTCTCAGGAAAAAGTGCCTTTGCTTCTTCCTCTATTCTTTCTATTCCTGGACCACAGATAGTTAATGTTTCATCTTCTAGACATTCAGGACAAGAATTAAAAATTTTACTTTGATAACCGCAATGGTGACATTCAAGTTTTTTAGTTGCTTTATGTACCACCATCCAAGAAGAACAATATTTACAGGTAAATCTGTAACCGCAAGCTTTGCAGAGCATTAGCGGAGCATAACCACGCCTATTAAGAAATAATAATACTTGCTTTTTATTATCTAAATTATCTTTGATAGCTCCTATAAGAATCTTGGATAAATAGGAATTCTTAGGTAGCTTTTCTTTAGTCATGTTGATTATTTCTATATTTGGCAAATCGACATTTTTATATCTATTAACCAATATAACCAATTGATATTTACCTATTTCTATATTATACATCGTTTCAATAGACGGTGTTGCCGAACACAAAACAATTTGTGCTTTATCAAATGTACCTCTTACGATAGCCGTATCCCTAGCATTATATAATATACCGTCATCTTGTTTATAAGAATCGTCATGCTCTTCATCTATAACCACCAAACCGAGATTTTTAAAAGGTAAAAACAAACTACTTCTAGCCCCGATTACTACTTTAATTTTATTACTTAATATACCTCTTAAAATCATTTTCTTTTGAGCTTTAGTAACGCTTGAGTTCCATATGATAGGTTCAAAACCGAATCGCTCCATAAATCGATTAATAATTTGTGTACTTAAGGCAATTTCAGGCAGCATAACAAGCACTTGTTTACCTTTTGCTAAGTAATCTGCTATGAGATGAAAATATATTTCCGTTTTACCTGATCCCGTAACACCTTTAACAAGTGTTGGCTTATTACTTTCATTTAAAACTGTTACTGCTTGTTTCTGCTCTTCTGACAAATCAGGTAGCACAAAGTTATTATTTACTTTCTGCTCTTTAACTTTAATCGGTTTTTCAGCAATATCTATAGGTAATACTAACTTGGCTATGCTCCCAAGTTCTGACATATAGTAGCTACTCATCCATTTAATTAATTCTAAAACTTCTAAAGTAATATTTAAATTTAACGGTACTTTCGCTCTAATAGTTTTTATTTTTTTTGCCTTGGAATTTGAAGCAAGCTCCCATACTATGCCGGTTAATTCCTTATTTCTAAAAGGCACTACAACAAGATCGCCGATATTTAGCTCTAAATCTTCAGGTATTAAATAATCTAGCGGAAATAATTTTGCTACCGGTAATAATATTTTTGCTATTCGCATATATAATGTATTTTATAATTTATTTTTTTATTATATACTAAAACTAACAGATTGTAGAAATTTAGATGAAAAAAATTGTTATAGCAATTTCCGGAGCTTCAGGAGCAATATACGGTATTCGTTTGCTTGAAGTACTAAAGCAACAAAATATCGAAACTCATTTGGTTATTTCAGAGGGAGCAGCTCTTACTATAAAAATCGAAACTAAATATTCTATAGATGAAGTTAAGCTACTAGCAAATTATTATTATGATGATAAAGATTTAGGTGCTACTATCTCAAGCGGCTCTTTTAAAACTTCAGGCATGATAATAGCCCCTTGTAGCATGAAGACCTTAGCAAGTATCGCTCACTCAATGGAAGATAGTTTAATTAGTAGAGCGGCAGGCGTGGTACTTAAAGATAGAAGAAAACTTATTTTAATGACCCGTGAAACTCCTTTGCATATCGGACATTTAGAAAATATGTTAAAAGTAGCGAGTTACGGCGGCATAATAGCACCACCCGTGCCGGCTTTTTATAATAATCCTGCGAGTATAGATGATATAGTGAATCATTCTATTAGTAGAGTTTTAGATTTTTTTGATATTGAAACTAATTTAATTAAACGCTGGGGTAGTGTTTAAGATAACCAAAATGTCACCCCGTGGTCAAGCCATGGTATGACACTGTATACTTTTCAACCCCTAATAAACTTTAACAAACAAAATGGCACGTAATAAAATAAATAATGACAAAAATATAGCTGCTAACGAAGAAGCAGCTATTCCTATACCAAGAGTTTTACCCTCAAATGTTCAGGCAGAGCAAATGCTACTTGGGGCAATTCTAACCAATAACGAATTACTAAATTACGTATCGGAATTTTTACGTGATGAACATTTTTTTGAACCTATTCATCAAAAAATCTATAACGTAATTGAGAAAATTACTGAAAAAGGGCTGATAGCTACCCCTATTACTTTACGTAGTATGTTAACTCAAGATGAACTATTTCAAGAAATAGAAGGAGCAGAGTATTTAGCAAAATTGATAACTATGTCAATGATGGTAATAAATCCGGTTGATTACGGTAAAATAATATATGATTTAGCCATAAAGCGTAATTTAATAAATATCGGTGAAGAAGTAGTAAATAATGCTTACAGTTCTTCATTAGAAGTTGAAGCAAAGGAACAGATTGAACATGCCGAAGCTAAACTTTATGATTTAGCTAGCGAAGGCTTAAATGAAAAAAGTTTTATCAAAATCGGTATATCTATTTCAGAGTCACTAGCTAGTATTAATAGGGCCATGAAAAATAACGATCATGTAATCGGTATATCTACCGGTTTGATTGATCTAGACAATAAATTATTCGGCTTTCATAATTCCGATCTTATAATTCTCGCAGGACGTCCGTCGATGGGTAAAACGGCATTTGCTATAAATCTTGCACTTAACGCCTGTAATAATATGCGTCTTAAAAATATCAGGGATAATCAAGAAATTCAGTCGGTAGGTTTTTTCTCTTTAGAAATGTCCTCAGAACAGCTAACCACACGTCTACTTTCAATGTGTGCAGAAATTGATTCTACTTCTCTTCGTACGGGAATTCTAGGTGAAGAACAATATAACCGTCTTCACAAGGAAGCAAATACTTTATCGGAATTACAATTTTTTATCGATGATACCCCTGCTCTATCTATTTCCGCTATAAGAACAAGAGCTAGAAGAATGAAACGCAAGCATAATCTCGGTATATTATTTATCGATTATTTACAATTAATTAGAGGAGTAAGTAAATCCGAAAATAGAGTTAGCGAGATTTCAGAAATAACCCAAGGTTTAAAAGCAATAGCAAAAGAGTTAAATATTCCGGTTATTGCGTTATCTCAGCTTTCAAGAGCGGTAGAACTACGTGAGGATAAAAAACCTATGCTATCCGATCTTCGAGAATCGGGAACTATAGAACAGGATGCTGATATAGTAATGTTTATTTATCGTGAAGAATATTATTTAACGAGAAAAGAACCGGCGGCAGGCGACGCTAAACATGCCGAATGGTTAGATAAGCTCAACAAAGTATATAATATTGCCGATATAATTGTTGCAAAACATCGTAACGGACCGGTTGGAAATGTTCCGCTTTATTATGATAGTCAATATTCTAAATTTGGCAATTTGGAGAAAAGAACTTTTAACTCTGCTTAATGTGAGTGTTCACGGATTTTTCACTGTCACCCCGTGGCTTGACCACGGGGTCCAGAAAAAATAATTTCAACATTGTTACCCACACTACATGTTTAACAAAATAAACATATAAAAATTTATTTTTATATGTTTTACTGGATCCCATGAATAAATCACGGGATGACAGAGAGGAATAATAAGCCACGCAACACCCGTGAAGGTCACTGTTTAATTATAAGCACTGTCGTGATCGATAAATATTGCCATTAATACAAAATAGTTCCCATCTCTATAAGCAGTACCACGATATTTTTGAGAAAATCTAAACGAATAAATATTATTACCTTTTGAAGTTATTTTAGAAGTAATTAATTCCCACCTTATACCTTTATCCTTATATAATTGGTCCCAATTTAATTGTTTAATTTTTTTTAAGGTAGCAAGTAATGCATGTTGTTCTATCTTTTCTAAACTAAATAACTGTTCTTGAAAAGCAGGATAGTTCATATCTAATAATATTTTAGTCATGCTTTATAGATTCTAATATTTCATCAAAATTTTCACGTCTTTTATTTTTTTCTACCCATTTTATTGCTTTATCAAGCATCTCATTATTGTTGTTCCTATAAAGCCACATCTCATTATCAGGAATAAACCTACCAGGCTTTATTATTATAGTACCATCACTTAAGGTTAAAACTTGTATCTGTTTTCCTGCATATTTCTTCCCCAAGGATATTTGCCCATTATTCCCTACGTGTTTGATTGTTTCTATATTATTTCCTATTATCATAATATTTATATTTACAAAATTCCTATTTTCCAATATTACAATATTTGTATTTATAAAGCAATAATAAATAGCTTTATTATTATTTAGCTAATATATTAACAAGTTCATAGCCCATTATAAGCATTCCGACAATTACGCATATAATAATTAGATATTGTTTTTGCAATTCAGGATAATAAAACTTATTTATCTTTGCTTTATATAACAGATAAACCGGTAATAAAATTGCAATTATTACAAGAATCATACCGGCAAATCCTAAAATTGTAATAAAAGCATTCGGTACTACTATTGCTACAATATAAGCCGGTAATATAGTAACAATAGAAGCGGTCATGTTATGAATTACTAAATTCGGTATCGAATTCATAAACATAGTTTTAAGGGAATCACATAGCCCTCCTACTCCGAGTTTATATATACTATTGCAGGAATTAAGCTTCCAAATAAAAATGCCGTCTTTAGCATTTTTGTTACAATAATTAGTTAAGGTATGGAAGATTACTTGGAAACCAAATGAAGTAAAGACTACTGGAGTTACTACACCTCATATAGATATTTCTTTATAATTTGATGAGAATAAAGGTAAATTATCTCACTGAATCATGGAAACAAGTCCAATAACTAAAATTGCAATTATTATAAGTAATCCGATAAATAACACCCGATTTATATAATCTACTAACTTTAGAGGTAATAATAATATTAGAATGCTCCTATATAAGTTATACTTATATTTAAAGCTAATAACTTCTGTAATATTGAAGAGCCTCCGTATATAAATACTGCAAGTAAAGCATATGAAAGGAGCTTAAGACTTACCGTGCCGATGATTTGAGCAGTATGTCCTGAAAAATATTTTCCAAGCATCCCGAGTGTTAAGCCTTTACCTGCTTGAAGATTAAGCTCTAAATTAATTACAGAAGTATAAATTATACTAGGTATTATACCTAATTTTGCTAATACCATGGGTAGTGCTATCATACCGCTACCTATACAAGTACCTGAAATTAACAGGATTGAACCAATAAGTTTTTGCATCATTTAATGAAGTTTGGATTAAAGAAAAAGACTTAATTTTTGCTAAAAAGAAAATCAACTAAAAAAAGAAGATAAGAATTTTAAAGAATAAAAAGTTTTGATAAGTAAAATTAACATTCGTATAATTTTATTAAAATATTATGTAACAGCAGCATAATATAATTATATTAATAATTTGACATAAGTTATTAATATTGCTTTTTAAGGGTATTTTTATATATTTCTTATTAGACATCTTTCCACACCAGCTTATAGAGAGGAATTTAAAGGAGACACGGAACGCAGAACCGCAGCGTATATGGACATATGTGAGGATTCGAGTACCGGATCGACGTATAAATTACCTCTAGAAGCGAAGTTTGGAAATAATAAGAAATTTATTATATTTAAAAATGCATAGATTAGCCAAAATAATTAGTAATGCAGGAGTTTGTTCTAGGCGTGATGCCGAAAAGCTGATAGCTGAAGGGCAGGTAAAAGTAGACGGCATTACAATTTTATCACCGGCTACAAACGTTGATATTAGTAATCACATTGAAGTATCAGACATATTAATCAATCAATCACAAAAACCAAGGCTTTGGATTTATTACAAGCCTGTCGGTTTAATTACCACTCATAAAGACCCTTTATCTCGTAAAACCGTGTTTGAGGATTTAACCGGTTTACCTCGTGTAATTTCAATAGGAAGACTGGATTTAAATAGCGAAGGTTTGTTATTACTAACTAATAGTGGTGATTTAGCTCGTCAGTTTGAGCTACCCTCAAGTAGGTTAAAGCGAGTATATCATGTTAGGGCATACGGGAATCCTAATATTCTACTAAAAAGCAATTATAAAAATTTAGAAATGGACGGTATATTTTATAATCCTCATTCGGTGAAATTACTTAAGCAAAATAAGAGTAATTCTTGGTTTGAAATAGTTTTATTTGAAGGAAAAAATCGTGAAATTAGAAGAATATTCGAGTATTTTGGACTAAAAGTTAACAAATTAATTAGAGTTCAATATGGTAGTTTTACAATAGGTAATCTAAAACCTGGAGATTATAAAGAAATAAATAATAAAATACTAGAAAAATAATTAGTAATGTGTTATTACTCACGCATTTTAACTAATCATATAAAAACATATGACAAATCTTAATATATATAAATGTGAAGAAAAAGACTTAAACGATTATCTTGGTTATATAAAAGATAACTCTAATGTTTCACTAAATGATTTTATCAAAAATAAATATTTCGCTGAAGATCATGATAAAATTATCATTACTAGTTTAGAAAATATGGAAATTAACGCAGATTTAGCAAATGCTAATTTGCAAGGTACAATACTAACAGATGCCGTATTTAATAATTGTGACTTAACAAATACCATATTATGTGATTCAGATTTAACAAATGTAGAATTTAATGATTGTACATTTATCGGTACTGACTTTAGAGGAGCAAATCTTCATTACACAGATTTTAATTATAAAGATTATGATTATGATAACTATAAAATTCCTAATCTAAAAGATAAAATACGAGATATAAAACTATCTTTTTCAGATCTTGAAAGATTAAATAAATATATAGATAAAGATTTAGAAAAAGAACATATCAAAGAAATAGTTATAGATAAAGTTACAAACAAAAAGAAATATATTTTAGCTGGGGAAGGCGAAAAAACTTTATGGGAAGTCAAATCAAAAGAGCTAAAGACTAAGCAAGAAGAGTTAGAAACTCTAAAGCAAAACTTAGATAATCCTGGGATTGCTACCAATCTTTTAAATGCCTTTTGGAATAGTACAGAAACTATTGCTCAAAACCGACAAAATGAACTAGGAAAAATCAATAAGTTACAGCATGAAGTAAATAAATTAGAAACTGAAGTACATGCTTTAGATAATCTTAGAATGTTCTGTGGTAAGGGTTTAGATGGTATTTTTGAGCAGCTAAAAGACGAAAAAATACAAGTAAAACTGGATCCTTCATATGTTATAGGTTCAAGTTCAGAAACACGAGATATACTGAAAGAATATATAAAATTAACTTCTGCTGAATTTGATCTATATTTGACTGAAGCAGCAAAACAATCTGACACAAAATTATCTTTTACCGCATTTGTTAGAAAGCAAAAAAACCTTTCAGAAGATTTAAATATAGTTCCTGATCTTTCAGAAATTAATTTATCAGGTAAAACTCTTACTAATCTTAACCTGAAGAATACATTATTTGCTTCAGCCAACTTAGAGAATATTAAAATCTCAAATTGTAATTTAGATTTTACTAATTTTGAAGGAGCTAATTTACAAAATGCCGTTTTTCAAAATGTTACCGCACGTAACGCAGGATTTCTTTTTGCTGATCTTAAAAATAGCAAAATTGAAAATAGTGATATGTCGAGAAACTACATGCCTAAAGTAGATTTATCTGAAGCAGAGATAACAAATAGCAAATTTAATGCGGTTATGATGGTTAATGCTGATGCCGAAAAGTTAATTATTAAAGATTCAGAATGGAAAAATTCTAATCTTACCGGTATATCGCTTGCTTATGCAGATATGCAAAGAGTTCAAATGCAGGGAGTAGTTTTAAATAACGCACTTCTAGAGCAAGCAAATATCGTTTCTACTAATCTTGAAAATGCTTTTATGAATAACGCACATGCGTTAGAAGCAAAATTCAAAGAGCAATGTAACATGCAAGGCATAACTGCAAGGAATGCCTATTTTAGCGATGCTGAATTTGAACATATACTATCTTTAAAAGAAGCTGACTTAAGAGAAGCTATAATGCAGCGTGTTAAACTTAAGAACGCTGATTTAACAAAAGCAAAGCTTGATAAAGCAAATCTTGAATATGCCGATCTTACAAACGCTACGCTTACTAATGCAACTACACAGTTTGCTAAGTTAAGTAACGCTACTTTAGAAAAAGCAGAAGCTGAAGGATTAAATATTTCAGATGCTATTGCTAAAAATATTAATGCTAAGGAAGCTAACTTTAAAAATGCAATTATGCAGCGTGCCGATCTTACTAAAGCTGATTTCACTAAAGCAGTGTTGGAAAATGCTGATATGCAAGCAATGGAAGCAGCCGAGGCTATATTTAAAGAAGCAAATCTAAAACAAGCGAATCTAAAAGCAGCAAATCTAGCTGGAATTAATAAAGAAGGAACAGCTTTTGATAAAGCAAAAATCGACGATGCTACAAAGATGCATGATACTAAAGGTGAGGCTAAAGGGAATTTAGAGCATCAAGATAAAGACGGTAAAAAAACATCTGTCAATGTTAACAAACATGCTAAATTACAAGATAAAATTCATGCAAGAGAGAAAAGCGGTTGGTTTCTGAAAACCGGAGTAGGACAGCTTTGTACAAAACTTGCTAAAAGTACTATATCAGGAATTAGCAGAGTAACAAATTTCTTAGCAAGTAAAAAATTTTTAGTAGGGCTTGCCGTAGTAGCGGGGCTTGCAGTAGCAGCTGCACCTTTCATGGCAATGCCTGTGTTATTAGTCACCGGCACGGCTCTTACTACTAAAGCTGTCATTCTAGGAGCAGGTATTTTGGCCGGAGGGCTAGTCGCTACCGGAACTTATAAATTTACCCAAAAACCTTTACGCAATATTCAAAAATCATTTGAATATTTGACTAGCAGTATAGATAAATATATCTCACCGCCTCCTGAAAATATTGATGAATTAGTAACAGAAAAACAACAAGCAAGACAAAAAGCTGAGACAGAAAAATCTAAAGACAGGGAAGAAAATTTAAATAATGTAAATAATAATATTGATAAAGCTAAAGAACAAGATATTTTAAAACAAGCACAAAATAATTTAAACCAAGAAACGCCAAAAGTAGAAATAAAAGAAAAGAAAGATAAAACTGTAGAAAAACAACAAATAAAATCTAATACATTTGCAGCAAAATTTAAGCTTAACACTAAAGGCAAAGGATTTGCCAAAAAAATAAAAGACGAACAAAAAAATCAAGGTCAACAAAAGAAGCATATAACTAAATAAGTGTTAAAAATAATATCCGGTAAATATAGAAACCAAATTATACCTACTGCTAAAAATATCAAATATCGACCTTCCACAGGTAAGCTCAAAGAGGCAATATTTAGTATATTAACCTCCGGTGAGTTTACCGGTAATAAATTATTTAACGAAAATACCTACATTCTCGATTTATTTGCCGGTAGTGGTAGCCTTGCTTTTGAAAGCCTATCAAGAGGAGCAGGTTTTGCTACCTTAATTGATATTGATACATCCTCATTAAAAATAGCAGAAGGATTTGCTAAATCTCTAAACATTGAAAATAATGTTAATTTCGTTAATATTAATGCCTTAAATCTACCAAAAGCTAATAAAGCTTTTGATCTTGTATTTATCGACCCCCCTTATCATAAAGATATAGTGCCTAAAGTAATGAAATTGCTGATAAAAAATAACTGGCTTAAAGACGGTACTATTATAGTTATTGAGATGGCTAAAACAGATGAGTATGTTTTAGATGAAAATATTGAAATTATACGCGAAAAACTATATGGTAATACTAAACTACTAGTTTTGAAATATCTTTAATTTTTTACTCCTCCTTTATTCTGATTGTTTACCAAACTTAACCTGATAAACTATACATCTTCCATCTATAGCTTAATGTAACTAATTAATAATTTATTGATAAATTAAGGAATTTTTTATTAAAATATGCAAAAAATTTTTAATAAATTAGTAATATGAAAAGAAAAGATCCTGGAATAGCTTCGCAAGAAATTTATTCCCTAATTGAATTAGATTTAAAAAACATATTTCCATTAGAATATAATAAGCAAGAAGCGGCTATCAAATATATCACAGAACAGTTAGCAGCTACAGGTTTTATTCAAAAAAGCAATGATTATCCGGAATTAGATGAAGAAATAGATTTAATAAATAATAGAGTTAAATAAAGGATATACAAAAAATTTTACTAAAGAAGAACAAAGAAGTATATACGAGCAAGCTGTAAAGTTAATAGAAAGTAAAATTTTAAGCGATATGGGATACAAGAGTTAGAAGAAAAATATTTTGTTGTATCAAACAGCTTCTTTTGAAGAAAAAATAGAGATAATTAATGAATATAAACTATCTCTTGAAAATCTTAATAAACAAAATATACAAAACTTACAAAAACAGCAAAATGATTTAAGAGGTGAAAAAGAAATAACTAATGTTGAAGAACATAAGTTAGTAAAAGATGGGATAGTAATAAAAGAGGAAATAGAGCCATATTTAAGTAACTATGAATTACTAAATACATTAGGAGAATGTAGTAATTTAGCTAATGAGGAAAATATTTTTTTAGTTAAAAAGCTATTCGAGAACGCTCGTAACTTTTACCCTGATAATTCTTTGCAAGGTCTAAAAGAATTAATGGAGTTACCATACAAGAAGGCAATAGATTTATTAGGAGACAATATTTTAGCATTGCTTAACAATAAACAAATTAGCATGTAAGTTATTATTAACACTCAATGAAAGCCTAGCTTATAACCTAGATGACCTTTTGCCTTTTATAAGTGTACAAACCTTAGGTAAAGAGCTTTTCCATACAGCTGCTTTTCATCAAATAAAAAATATAATCCAAAGATTAGTAGAAGAAGAAACGAGTAATCTTTCTTCTGAAGTTTTAATTAATTCTTTAGCATCTAATTTTGATAATACAGAAATATTCAATTATATATTGAATATTAAAGATTAATGAAAAAAATGAAGAAGAACTTACTATTTTATATTTAGCTACTTTACATGATAAATCTGAAATAGTTAAATCTCATCCTGATATCAATGTTAATGAAAAAAATAAATGTGGATACACGTCTCTACATTCAGCTAGTAGTAATGATAAACCTGAAATAGTTAAAATGCTACTTTCTCATCAAGATATTAATGTTAATGAAAAAGACCAACTAAATCTTGCTAAAATAATAGGTTTAGATATTAATCAAAATCTTACAGATTCTTTCAAGACCACTGAAATGTCAATTTTAGGCATAGAAACAGTAGAGAATCCTGAATTGTAAGGTAAACAATTAATAGCAGATTACTTAGCTAATTTGCTGTTAGTTATCCTAGGTGTATAGTTTCAAAAAATAAAACGTCTTCTAAAATTCTTAAATTGAAATTAGCCTATTAATTTATTATACTGTGAAAAATCATTAGGCATTCTAACAGTAGAGTATTGTCCATTCCTGCTTTCGCGGGAATGACATAGAACCACGTAACAAGACCTTAAAAAATAAACATGAGTAAAGACAAAAAGCATTACATATGTTCTAACTGTGGGAATATTAGTCCTAAATGGTCAGGGCAGTGCTTTGATTGCAGTGTATGGGGTAGTATTGTTGAAGAGATAGTAAGTTCAAATAAAGCAATTGTTAAAACAGGTAGCAAGCAAGATTTCGATAAGCTTTCAGGTCACGTAGAGCAGTTACGTGTCCCTACTCCTATAGGTGAATTAAATAGAGTGCTTGGCGGGGGTTTAGTGCTTGGTTCTGCTATATTAATAGGAGGAAACCCGGGTATAGGCAAATCTACTTTGTTACTACAACTAGCAGCAAGTAACTTTGCATCAAAGATGAATTGCTTATATATAACGGGCGAAGAATCGTTAGACCAAATAAAATTAAGGGCCATAAGGCTAAATCTAACTAACTATAATACCGATATTTTAGCAGCTACTAATTTGGAAGATATTATTGCAAGTATAGAAACAAATAAGAATAATATTGATTTAGTAGTGATTGATTCTATTCAAACAATTACCACAAAAGAATTATCCTCGCCTCCAGGTACTGTTTCGCAAATTCGTACATGTGCAGATGAGCTTGTTAATTATGCTAAGCAAAACAATATAATTATTTTATTAAGCTGTCACGTAACTAAAGACGGACAGCTAGCAGGTCCTAAGATACTTGAACATTTAGTTGATACCGTATTATATTTTGAGGGAGACCATAATAATCATTTCCGTATTTTACGCTCATATAAAAATCGTTTTGGCGGTGTGGGTGAAATAGGAGTATTTGAGATGAGCGGCAGCGGGCTTATTGAAGTAACAAATCCGTCTGAACTATTTTTAATGAAGCGAGAGCAGAACGTTATAGGTACGTCTATTTTTGCAGGGATCGAAGGTTCAAGACCTTTACTTATGGAAGTACAAGCTCTCATAGTACCCTCAAATATGGTAACTCCTAGACGCTCTGCGGTGGGCTGGGATGCTAATAGGTTATCAATGATCCTTGCCGTGCTTAGTAGTAGGATAGGACTTAATCTTGCTAATTATGAGGTATATTTAAGCATTGCGGGGGGACTTAAAATTGCCGATCCTGCTTCTGATTTAGCAGTAGCAGCGAGCTTAATATCTGCCGCAACCGGCAAACCTGTACCCGAACATAGCGTATTTTTCGGCGAAATAAGCTTATCGGGTGAAATAAGAAAAACTGCAAAAGCAGAAACAAGAATAAAAGAAGCCGTAAAGCTTGGGTTTAATAAGATTATCTGCTCTAAACTTGAAAATTTAACTTATGACTTTATATCTTCCATCTTACATTTAAAGGACCTAACAGCGATAATCAAATGAGTATAGTTTATGAAATAAGAAATTTGGAAGAAGCACGTAATTTTTTATCTAGTATAGAAGAGCAGCTGATATTAACAAATCATGCCTCTAGCGTAAAATATTACGGTATGCTAGCAATTGATTATATGTTTAAAGCTTTAAGTAAAGAATTTCCGGAAAAAGTTTTAGATCTTACCGTAAATGTAGGAGAGGATCACGCCGCTTTATTTACTGCAATCAAACTAGGGTATAAGAATATAGTATATACGGGGGATTCTGAGGAAGCTAGGGGGGTGTTGCGTGAAACCAAAACCGTCATTGCGAGCGATCTTTGATCGCGTGGCAATCTCAAGAATTTGCCCGAGATTGCTTCGTCAATTTACTATTGTAAATTTCCTCGCAATGACGCAAATTTAATACTAAAAAACCATGAATATCAAAGATATAGGGGTAATAATTGCTAAAAAACCTTTGAAAGAAAATACATTTATTATTACGGTTTTTACTAAAAATCATGGTTTATATTCGGGAGTTACAAAGGAATCTTCTAAAAAGAGCAAATTTATATATCAAGAAGGTAATATTGTAGATTTTCTTTGGCAAGCAAGATTACACGAACATATCGGCATGGCTAAATGTGAACTTATTAAATCTTACACTGGTTATTTTATCACAAGTAAAGCTAAATTATATGCCTTTAATTCCGTTATATCTTTAATCAAAGAGTTATTTCATGAAAGAGAAAAGCATTCTAATTTTTTTTCATTTCTAATTAATTATTTAGATAATTTATCAAAGAATTTTTGTTTTCGTGATTATATTAATTTTGAACTGGCTTTACTTGACATAGCAGGTTATAAACTCGACCTTAGCAAATGTGCCGTTAGTAATGTAAAACAAGATTTATACTATGTATCACCTAAATCAGGTAGAGCATTATCATATGAAGTAGGAAAACCTTATAAAGATAAATTATTGATGTTACCAAAATTTTTACTTTCAGATAATAATGAGATTACATTAGAAGAAAAAAGACAAGCTTTAACTCTAACAAACTATTTTTTTAATAGATATTTATTTCATAATAATAGACAGGCTGAAGCACGCCAAATTTTTATTGAATATACTTTAAATAATTCTTAGAGGCTATATTTTTACTTTTATTTTTCTTATTTGATGATATACTTACTTAAGTAATTACTTAAATAAGTATGTAATATGACTAGACTAAGCATAGATATACCAAACGAATTACATCATTTTCTTAAAGTTCACACTGCACATAAAAATGATACTATTATGAATTTTGTAAGAGAAGCGATATATCATAAAATAGAACAGGAAAAAGAATTAAATGCAGAATCAATAAAAATATTAGAAGAATCAGCAAAAGGTTTAAATATTAATAAATATTCTTCATATAAAGAAATGTATAAAAAACTTAATTTAATATGATTCTGCAAACCTCCACTAAACGTTTTGAGAAAGAATTACTACTTATGCATAACGTGGTAAAGACTATAGTATCGGATATTTTTTATTCCATGTCATTCCCGCGAAAGCAGGAATGACATAAGGGTTTTTCAAAAATTTCCTGGTACACTATATACGTACCGGTACATATAATGACTTATTCAAATAATAATCTATGAAAATACTAGCATTTGACACGGCAAATAATACTGCATCGGTGGCAATATCCGCAAATGAGAATATTCTTGCATATATAGAAGAATTACGTCCTTCTATGCAAGCAGAAAATCTAATGCCGATGATAGAAGATGTAATGAAAGCAGCTAAATGTTCATATGATGATCTAGATTATTTAGCGGTAACTAACGGACCCGGTAGCTTTACGGGTATTAGAGTAGGACTCGCTAGTGCTAAAGGTATATTATTTGCCAAGGAAAATATTAAAGCAGTAGTGGTTAGTAATTTTGAATATGCTTACTTTAGAACCATAACTCAAGTTAAAGATTATGATAAAATATATGTCTTTTTAAACGCTTATCGCTCACAGCTTTATATGCAAGTTTTTCATAAATCAGGAAAAATAGAAGAGCCGTTATTGATAGATTTCGAGTATGCTATAAAGTTGCTTACAAATGAGAAAGATAATATAGCATGCTGCGGTAGTGGACTCGAATTTATATATCATCAAATTATGCATTTACCAAGTATAATAACCTTGCCGCGTTTTGCACGAGTTAAAGCATGGGTTATTTGTAGATATATTGCTAATAGGTTATCAAGTGATATAAAGTTAAATAGCTCTATCGAACCACTATATATACGCCCTCCTGATGCTAAACTAGCAATCAATTATGTCATTCCTAGCTAAAAGCAGGAATCCATTTTTTTGTCATCTCGTGGCTACGACCACGGGATCTTGTATCACAGGCTGTGTCCTGAGATCCCGCAATCAAGTTAGCTAAGATAACATTAATTTTTACTGGATTCCTGTGATCAACGAAATGACATAAGAGCTTTATTATACGTATACTACATCATCTTCACAATCAGAACCCAACCAGGAATCACTATCAGATACTTCACCTGATAATTTCATAGTAAAATTACCATTATATGATTCTACTTCTTGCTTTACACACTTCTTATCGTGTATTAAGGCTATTATTTGCCCAACTAATAATTCCGATAAATCATGATTATCCGAATCAATAATATC
This sequence comes from Rickettsia helvetica, assembly GCF_963970025.1. Classification (NCBI taxonomy): domain Bacteria; kingdom Pseudomonadati; phylum Pseudomonadota; class Alphaproteobacteria; order Rickettsiales; family Rickettsiaceae; genus Rickettsia; species Rickettsia helvetica. The sequence goes on from NZ_OZ018776.1 coordinate 1,280,615, forward strand.
AACGATTCTTACTAGACTTTCATCTGAGGCATGATAAATTATTGTTGCTAGCTTATCATTTGAAATATTACTCATGATTCTTTCTAAATTTTTATTTGGAATAATATCAAAATTTTCTGCAAGTTTTTCTTCTCCTGCTAAAAATTATATTTTCAAGTTGTTCATTGAAAATATCCTTATTCGATAATTTTTTTAGTTCCTGCTCGGTAAGTTCTTCTAAAGAAAGATTATTAGGGTTTTCATTAAATAATTTATCCAACTTATCTCGTGTAATTAAATCTATTACTTTTTCAAGATACCAAGACATAATATAATTAACTAATTTTTGTGCTTGCTCATCGGAAATATTATTAATTAATTCTGCCAATTTTTCATATGTCATCTTTTCAAAAACTTCATCTAATTCATTTTCAGGCGTGTTTAAAATTTCTTCTACTAACTCATTATCAGAAAGAGTTTCAAGTTGATCTAAGAAATTAAATGTTTCTTCAGCATTACTATTTAAATAAGAGAAAACTTTATTATTCACAAAATTAAAAGTTTCAGCAACTTTAGAAGAAAGAATACTAGATGTATTTTTATAATATTAAAACTCTTTACTCCAAAATCATAAACTGTTTTTAATGATGAACTAAATGTACTGAAAAAACCTTTGCTTTCATATGTATTAGTTACTTTTTCGCTACCATCAAGCTCATTTAAAATATCTGTAAATCTGATTTGAGAGATACCTAGAGTATCTACCTTATCTTTTTTACTGCTTCTTGGAAGACTATTTTAGAATTTAAAAAAGGATATTTAGCTTGAGCTTCTACTATTTTTTTATTACATCTTGCACTTTTTTCGTCATACTGCTTAATCGCATTATCTAATGCTGCTAAAAAATCAGTATTTTCTTCTTGATTAGTAGTTTGCGTTGGATAAGTTATAAACTCAAATTCATCGTTAGCAAGAATATGAGGCTGGCTTTAGAGAAATATTATGTGTGATTAAATTTTGTAACTTATTAAAAATTGATGTTATTGCCATAACTCTTCCTCATTTCTTATTATAATAATCAGCGCTGCATTATAATAGAAATTATGAGGAGGTCAAGATAAAGGCTAATAATTATTAACTTCTTATTGTGCTTTACTTAAAATTGATTAAATATATCAGTATGAGAAGATATAATAAAGACCGATATACGAAGATCAACTTCAAAAAGAGCAAGGAATCCACAAGACGAGGAACGAAAGCCGTTACTTAATACGTGAGTACTGCAGTACTTGTAGGATGACGTAGCCAATTTTTGAAGTTGATCGAGTATATTATAATTGTCTTTGTTCTTGAATTAGCTCAAAAACTTCAACTGTGTCTCCTTCTCTAATATCTTCGTAATTTTCAAATGCTATACCACACTCATATCCTTCTCTAACTTCTTTAACTTCATCTTTAAAGCGTTTTAAAGTTTTGAGTTTTCCTTCATGAATGACTACATTATCACGTAATAAGCGTACGCCCGCTCCTTTCTTAATAATCCCTTTAGTTACATAGCTACCAGCGATTTTGCCGACTTTGGTAATATTGAATATTTGTCTAATTTCTACACTTCCGATATATTGCTCTCTAACGATCGGATCAAGCATACCGCTCATAATGGTTTTTATGTCATCAATTAAATTATATATTATACTATAATATCTAATATCGACTTTTTCTTTTTCTGCAGCAGTTAAAACATTTGCCCCTGCTCTAACGTTAAAGCCGACAATAATAGCCGAAGAAGCATGTGCAAGAGATACATCGGATTCCGTTATCGGACCTATGCCACTATGAAGTATACGAAGCTTTATCTCATCACTCGGTAATTTTAATAAGCTACCTGAAATAGCTTCAACCGACCCTTGGACATCACCTTTAATAATTAAAGGTAATTCCTTAATTTTACTATTACCGGAAGCTTTTAAAAACAAATCTTCTAAACTTGAACGCGGTGCAATAGATATTTTCTTTTCTTTAGCAAGACGCATTCTATATTCAGCTATATCTTTTGCTTGTTTCTCATTTTGTACTACGTTAAATTTATCGCCGGCAAAAGGTACTTCGTTTAAACCTTGAATTTCTACAGGAACAGACGGAGTTGCTTCTACTATTTCTAGCCCCTTATCATTAGTCATCTTTTTAACTTTACCGTAAGAAGTACCGGCTATTATAATATCACCGTTTCTTAAAGTACCTCGCTGAACTAATATAGTGGTTAGTGTTCCTCTTCCTTTTTCAATTTTTGACTCGATTACAACACCGGCAGCTGAACCGAAAGGGCTTGCCTTTAAATCCTGCATTTCTGCAATTAATAAAATTGCTTCTTCAAGTTTATCTAAGTTAATTTTCTTTAGTGCTGAGATAGGAATAACCATAACGTCACCACCTGCCTCTTCGCCGATAATTTCGTGGACATATAATTCGTTCTTTACACGCTCAATATCAATATCAGGCTTATCAATCTTATTAATAGCTACAATTATAGGAACGCCCGCTGCTTTCGCATGATTAATTGCCTCAACCGTTTGCGTTTTGATTCCATCATCTGCTGCGACCACTATAATAACTATATCCGTTACTTTAGCACCTCTTGACCGCATTTCTGAAAAAGCTTCATGCCCGGGAGTATCAATAAAAGTAATTGCTCTACCGTCTGCAAGAGTTACTCTATAAGCCCCGATATGTTGGGTAATTCCGCCTAGCTCACCTGCAGCAATATCTGTAGATTTAAGAGCGTCAAGCAATGAGGTTTTACCATGATCGACATGCCCCATTACCGTCACAACCGGTGCACGTATTCTTAAATTTTCAACCTTATCATCACTAATTAAAACATTTTCAACATCTGATTCTTGAACTCTTTTTACCGTATGTCCTAAATTTGTTGCAACTAGTTCTGCCGTATCGGCATCTATTGTTTGGCTAGCATTTGCAAGAATACCGAGTTTCATTAATTCTTTAATTACACCAGCCACTCTTTCAGACATAGCATTTGCAAGATCACCGACTCCGATAACTTCCGGTATAGTCACTGCTCTATATACTTTCTCAGGTGCTTGTGATACTAATTTACGTTTTTCTTTTTCTCTAGCTCTTTTTATAGAAGCAAGACTTCTAGTTCTACCGCTGCCGCTTTCGTCGTCACTAAGCATATTGAAAAGATCAGCTTTTTTGAATTTTTTTGGTTCTTCTAGCTTAACCTTTGGTGCGACTATTTTACTCCCTGATGTTTTATTTAACTCTTTCTCTGATTCTATACCGTAACGTGTTTGCATTCCTACTAAAAGAGACTTTACAAAAGTTTCTTCTTTCTTTTTAGGTATTTGTGACGGTATATCTTCATCATCTTGAACGATTTTAGCTCTAACTTCTACTTTATTTTCTTCGGTATTTTGCTGTTTTTGTTCAACTTCTTTATCAGTTTCTAGCGGTTCTATTTTTGAGTTAGCAGACTGGTTAATACTTGCAAGTTTACTTAAAGTGCTTATTTGTGAAAGGTTATTTAATTTAGATTGCTCAGCAGCTTTTTTAAGAATAGATAAACGTCTGTTAAATTCTTCCTTATTAGCATCAATAACAGTTTGATCTAAGCTATTTCTTTCTTTATTTAATGAAAGGGTAGTAGTACTACCGGTAGAGCTTTTCCTAACTTCTACTAGCGTTTTAGATTTAGCATTAACAAAGCTTTGAGCTCCTGTAAGAGAGTCAAAAGACTTATTAAGCGATAATTTTGAATTGCCAAGTGTCAACTTTTTGGGTTTGATTTCCTGGTTATCCGTCATATTTAAAACCTTTGTGTTTCTGTTTTTTCCGTCTACTACTTATTATGTCATTCCCGCAGAAGTGTTGTTGCGTGGATCAGTTTTTTTTCGTCGTTGCGAGGAAATTGCATAGCAATTGACGAAGCAATCTAGTAAAAATTCTGATTTACAGAATTTTTTTAATTATTTTCTAGATTGCCATGCAGCCTACGGCTGCTCACAATGATGATTTAGTATCCATGCAACAATATTGCTTTTAGCTAGGAACGACATACATTCCCATCCTCTAACTATCCTTTAATTCACCATGCTGTCTAGCAGTTTTAATCAGCAATTTAATATTTTCGTCCGTTATATTAGAATTTGGAGCTAAATTTTTAAATTCATTTACGCTCATCTCTCCTAAATCTTCTATGGTCTTTATACCATATTCGGCAAATTTTAATATTAATTCAAGCGGTAATTCTAATATATCTATTAATTCTTGCTCAACTCCCAGCTCCTCTAGTTTTTTGATAATCTTTTCATTTTTAAGGTCGACGTAATTAATAGCTCGATTTTTGATCTCTACGGCAAGTTCTTCCTCAAAGCCTTCAATTCTTGTTAAAGTACTAATCTCACTACCGGCAATTTGTTCTACTGAATTAAATCCCGTTACCGATAAAAGCTGACCTATAACTTCTTCAACATCTAAAGCTTCCATAAATAATTCCGTAGAAGTTAAGAACTCTTCATTTCTTCTTTTTGATTCTTGCTCTTCGGTCATTATATCGATATTCCAACCTGTAAGCTTAGAAGCTAAACGAACGTTCTGCCCTCTTCTACCTATTGCAATACTTTGATTTTCTTGCAAAACTACTACTTCTACCTTATGCCTATCCTCATCAATCAAAATTTTTGTGATTTCCCCGGGTGCAAGCGGTGCAAGAGCATTAACTATAAACTGTGCAAGATCATTACTCCATAATACTATATCAATTTTCTCTCCGTTTAACTCATTTGTTACGGCTTTTACTCTATTACCTTTAATACCTATGCATGAACCTATGGGATCTATACTACTATCCGAAGCAAATACCGCTATTTTTGCTTTTGAACCGGGATCACGTGCTACTGATTTTATTTGAATAATATCTTCAAGCATTTCAGGTACTTCTAGCTTAAATAGCTTAACCAGCATTTGGTTATCTACTCTAGACAAGAAAATCTGCGGTCCTTTTGTTTCTTGCCTTACATCCTGTACATATGCTTTTATACGATCATTAGGTTTAAAATTCTCACCCTTAATTAATTGATCTTTTTTTATTATTGCTTCAGCACGACTCAAGTCAACTATTATATCACCGTATTCTATTCTCTTAACTATCCCGTTTATAATTTCGCCTTTTCTATCTTTAAAGTCATGATATTGTTTTTCACGTTCAGCTTCTATAACACGTTGAGTTATAACTTGTTTTGCAGCTTGAGCCGATACTCTAGCATGATCAATCGGTGGTAAATATTCATATATCTCATCACCGATTTTAGCTTCCGAATTCTTTATTAAAGCTTCTTCAAGTGAGATTTGCGTTAAGTAATCTTCTACATTTTCTACTATTTTTAAGATCCTTAAAAGATTTATCTCACCGGTTTTCCTATTTATCTGAGCTTTAATATTATATTCATTACCGTATTTTTTTCGTCCTGCTACTTGTACCGCTTGTTCAACCGTTGAAATCAAAATTTCTTTTGATATTCCTTTCTCACGAGCTACAGAATCTATAATTTGTAAAATTTCTACATTACCTATATTAGACATACATTATCTCTTATTGCTTTAGGTTCTGTGAAGATTTCTAAATACTTCTTCAGTTAAAACTAGATTAGCATTTTTAATTAAATCATAATCAATTAGTACTTCTTGTTCTTCACATTTTAAATATATTTTATTATTTTCGGCTTTAATTATTTTACCCTGATAACGAGTTTTGCCGTTCAATAATTCTTTAAGTTTGATTTTAACTTCTCTTCCTACAAATCTATTATAATTTTCAAACTTTACTAACGGACGTTCAAGACCGCTTGATGCTACCTCTAAAGAATATGCGTCTTCTATTAAATCTTCAACATCTAGAATAGCGGAGATAGTCCTGCTTGCTTTAGTACAATCTTTCACAGATACTTTTTCGCTGTTTAAGCTATCAATCAATATCTCGACTACTTTAGGGTTAACACCTTTAAACTTAACAAGAACTAACTCAAACCCCATATCCGTCAAGGATTCTTCTATTACATTTGTTATTTGTTGTTCAATAGTTTGCATATTTGATATTTATAACAAAAAAGGTGGGATAAACCCACCTATCTATAATTTTTATAATGCTTATCCGTAACGAAAATACACTAATTAGAATATATAAGCAATATTTAACTTTATATTTTTATAGCAATACCAAAAAACCACAATTAGATTATTTTAAAATATTCTTATAATTTATCTTTAATCTCGTTTATAGTTAGTCTCTGTTTTTTCAATTGTTGAATTTTTTTGCATCGCTCAAGTGCTTCTTTAGAATAAAGTTGATAATTTGAATCGGTAATATCGGCAATTTCAAGCAACCCTGCCTTAGTCCAAAAGCGGATTGTGGAAACATTTTCGTTAACGGCTTTAGCTAGTTCCCCAATTTTCATTAATCTTTCTGATTTTTCAATATCTGACGGCTCTTTGCCCATTACTGCCTTTAAGTAAATATCAAGTGAACGGTTAGCTGCGTTATAAATAATCTTTTGATATTTTTCTTTTGAACCGCCAAGCTGTGCAGTTTCTAAAGACGTAATATAAGGCAATCGTTCTTGAGGTCTTATAATTGCAGGTGGATAGCCTTCTATAATTAAAATTAAATTCATTAATAGACGTGCAGTGCGACCGTTTCCATCTGAAAACGGATGAATTGTTATGAGTCTATAATGAGCTTCCTCTGCAAGCTCAACTGGATGAATATTTTTACCTCCCACATTTAACCAACTTATAAAATCCGTCATTAATAAGGGTACTTTTGCAAGATTAGGCATTATCACACTAGAGCCTGAAATACGTACGGATACATTTCTATAATGACCTGCATTATAGTCATCAATACCATGTAGAATTGCATGATGTATTGCCAAATATCTTTTTCGGTGATTTCGTAATATTTCTTTTTAGCAAGTTTGTGGATCATATCTAAAGCTTTTGCATGGTTCATAGCTTCTAAATGTTCTACTGATGCTTTACCTCCTATAGTTAAACCCTTTTCAATAACTATAGCAGTCTCCTTGCAGGATAAAGTATTTCCTTCGATAGCATTACTTGTATAAGTTAATCCTACTTTAAACCATTCCTCTAAGTTTTTAGTTAATTCAGAGCTTAATGGACGCAAATCATCTAGTTTCTTCTTTTTTTTATCTAAAAGATCATATCTCATAAACATAAAGTATTAAGTGTTACTTAATACTTTATGTCATTCTTATTTAATTATCAAGGCTTAAAATGTCCTGCTATTAAAAACTCTTTATTCCCTTTAGCCCCTAGTATTGGACTTTCTATTATACCAAATATTTTAAAATTATGTTCTCTCTCAAGCCAATCTTTGATTTTATCGCATACTTTTTGATGTAAGAGAGGATTTTTAATAATTCCTCCCTGCTCTACTTCATGCTTTTCGACCTCAAACTGCGGCTTTATTAAAGCAATAAGCATGCAATCTTCTTTAGCTAAATTTAGTGGAGTCGGTAATATAGTAGTTAAACTAATAAAGCTGGCATCACAAACAATTAAATCAGGCTTCGTTGTTATTTGTTTATCGGTTAAATATCGTGCATTAGTCTTCTCAAACACTTTAATTTGTGGATTGCCCCGTAATTTAGGATGAAGTTCGCCATAACCGACATCTATGGTAAAAATTAATTTTGCTTTACGCTCAAGTAATACTTCGGTAAAACCACCGGTGCTACTACCTATATCAATACAAACTAAATTTTCAGGATCAATTTTAAAATAATCCAAAGCAGCAATTAATTTTAATGCCCCTCTTGAAACATAATTATGCTTCGGTAGCTTTACCTTAATGTCGGTATCATTTATATTAACCTGCACCCCGGGCTTAATTAACTGCTCATGTTTGTTATGTACTTTACCTTGAATAATCAAGCTTCGTGCTATGGTAATATCTGTTACAAAACCTTTTTGCAGCAAATATTCATCAAGCCTTATTTTAGTCATTTTAATATCTGGCTAATTCTTTCTAATGGAATTAAATTAGTATTTAAAAAACTACCGTCTTGTGTTCCATTATAAACTAAATAATTTTCAATATTAGGATCAAATTTAGAAAAATAGGTTAGATTCTTAATAAAATCTTTCTGCAAAGTGGAATTAAATTTAATCTCTATCGCTTTGATCTTACCTCCCCACTCACCAATACAATCTATTTCATGACCTGTTTTATCTCGCCAAAAATAAAAATTCGCCGGTAATCCTAAATTTAATCTACCTTTTAAAAGCTCTAATATAACTAAATTTTCATATAATGCTCCTTTTAGGTAATGAGTTTCTAATTGTTTATCTTGTTCAAGTCCTAACAAATTACAAGCAAGACCGGTATCGTAAAAGTATAATTTCGGCATCTTTATAAGTCGCTTGTTAAAATTTTTATAAAATGGCTGAAGAAAAAAAATAATACAGCTCGCTTCAAGTATGTTAAGCCACTGCCTAGCCGTAGTATGTGAAATACCGCAATCTTGGGCCAAAGATGAAAAACTTATAATCTGCCCTATTCTACCGGCACATAACTTTAAAAAATTATGAAATTGATTTAAATCACCGATATTTTTTAGTTGCCGTACATCTCGTTCAATATAAGTCTGAATATAGCTTTGGTAAAAACGAATTGTTGGTATATTTAAACTATGTAAAGAAGGGTATCCCCCTTTAAATATAGAAGTTAAAGGATTGTCTATTTTTTGAATTTCAGCTAAGCTAAGAGGCAATAAAGTAACCATACCCACACGCCCTGCAAGAGATTGAGTTATCTTATGATTAAGGGCAAAGTTCTGAGAACCGGTAATTACATATCTTCCTTTTTGAGGTGAGTCATCTACTACCCCTTGTAAATAAGATAATAGCTCAGGTACATGCTGCACTTCATCAAAAATAGCTCCATCATAATATTTAGATAAAAATACACGCATATCTTCTTTCGCTTGCATTCTAATATCTAAATCTTCTAACGACACATAAGGTAAATGAGGGAATAACATTTTAGCTAGAGTCGTTTTTCCTGATTGTCTAGGACCGGTAATACCGACTACCGGAAAAAACTGAGCATATTGCTCTACTACTTCTTCTATAGAACGCTGAAACATACCTATACCTATCTAATTGAATTTTATAGTTTCAATTTAGCATATAATGATTTAATTTTCAAGAATTACCGCTTAAACCCTAACTAATATATGTCTTTTTTTACCGGCAGAGAGCTTTATAACATTTTTATCGAGTAAAAAAGTAGTATTAATTATCATATTCTCATCTGCAACTAACTCATCATTTATCTTAGCTCCCTTTCCTCTTATAAGTTTGCGTGCTTCTGACTTAGAGCTAGCAAGCCCTGCTTCGTGAAATAACTCATATGCACTAATTCCTGATTGTAATATTTCCGGTTCTAAAACGACTGTATGCAGATTTTCATCGATTTCTCCTTGTTCAAATATCTTTACTGCAGTTTCTAGAGCTGATTTTGCTGCTTGCTCTGAATGACAAAGCTTGGTTAACTCATAAGCTAGTTGCTTTTTAGCTGCATTAATATCTTCAGCCGCTAAGCTCTCAAATTTATTAAGCTCTTCAGAAGTTAGCTCACTATATAATTTAGCAAATCTAATTACGTCAGCATCCTCGCAGTTACGCCAATATTGGTAATAATCATACGGGCTTAGTAGATCTTCATTAAGCCATACTGCTCCCGCAGCAGTTTTACCCATTTTAGCACCTGAGCTAGTCATAAGTAGCGGCGTCGTCATACCGAATACTTCTTTACCGCTTATTTTACGGATTAAATCCGCTCCCATTACGATATTGCCCCATTGATCGCTACCGCCAAGTTGCAAGCTGCAATTATAATGCTTGCTTAAATAGTAAAAATCATAGGCTTGCAGCAACATATAGTTAAATTCTAAGAAGCTTAAATGCTGCTCACGCTCAAGCCTTAGCCTTACTGAATCCATAGTCAGCATGCGGTTTACCGAGAAATAGCTGCCGAAATCCCGTAGGAAATCTAGATAATTAAGGGAATCTAACCACTCTGCATTATCCAGCATAATAGCATCACTTTTACCGTCACCGAACTTGATAAACTTTGACAATGACTTTTTTATACCTTCAGCATTTTTAGCTATATCTTCTTTGCTTAAAATTTTACGTGCTTCGTCTTTCCAAGTAGGATCACCGATTTTACTCGTACCGCCGCCGATAATTACAATAGGCTTATGTCCGTGCTGCTGAAGCAATCGCAGGATCATTATCTGCATTAAACTACCGATGTGAAGCGATGTAGCAGTACAATCAAAACCTATATAAGCAGCTATTTTTGTTTCTTTCGTTATACTTGTTAACCGATCCAAATCGGTACATTGATGAAAATATCCTTTGTTTATAAATTCTTCTATAAAGGTCATATATTATTTCTTATTTTTTAAAAATTCTTTTTTTGCTTTTCTACTAAGAAACAAAGTCTTAAGGAAAACAGTATTTTCGTCTTCTTCTACACATGGCACAGCATATACTTGATCAATCATTCTAACGTATAAAATTTTCTGACCTTTATATTTCTCTTGATTATGATGTAATTTAATAGCTAATAAATTACCATCAGCAATCGACTGTATTATTTCTTCAAAGCCTATATTTCGTTCAAATAATAATTTAGCGTTCTTTTCATGATTATATCTAAATTTGATCATGGTATTTAGAGTTTAGTAGCGTCTGAATGAATTAGCATATTAAGATAGGTTTGATAAGGCAAACCATGCTTAGAAGCTTTAATTTTTATTGCTTCTATGTCATGTTCTGCAATTCTAATAGTAATAGACCGCTTTTTATTAAGATGTGCTTTTGCAGACTTTTGAAATAATGCAATGAGAGCCGGATCATCAATTTTTTGCTGCTTTTCAAAATTATTTTCAATATCTTGTTCATAAGAATCTAGTTTAATACTCATCACACAACCATTTTCAATGTTTAATTTATTATAAATAATGTAAGTACTTTGTCAATACTTGATATATTAGACTACCCTGCGGATGGTTCTAAATCAGTACATTGGATTTTGTGAAGGAAATTTAATTTAATCTATTTTTTAGTTCTCTTTGTATCATAGGAAGTAAAATATAAATTAAAACAGGTAATAAAGCAAATTTAAGCAAAAGTGTAAAATTCAATAATATTATTGAATTTTTTATTATAGGAAAAGTTTTATAAAAAAAGAATAACATAGTAAAACTAATAATTATACCTATAGTTTTTTGAGCATTATTTAAGATCAAATCAGAATTATATTTAAAGCAAATATATACGATACCATAACCCACTAAAGTTCCTATTGGTAATAAAAGCAGTAAGGGAAAAGGATTGTCTTTCCATAAAAAGAAACATATACCTATCACAAAGCCAATGTACAATAATAAGATTTAGCACTATTTTCCCATCTACTTATTTGTGCTGGCATAAAATTACTTCTATAAACTAAAATAATTAACACTCCAAAAATCATACCGCCTATAACATCATATATACTATGTACTCCAAGATATAGGCGTGAAAGCATAATATTAATAATCATTGCGATAGATATTATTTTTAACGTTTTTGAATTAAATGATAAAAATATTATCATAAAGAAAACAGTAGCCACCTGTACATTTCCACTAGGGAAACCAAATGATCCATCATTAATAGGTAACATATGTAATGTACTAAGCGGGCGAGGAATAGAAAAAGCCTTTTTAATAATAACATTCAATAATGTTGCAAATGATATAAGCCAGCCTAAATCCAAAAATAATCTATCTTCTTGGATTTAACCAGTAGGCAATCGCAATAATTGTAATGTAAAAATAATCACTAGCGAAAAAAGGAAATATTTTAAACCAGCTAGTTAACATTTCACTTCTAAAATTCAATATCCATTCAGGATTTATTTTAAATAACATCATTACATATAATATTTTTTAGAATAGTATAGACATAATCACATATAAGATAGACGGTCAATGATAGAATATGTTTGTTAGGTACTACAGTAAAAATTTATTAATTTTTTAAGAATTATTTAATATTTTCCCTTGACATGTGACAGTCTATTAGTGTATAATGCACTTAAGATAAACAAGAAACTATCAATAACGCATTATAATATTCAGTTAGGAGTATATTAATTGATTATTTACTTTTTTAAGTAAAAATTAAATTTAATCAAAATTTTTAAAGGGGAAAAATTATGTTTAGCTATCTATTTTCAAAAAATACAGTTTCTAATAACATATCACCTGAAAAAGTAGTAAATAATTCGACTACATATGCAGGAGTAAAAGTTTCTGAAGCAACATATAACTACTTTGCAAGTGCTACAAAACATTTTGCAGACGCCCCACAACAGTTGCTGCAAGCTGCGGAAGCTTATGCTACTTATGCTGCTAAAACAGCTGTTCAAGGTATTCTTGGACTCTGTGCTTACAAAGAATTTGCCGCTGAAGTTAATGACCGGACATGCATTTGGTCTCGTTATGCCTGAAGTTGTAAAAACTGTAGTAGGTACAGCTGTGAGTGCTATTTATCACTATCCTATAGCTGTTATGGCAACCTTTGTCACAGCAGCAGTTGTAGCTTCACCGGAAAATGCAGCAGAGTTCGCATATCACGATGCAGCTGGTATATTCAATGCAGCCGCAGGTGTTGTGGAAATCTTATTTATGATAACTTACCCAAGCTACAGCGAAGTAACTCCAGTAGATCTAACCGGTAGCATGGAAATTGCATGGGTAGATGCTGTTGCATAAATCTCTAAAATAGCTAATAACTAAAAAAGCTGATTATGCCATTCCTGCAAAACAGGGGCGTTGTTGCATGAATCGGTGTCATTCCCGTGAAAGCGGGAATCCAGTAACTAAAAGATACAAATATATTTAATTTTTCATATTAAAAGCTCAAATAATTTCGCTTTTTTCTGGATTCCCGCTTCCGCAGGAAAGTATTGTTGCGTGGACCAGTAAAATCCACTGTGTCACCCCATGGCTTGACCATGGGGTTCATAAAAACAATTTAAAATACTAATATTATTAGTATTTTAAGCTGGATCCCGCGATCAAATCGCGAAGATGACAACGGAAAATCGATCCACGCAATAATGCCACGTGGGAATGACATAAAACGATCCACACAATAATACCTCTTCCCTCCCAAAAATCTCTCTAAAATATTCTTCCGTGCTTTTTAAGTAAAAATTTAATGATTTGTTAACAGCATTAAATAATAGTTTAATAGAATTAATAAATAAGTTAGGGGCGTTATTATGTCGAAAGACAACCAACCAGCTAAATCACCTATTACTGAGAAGCAGATTAAAGAAATTATTAATGGTGCAAGAAACGATATACGTGATATAGAAGGTTATGTTCTAGGACAGTTAAAAAATCAAATAATAGCAGATAAAAAACCTATAGATATCAATAGCGAAGGTTTTAAAAAAACTTTTAAAGGAACATTTGAAGCTGATCCTAATGAAACTTCTACCGTAGAAATAGACGGGAAAAAAGAAGTGGTAAAAAATAACGTTATAAATGTTCCGGCAATAATACTTGCAATAACCGAAAAAATAAATGATGCCCAAGGTAGAGGAGCTTCATCTGATAATTTTGTAGAACTTAAACAAGAAATGGAAAAGTTTTCCACTGAATTTCGAGAAGCTTTTACTTCTAATGAAAAAATAAATAATTTAATAAAAAATCGTTTTAAACAAGAGGTTATAAATGAAGCTGTACCTTTTAGTGAATTAATAAACGGTCAAGTCGCTCAAATGAATATGGGCAAGAAAAAAAAATTTGGTTAACAATATTATATATTATAGATATCCGACAAATTATATGAAGATATAGTTATAAACGGAAATAATGGGCTTAAAGATCAGCTAGTAGTAAATATAATTAGACCTGAAATAGCAAAAGCTTTTGGTGATCTTAAATTTAATTTTAAAGCTGAAGATGGTTATAATTATGAAATAACAACTTTAGATAAAAATAAACTAACACCGGAAAATATAGAGAATTTTACTAAAGCAGTAGATAATAAACTTAAAGAGGTGAATGATAGATTAATACTCAATGAGAAAATATTTAAGGGTTTAAAACAAACCAATCCTTCCATTACCGATACTCAAACTAAGCAATATCAAAATGCTTTATCTAAATTAGATATAAAATATTTGGAGGAACATAAAGAATAAAGTGGTTGATTCATTAAAACATCTTCATAAAACAACAAAACTTTCAATTCTTGATCGAATTATTACAACAACTAAAGGACAAGATAAAGAAGAATATTTAGCTGAAAAAGTAGAAAAACTGGCAGTTAAAGCGTTTATTAATACTAAGCCTAATCAAGATATTAATAATAAGTCTATAATTAATAAAGCTGAAAAAACTAACATTAAAGAAGTTTTAAGTCAACCGTCTCGAAATTTACCTAAAACTATAGAACAAATCAAAAAAATGCAACAAACTTTTAAAAATTATCCAATCACTCAAAGCTCTATACAATCTCTAAAATCTACTCCTTTTTTAAAAAAAATAGTTCAAAACAACATGAAAGATAATTTTCTTCAACCGATAAGATATTGACTCAAATTTTGTAAGGTTCACCTATGCTGTCATAGTACCGGACAGTTTTTGAAAAGCCCTCGATGTCATCCTTGCGAAGGCACATGAATGTCAACTTAAGAGAGGTGTCATACCGTGGCTTGACCACGGTATCCAGAAAAATAACTTAAAGCACAAGTTATTTCTACATTTTCTTGGATCCCGTGAATAAATCACGGGATGACATTGAGTAATATTTCGCTTAAGTTGACACCCATGTGCGAAAGCAGGGATCCAGGCTAAAAAATCTTGATTTTAAAGATTTTCTTATTATATCGTTTTTTTAAAGGTAAAACTTTTAAAAAAGCTTTAAGCACTGGATTCCTGCTTCTAGCTAGGAATGACATAGAATAAAAATTGTCCGGTTACCTTACTGATCTCTGTTATATTTTATAATAATAAAATTTTATTTCGTTGTTTTTAAATGCATCTTTTTTATTCCTAAAACCCTTTTTCAAAGAGCTACAGGAAAAATTAATATTACCGGCTTGAGCCGTGTCCGATCCTTCATTTTTTATTTTCTCATATCCTTACTACTTGGTACTACAACGGCAATATGCCCTGCTCTTTTTGGATTAGCATTTGTATATACGGATACAACAAAATATCCTTGATTAGCAAACTTTTGTGCTTGAATAAAACTATCATCACGATTTCCTGCTTTAACAAAATTCCATCCGTTCTTTATTCCGTCTGTTTCAAGCCACTCAGCTTGCTTATTTGATAAAGTAGGTATAAATTTCTTTATCGCTTTCAGGATGAGGAAGTAGAGACTTATTTGGAAGACCTAAGGCTACACTAGCAGCATACGCAAAACAACTGTAATGATTCAAACGCTTTAACTTAGGAGAGTTATATTTTTCCGTTTCTTCTAATAAAGTTTCTCCTGACTTACAATTTATTACATTACCTTTCTACCACTTTTCCTTAACATTTAAAGAGTTAATTACCTCTAAATTTTTTTAGCACTTTCCGATATGATTGTCTGCTTGTGCAGTCATATTAATACAAAGTAAGTAAATTATAATTAATTTTATTCATTTTTTTCTCATGTTAATTTATGAACTTCTATATACAATATATAATATGATAATTCAAACTATTAATTGTAAGTTCTTATATTTTATTATTTAGAAAAATATAAGAACACTCTATGTTTCTTGACAAATGCTATGCTTTTATATATGCTTCTTCGTATGTTAGCAACAAGAAATAAGACTTAGAAATTAAGCACTAAATTTACTTGAAGCTTAGCACCCGTAGCTCAATTGGATAGAGTATATGACTACGGATCATAAGGTTAGGGGTTCGACTCCTCTCGGGTGCGCCATTCTTCATTTTTTGGTATTTCTACAAACGTATCAAACGGCGGACGCAACATAAAGTCAAGCTTTTCAGGTTTTAATGTTTGGTTAGCAAATACTAAATTTACTAAATTGCGTTTTTCTATAATTGTCGAACTTTTGAAAGTTTGGTATGCATTTGCAGCTATTTGTATTACGTCTATCACTCTTAAACTATTTTCTGCCACCAAGTCTCTAAACTAAGCAGCTTCTCTCTTTCTGCTAAATAGTAAATTTATCACCTTATAAAAAAGAAATATTGATAATTTAATTAAGCAATAAGCTACCTTAATTTCGTTCATCTTTAATTGTGGCAGTGGGAAGTTTCAAGCATCAATATTGCGGCAAAAGTTAAACCGAGGCGAATACGCAAACGCCGCCAACGCGTTACTGCGATGGGTGCATGTTAAAGGCGGTATTAAACTGCAAGGCTTGGTTAAACGTCGGCAACTAGAGCGGTCATTGTTTTTAAATGAAGCAGGCACAGCCTCAATTGCTAATGAGATTCCCATTACTTCAAATTATTATTTCCTTTAATTCTTTATATACTTATAAATTCTTTAAATCAACTTCTACTCATTTATTCATACGTCTAGTTAAATTTCTATTGCATTCTTAAAACTCCTTATTATGATTCTGTCTATAAGCTCATTTTTAACAAAATATTAAAATTTATAGAATTTAATAAGGATAAAGATATGAAAGAACTAATAGAATTTCTAGACAAAAGAGGATTAAAGGATAAAGCAGATAGTTTAAGAAAGGGTGGTACGATGCTTGGCTCTTGGAGGGGGAGACATAGGCGAGCAAGGTGCAAGGGAACTAGCTAGAACACTTAAAGCTAATAACTCTTTAACGGAGCTTTATCTTTCTAATAACAACATAGGCAAAGTAACGTTGGACACCATAGTACTTGCGTGGCAATAAACTGTACTAGTTAGGAGTTGATCTGACAGTATTGAGTAATCAGGCAGCTTGATAAGTTAAGGTCAAGTTGTCTGATATTGTCTCTATATTATCAATATTTTTATTAATTGCAATATAAAGAGAATCTTTAAAAGTTTGCATTGGCGTTTTACCGTAACAATGTTTACCTGAATGAGTTCTTTCATTATTATAACCTACAAGCCAGTTATCTATATCAGTTTGTAGCTCTTCTAATGTAGAATAAAACTTTTTGCGGAATAAAATGTGATAACATTCTTCTTGCATAGTTGTGTGGAATCGTTCACATATCCCATTAGTTTGAGGACTATAGGCTTTAGTTTTAGAATGATCTATATTTTCAATACCAAGATATAACTGATAAGCATGATGCTCAGGCTTGCCACAATACTCCGTTCCTCTATCTGTTAATATCCGAACCAGAGGAATATTATAGCTTTCAAAAAATGGTATAACCCTATCGTTAAGATGGTCTGCACTCGTTATAGCTGTTTTTTCTGTATAAAGTTTACAAATAGCAATAGAATAAGTATCAACGAAAGTTTGCTGATAAATACGTCCTATACCTTTTATATTCCCTACATAATAGGTATCTTGAGAACCAAGATAACCGGGATGTAAACTCTCAATCTCACCGCTTGCTTCACGTTTGTTTTTTACTTTTTCAAGAGCTGTTAACTGTATATCATTTAGAATAATACCGTCGCTTGCTACCTTATTTTCTAAAGCTTTTAAGCGTTTCTTAAAATTTTCTAAATCATGACGAAGCCAAACTGATCTTACGCCTCCTCCTGAAATAATTATTCCTTTCTTGCGTAGCTCATTAGCTGTACGTTCTTGACCATAAGCGGGATATTCAACTGTAATATTAACTATAGCATCTTCAACACTTGCTGGTACTCGGTTCTTTAAACAAGGCTTTCTTCTGCTCATCTCATATAGCGCTTCTTCTCCACCTTGTTCATGAAGCTCTTTATAGCGGTAAAATGTATCTCGGCTATAACCCATTACTTTACATGCTTGCGATACGTTACCTAGTTGTTCTGCTAGTTGTAATAAACCAATTCTTGGCTTTATTATTTTTTGTTGGTATATTGTCATCTGACAGTCTCCTTTTTTTAGAGGTTGTTAAATTTTTGCCGGGTACGAGTATATCTTTTTTTTCATACCCAACAACTTCTTACTGTCAGATCAACTCCTAACTAGTACAAATAAATGCTATAAAATAGCATTTTTTACTGGATTGCTTCGTCAATTGCTATGCAATTTCCTCGCAATGACGAACTCGGTATCCACGCAACAACACCTCCGCAGGAATGACATAGTAGGAGTTTATCCTACCACAGCTTTCAGCTTCTCTATAGTTTTTGGATCTTTTGCACAAG
Organism: Rickettsia helvetica; assembly: GCF_963970025.1. NCBI lineage: Bacteria > Pseudomonadati > Pseudomonadota > Alphaproteobacteria > Rickettsiales > Rickettsiaceae > Rickettsia > Rickettsia helvetica. Next base: position 1,298,996 of record NZ_OZ018776.1, read on the forward strand.
TCCTAAAAATATTTCCCGCTCATAGGCAAGTAGGTCCTCTTCATTCGTTTCATTATGTTTATCAATAATATCTTGAAATTTGCTAAGTACTTTATTTTGTAGATCGTTATATTTTGATGTATCTATTTCAGTTGCTAAATTTATTTTAGGCAAAGTAATTTTATGAGGAGTAGGTACTATCTTTTTAGATAGGTTTAATTTTAAAGCTTCATCTAAAATATAATGCTTGTTCATATTTACTTGCATATTCTCTACTTCATAATCGGCTGAGCTTGATTTATTCTGCTCTATAATATTTCTGATATTTCTAATTAGTTTAGTTTTATCACCGTTACTTCGTACAAACATTTCGGTAACACCACCCCAGCCGGGAATTAAACCGACACCAAGTTCTACAAGTCCTGCGTTAAGTTCCTGATTTGCTACAATATAGCTTGAGTGCAATAGCAGCTCACACCCGCCTCTAAGTGCTACTCCTTTGGCACAACTAACAATATGAGTCCCCGAATATTTTAAGTGCAACACAGTTTGTTGCCCAACTTTTAATAAATTTTCTAGATCATGAAAATTGTCGTCTTCAATATAGGAAAGAAGAAGCTTTAAATCCGCACCGGCAGAAAAATTATTTCCTTGCGGATAAATATAAAGATTTTTACCATCATTTTCGGCTTTACTTACCACTTCTTGAAGTAAGTAAAACACATTATGATTTAAACAATTCATTTTTGTAGTAATCACAAAAATTAAATTCTCACGATAATTTATTAGCTTTGCAGAATCGTTTTCTAATACTATCTGACTTTCTTGTAAAATATCTTTGTGAGAATTAAATTTTTGTTTATCAATTTTTTGATATTCTTTATTGGCTAAATATTGTGGAAGTGGGATATGCACTACACCGGCATTTTTAGCTACAAATTCCCAGCCGTCTTTAGCCGCTTTATAGTCAATAACTCAAAAGGACCGTATTTCCAGCTATAACCAAGCTTCATAGCAGCATCAATATCATAAATATTATCCGGTAAATTTTCTTTGAGCCTTTTAAGAGGTAATGTAGAGGTATTAGAAGCAATAATTGTATCTTCTTTAAGATAAGAGATAATCTTATTATATAATTTGGTGTTTGATTTCTAACTTCTCGACAATAACTTCAATAACTAGATCACATTCTTTAATTAAATCCAAATCATGTTCTAAATTACCGATGGTAATGAAATTTACTTTATCCGGAAAAGACAAAGGAGGAGGTTTTTGTTTATGCAAATTTTCTACGGCATTTTTTACTATTTTATTAGGATCATCGGAATCTTTAGCGATAATATCAAGTAGCACTACTTTATGAGAGGAATTAGCAATTAAAGCCGCAATCCCTGAACCAATAACACAAACTTTTTTTATTTCATTTTGCATAAGTTACTTCACTCCTGATGGTTTTGTTTAATCGTCATTGCAAGCGAACGTAGAGAGCGTGGCAATCCCAGGAATTTTGTACTGTTTTATGAGATTGCCACGTCAAGGCTCCGCCTTTCCTCGCAATGACGATCTACGTCATAGCAACAGACATAACATATACCGACGCTGCCCCTGCTTGCCGTAAAATTTTAGCACATTCATTTATAGTAACAGCAGTGGTAACGACATCATCCACTAATAAGATTTTTTTACTTACAATATTATTATTTTTGCGTTGTTTTCGTGACAGAAACGTCTGAGACTTGGTCCATTTTGATTTAGTTAAAATATCGGCTTTTAACATTTTATCGGTAACTTTTGCAATTTCCATAGCTAAAATATGAGCAGGATTATACATTCATAGTAACCTCTTAAATCTATTCATAGGTACAGGTATGATTAGATCAATATCTTTTATATCCTCGCTATATCTATTATATAAAAGCTTAGCAAAGGTCTTAGTAAATATCATCTTATCTTGATATTTAAACTGATGAACTATTTTTTTGCTATGCTCATTAAACTTAAATAGGCTGCGAGCTAGATCATAATTAGGTTTGTTGCTATAATAATTTCCACAAATGCAGTTATCTAAGATTTTTATACTAAATCTTTGTCCGCATATACTACAATAGGGTCTTGCTATAAACTCTAGCTTCTTCCAACAATCGCTACAAAATTCACCGCTTCCCCCTAGTATTTCCGCACAGCTTAAACATCTCTGCGGCAAGATATAATCTATAAGATAATTATAAGATTTAACCAACATTCATTCCCTTTGAAGATTCTTATTTCTTAGATGCACTTTTTGTTGGCGACGGTGTTCTACTACTGTAAGAACTAACCTTACCGTGTGTTAAATTTTCCTGCATATGATGTACTTTTTCTTCCGCTTTAGCAATTTCGGGAGTTTTTGGCTTTTGAATATTAGGAGTAATAAGAACGGTACTAGGTTTCTGCTCTTCCTTTTTACCATATATTTCTTTTAAATATCCAAATTGCGATTCAACAAAATAACCGACTCCTGCGTTTACTGCTGATTTAGCTTTTTCAAAATTAGTTTTTTCAGGCGGAGGTAAAAATTCCTGCCTTTCTGCTACTTTTGCTCTTGTTACATTAAAATGTTCTCTAAGCTCTCTTTCACTTAATTGATCAATTTTAGGGGTTGTAGCTAAAAACTTTTCTAAGGCTTTGGTATCTGTTTTTGCTTGCCTTTCTTTTTCAAGCAAGTCTTTTTTATCTTCATAATTTCCTATTGATGTTTTTAAACTATTTATTTGATTTATTTTATCTTTTTTTCGTTCCATATGTACTAATTTTATGTCTGCTTCACCTATAACATTACTTCCTCCTCCAATAAGACCGGCTGCTAAACCGGTTATAATACCACCTGCTGAACCTGCTTGTGCCACTAACGCCGCTACTTCTAAAACATTATCCCGAACTGCTTTTAAAATTTCTTTAGTTCTCGTAGTATTTAACTTTTTAGGTTCAAGAGTTCCTTGATAAATTTTAGGTAATTTAGTATCCAAAAAATTTTTAAGTGTCGGACTATCTTTTGCTTTATCTTTTTGAGTGTTAATTATTAGATCTACTTGTTTTAAATAATTATCCTTAATATTTTCTAAAGTTTTTTTCTCTCTATCTAAATGCTTATCTGCTCTTACTTCTAAAGTTTCTTTTCCGATATTATTAAGTAATGGCTGATAAAGAAAGTGCAGCAAGACCAAGCCCAACTGGCGTCGGGTTAAGGGCTAACGACACCATGACACCACCAATTTTTGCCGTACGTTTTACTGCCTTACTACCCAATGTTTTATATGTTGTCTCTAATACATATTGCTGCCCTTTCAGCCCCCCGGTAAAGTTCTTATTTTATCAAGCACCTTATCAACAACACCGGGGCTTGGTGGACCTGCTTCTTTAATTTTTGCACCTTGCTGAAGTTTATCAACCGGATCATAAGTTTTTGCTACTTTTTCTCCAACATTAATTACTCCTTCTACTATATGAGTAGAACTAGCGACAACTTTACTGCCCTCCTTTACCATTTCGATTGCTACTCCACTTGCAGCGATTCCAGCACGAGCAACTCTAGCACCGTAAAGTGCCGCATCCTCTTTCAGCGTTCTTTTTCCTGCTGGCTTATTTTGCGATTGCCGTTCCTGTGGAGGCTCAGAAGCTTTTGTTTGTGCTGGCTTCTAAAGGCTCTACTCTTTCAGGGGTATTTATTGAAGATTTAAGCTTATTATCTTCTGCTGCATTTTTTATTCCTTCTTCAGGAGTATTAATAGATGATTTACTGCTTAAATTTTCTTTACTCATAGATATCTCATAAAATTATATATCATTGTCACCCCGTGGCTTGACCATAGGGTCCAAAAAAAAATTAAGAAAGATGGATATCCCCGCGATCAAGTCGCGGGATGACATATTACCGCTCTCCCATCGCATAGCTAGTAATCAAATTCTTAATAGGTTTTAAATTATTTATCGTCTTAAACCCTATTTGCCTTAAATATCTTAAATTTTTGGAATAATTTGAAAAAATATTATTTAACTCATCAGTCAGCTTATACATAATAAAATTATCGTCTTGCCTTAGCTTTTGATATTCTTGTAATGTATCATTATTACTAATGATCATACTCAAAGTCTCTATATCTTTTATACCTTGATTAAGCCCTTGTCCGGCGAGCGGATGTACTGTGTGAGCAGTATCTGCAATAAGCACTATACGGTTATGAAAATATCTATTTGCTATACGGGCTTTTAACGGGAAGCTACTAATCTCACTATCAATAGTAATTTTACCTAGGGAATTACCGGCATTTCTTTGAGTTAAAAATCTAACTTCTTCTACGGGCAAATTAACAATTAAAGCAGCCTGATCAGAAGAAGTTGACCATATTACGGATGCAGCATATTGATCTTTTAAAGGCAGCAAAGCAAAAGGACCAAGCGGCAAAAAATGCTCCATAGCACTATTTTCATGCGGCTTTTCATGCTTAATGTTAAATGTCAGAGCTGTTTGATAAGGTTTTTCTATTTCATTAGCGAAATAATTAGATCTTACTTTTGAATTTGCTCCGTCACATATAATTAATAAATTACATTTAATTTGTTTATCATCAAATTTTATAATCGAATAATCGCTATGACTTATAACTTTTTGATATTCATTATTATCAATTAATGTTATTAGCGGATGATCAGTTATTTGCGATAATAATATTTTTTTAAAATTACTATTTTGAACTACATAACCCAGTAAACTATCATTATCATTTCGTAAGTCTAATATCTCCAATGCCTTATTATCTACTACATATACGTCTTGCATTTCTGCCATAAACTTCTCAAGCTCTTCCCATATCTCAATAGAGAATAAGAAATTTTTAGAATGCGGCGTTAAAGCAGTCGTTCTTATATCTTTAAAAAACTCTGGACTTTTTACCGATTTACTCTCGAATATAGTAGTTTCTATGCCTTTTTTTGCAAAAGAAAGTGCCGTTAGCATACCGCTAAGACCACAACCTAAAATTGCTATATTAATCTGCTTTGTTTTCATTCGATTCATTTATAAAATATTTTAAATAACCGTTTGTAGCTATAAAGCTTAAAAGCAAATAAATAATTGCTATATCCAAATATGAACTATTTCCTGAGTATAAACCTAAACAGCAAATAAATAAACTCGCTAAAGTCGTGAAGCTATTTAAAATCAATAAATTTGTAAAAATATCCGTTTTTCTGATAAATAGGTAGGTTATTAAGCAAATAAATAATGAAATAATAATTAAAAAGATGTTAAGCATAATTTTTAAAATCGGTTTACTGCTTGTTAAAGGATTTGTTGTATGGACACTTAATCGTCATTGCGAGGAAATTGCATAGCAATTGACGAAGCAATCTCAGGAGTTTATTATTATTTCATGAGATTGCCACGCTCCCTACGGTCGCTCGCAATGACGACTTGGGTATCCTACCTCTCTTATTATATATAATCATTTATAACACTACAAACTGCAAATAAAATTATTTAATTAATATTATGTAATCTTAGCCAACCTTTACACTATAAATAGCTATTGTGACAAAAATGTTATAAAAAATGTTGCTTTCTTTTACATTCGGCATTAACATATATGTTTAGGTTCTTACGTACGTTTTCTAATTGATTTACTATTTTACGATATTTTTAGCGAAAATTAATAAGATTTTTGAAAGAATAGTTATTCATATTTCAAAAAAATCTTATAATTTGCAGCAAAAATATCGTAAAATAGTAAATCAATTAGAAAGCGTACGTAAGAACCTAGTATTAAATATTTTTAAGGTAAATTGTAATGTCACCAATAGATGTTTTAATAATAGACGATGAAGAGGATATACGAAATATTATTGCTGCAATTTTGAACGATGAAGGTTTTAATCCTAAGGTTGCCGCTAATAGTACTCAAGCCCTTAAAATACTTTCCGAAAAACTGGTCTCTGCAGTTATACTTGATATTTGGCTTCAAGGAAGCGAAATTGACGGGCTTGGGATTTTAGAGATAATTAAAAAACGCTATCCTTTAATGCCAGTAATAATTATTAGCGGTCATGGCACTATAGAAACAGCGGTAAATGCTATAAAAATGGGGGCTTACGATTATATAGAAAAACCGTTTAATAATGATAAATTAGTTATTTTACTTAAAAGAGCTTGTGAAGTAACAAAGTTAAAACGTGAAAATATAGATTTAAAATCAAAGGTTATAGATAAAACTGAATTAGTAGGCGGATGTTCGGTAACTTTAAAATATAAAATGGAAATAGAAAAGGCAGCTAGCTCTAGCAGTCGTATAATGATTCACGGTAAAGTCGGTAGCGGTAAAGAACTTGCCGCAAGGTTAATTCATAAACAATCTAAAAGGGTTAATAATCCGTTCATTATTTTCAGCCCAACCTGTATGACTATGGAAAAAATCAATCAAGAATTATTTGGCGAATTGGAAAAGCAGGAAAATAATAATAAACGCCCTACTATCTTAGAATTTGCCAATAACGGTACTTTATATATAGATGAGGTCAGTAATATTCCAATTCCTATTCAAGTAAAATTATTAAAATTCCTTAAAGATCAAACTATTACAAAACCTTGCGGAAAAAATATTAAAGTTGATATAAAAATTATCACCGGTACTTCTAAAAATATCCAAGATGAAGTTAATAACGGCAAATTCCTAGAAGATCTATATTATCGCCTTAATGTATCCTCTCTAAAAGTACCTTCATTATATGAAAGAAAAGAAGATATACCGCTACTCGTTAAATATTTTGTTAAGCAACTTTCAAAATTTTCAGGTTTAAAAGAACGTACCTTTGCCGATGAAACTATTGCAGCTCTTCAATCCTATGAATGGCCGGGCAATATTAGACAATTACGTAACGTTGTTGAATGGACTTTAATTATGAATCCGTTAACTACAGGTAATAATGAAATTATCAAACCTTATATGATACCTTCGGAAATATTAGCAAATAGTGCTAATCTCACAAAACTTGAAGATAGCTTTGATATGTTATCTATGCCGCTTAGAGAAGCTAGGGAAGTTTTTGAACGTCAATATCTATCGGCACAAATGAGTCGTTTTAATAATAATATTTCAAAAACATCCTCATTTGTCGGTATGGAAAGATCAGCTTTGCATCGTAAATTAAAATTATTAAACTTACATATACCTCCTATAAATAGAATAAATGAAGAAGAATATGAGGAAGCAAATGCTTAAAGTCATATCAATAATTACTATTTATTTGTTATTAAGCAGCTGTTCCGAGTCTACTCGTGATGCGAATGGATTACTTACAGATAGCCAAAGCACGGTAATTCGGAATTATATAATATCGCAAAATTCTAAAAACCTTAAAGTGAACCTTAAAGAGAAGTTCGGTTCAAATTTAAAAGGAGTAAAATTAATAGGAGTAAAGCTAATAAATGAAGATTTATCAGGAATAGATTTAACTTCCTGCGAAATATTACGTGCTGATTTTGCAGGTAGTAATTTAGAAAAAGCTATACTTACAAATGCTATAATTCAAGAAAGTAATTTTGCAGATTCGGTAATAAAAAATATTTCCGGATATAATTCTGACTTTCAAGGTTCAATTTTTAACAATATAACATTACAAAATACAAATTTTGTTCAATCAAATTTTAGCGATACTGCTTTTAATAAAACTACTATAATAAATGTCAACTTTGAAAATTCTAAATTTAGTCATGCATTATGGAGCAATAATACTATCGACGGTGTTAATTTTCAAAAAGCTAACCTAAAAAATAATAGCTTTAAAAATACTAATATAACAAATTCAATATTTTACGGTACGGATTTAGAACAAAGTATAATAAATAATACCAATTTTACTAATAATTATTTTGAATCTAGCGACCTAAGTCAAACTAAATTAACAGCAGTAATAATTAAGGATTCTAACTTCACACAAAGTATCTTTAGTGAAGTAAACTTTAATAACGTACAAAGTAATAACTCTTTCTTTTCATACGCTTCCTTTCAAGATTCGACATTACAAAATATTAGCCTTACTAAATGTGATTTACAAAATAGCACAATTAGTAGTTCAATTTTAAATCAGTTTAAAATCGATAATGCTATATTAAATAATATGAGTCTAAACGATAATAAATTTAATAATTTATCAATAAAAAATAGTAATGCTAATTTTGTAAGGATTAATAAAACTAAAGGCTCAAATATTACTTTAGATAATATAAGCTATACTAATAATATTTTTAGCAATAATGACTTTAAACAATTTATAGTGATTAATACCGATTTAACCGGCAGTGAAATAATAAACTCAAATATAAACGGGCAATTTAATAATGTAAATTTTTCTAAATCTTTAATACAAAACGTAAATTTTTCAGATGTTAAAATTACTTTAGGCAATTTAAACCAAGTAGCTCTAATAAATTCTAATCTAACAAATACTGCGGTTATTAACTCCATCCTTTCTAATTCACAAATAAATAATATTAACTACCAAGCGTATTCCGGTTTTATTAATACTAATGTTTCTAATAATATCATTTTAAATAGTGATAATTCGAGCAAAATTCCACCAAATAATATAGTAATAAGTTCGGTAAAAGATTTGCAAAAAATAACTAACTTAGCAAATATGAATTTAACAAATCTTGACTTAAGTAGTTTAGTATTTAATGGAGCAGATTTTTCAAATAGTATCTTTAAAAATACTAATTTAACAAATACAGTAATAAAAAATTCTATCTTAAAAGAAGCAAATTTTTCTTTAGCAATACTTACTAAAACAGATTTTTCAAACTCAATATTAACAGATAGTATATTTAAATCAGCTAAAATTGATCAGGCGGGCTTTAGTAACTCCAACCTAACAAATGCCGATTTTACTGAAGCGGTAATTAAAGATACTTCATTTGATAAGGCTAAGACAAGCGGAATGAAAGGAGTGGATAATCCTAATTAAAGTTAGAATTATCATTTATATTAATTATGAGAATAATTAATAATAACTTTAGGATATTTAGAGGCTATTTTTAATAAAGATATAGCAGAACCGGTAGGTTTACGTCTTCCTTGTTCCCATTCTTGTAATGTTCTTACATTAACTCCCATAAGTACAGCAAAAGCTGATTGAGAAAGATGTAAGTGTTTTCTGATATCTACTATATCTTCTTTTGTCTCTATTTTCTTTATGTGTCCTTTGCCTAATTTTATATCTTGAATCGATTGCAAAATTTCAGCTCCAATATCTCTTTTTGTGTTCATAACCCTAATTCCTCTTTTATTTTTTTTAAAACAGAAGCCAGGATATTTTCAGCTTCATTTTTTGCATATATGGTTAATAACCATATCTGTTCTTCTTTACTTTTATAATAATAAATTATACGGACACCGCTATGCTTTCCTTGTCCTTTAGTCATCCAGCATATTTTTCTAAGTCCACCACTACCTATTATAACATCCCCTGATTTAGGATGTAGTGACAAGTGCCATTGAAAACTTGCATACTCATCATCTGTAAAATATGAACTCAATAATTTATTAAATAAAGGGGATTCTATATATTCCATATAAACATTATTATGTCAGTGACGTATAATGTCAACAACATTCCTGCAAAAAACCATCTGTATATCTACTTTTGGTTGCTCTTTGAAGATTTTCCTTTATTAGTAGGAGTATTAGATGGTGTAAATGAATTATTATTTATAAAAGCAGTAGGGCTTTGTTTCTTCATTCTATTAATAATTTGTTGTTGTTTAAGATTATTTATCTTTTGTTTTCCGGCTATCCTTATAGATTTAGTAATTTTGGCAGTTTCTACAAATATTTCCTGAGGAGTTTGTAGCTGATCAATTTGCTCGTAATGTTTTTTAAGAAATTCTTCTTTTATCTTTGGTTTTACTCCTTTCAAATCAACATATGTTTTATATAACTTCTTTAATTTTGTTTTAGATTCTTCTATTTGTTTTTTGGAAGATTTTTGAGGAAGTGATTTAATCGCATGCACAAGACTACTACCTATTTCTTTTATAATATTAACTGCAGGAGAAGCTATTTTCTTTATTCCTTCATAAATTTTATTTAACCCGCTAGCAATAACATCTAATATTTTAGGCTCATATTCTTTAGATATAGGGGGTGTATCTTTAATAATATCCCTAGCTTCAGTTAGATTATTAGCTAAATGAAGTAATGCTTTTTTCTCCTCTAACTCAGTAGATTGATTAGCATATAAACTAGCTATATCTGCCTGAACATCTATAGTATCGGTAATTATTGATTTAGTATCATTAAAAGAAAGATCTAGAGGTGTCTTTTTTTGCGTTATAGGGCTGTCTTCTCTTAATTTATCTAGCCTATCACGTATTGCTTGGTCTTTTTGATCATTGAGGTTTTTACTTTTTTGTTCTAGTTTAAGTTCAGATTGCATCTGCTCAATTAGATCGTCTACTTCATTACCGGATTTTTTTGTGGGGATATAAGGTCTATCTTGGAGCTTTGCAAACCTTTCTTCTAATTCTTCAAGTGTTGGAGGAGTGCCTTTAAGTTTTGCTAGTCTTTCTTCTAATTCTTTTATTATTTGATCGTCTTGCTTTTTCTTAGACATAATATACCTCTGTAATAATTCCTAGGCTCTGTGAAAGAAAATTAATAAGATTTTTGCAGTAATAGTTGTTCCTATTTCAAAAAAATCTTATGATTTACAGCAAAAAATAGCAAAAATAGATTAATTTAATTTTCTTTCACAGAGCCTAGTTATTAATAACACAAACTACTAACTAAAATAAAGTATTTTTTAATATGAGTTAAGATAGTAGCTATTAATATATATTAGCTCTATGACCGATTTTTATAACAGCTGCTGTTGATTTTTGAATAGATACACTATAGAATTACACGATAATTCCCAAACCTGTATCTATATAAATTTTTAACTCGCCTTTTAAAGGTTTACCGAGTTCTATAGGATTTTGAGCAAGATATAATTCTACTTTGTCAAGTATTTTTAAAGGGTAGGTAACTCGGCTAATTCTGCACGTGCCTTATTTTCCCATATAACTTTAAACATTTTTCTTTTTTAACCATTCCCTAACTTCGTCAGTAGTGTAAGTTTTAAAATCAGGAGCATTAATTCTTTGTAAAGCAATTTTAGCATCTTCCATATCTTCTTGCATTTCCTATAGATAATATTTAATTGCTTTACGTACTATATACCCTTTTGATCTGTCTAAGTTTTTTGCTGAGCATGCCAAACTATCATTTAGTTCATCTGGAATAGTTAATTAAGTCTTGCCATCTTTTGACCTATATTTAAATTAATAACACATCACGACATATAATAACACGTTATGACACAAACTACAAACTGATATTTATCACCAATAGAAAACACCAAGTTTATATCAATTAGTTATATTATCTGCTGTATTATCTAAGTTTTCACCTGCTATTTTAGTGCTGCTATCTTCAAAATGAAGATGCTGAGTTATCTCGCCTATTATTCCTGCTTTCGCTATTGCTTCAAAAGCAGTACCAGTAAGGTCTTTAACTGTACAAGCTATTTTAAAAAAATGAGCTTTTATATAATTATCTACTTTTACAAGATCATCAGAATTAAAATTCTTTCGTGCTAATAGTATTTCTAATACTTCCTGTTTATGTTTCGATAAACTGTTATATTCTCTAAGAGCAGCATATTCTGTATGTTCTATATTACTTTCTTTGCTAAACTTCTTTTCAATAAATCCAGCAAGCTTACTTAAATGATCTCTTGATATTCTAACATCCCAAATTTCTTGAACTTCAGGAGTCGAAGCTTTATAAGCATTCACAAAATCGTTACCTTATAAATCCTCAAGTCTTTTTATAGAGAGTAATAAATCTTTAATAGCCCCCTTAGTAGGATGGTGTTGTACTAACGAATCAGAACATAACATATCAATATTATCAAGGATTCGTATACCAAACCTAACAAGAAACTTAGACATTTCTATATAGTCAAGTTCATTATCTAAATAATATCTAGCATCAAAAACATCATGCAAAGCAGTTCTTACTTCTATATCCTCAAATTCAGCATGCATATCTGCCCCTCTTTTTAAGAAAAGCTTTGCAGCCTCAATATTATTCCATTGAACAGCAGAATGAAAAGGTGTTCTACTATCTTTAAAAGCTCTTTGATCCACGGTCAAAATATTGTTATCAAGTAAATAATTTATAACATTTAAAGCATCTCCTATTGCAGCCATATTAAGCAAATTTAATATTTCATCACGTTCGTGTATTACAAAATCCGGATTACCTCCATTTCTAATACAATGCTCTATTATAGGTAATAAACTCTCATTTCTAGCAGCTAAAACTACTATTCTTTCTAATGCATAATTTCCAAATATGTGTTGAGCTGCTAATATTTCTTCTTCTGACCAATTATTTTGTTCGCTACCTAATTTAACTAATAATGTTTTTAGTTCTTCTAGCATAATTTTATCTTAACTGCATTACATCATAGTTTATAAATACTTATCCAGCACATCAGACATGATTTTACGAGCTACGGGGGCGGCGGCTTTACTGCCCCCTCCGCCGTGATCAACAAAGACGGTGACGGAATAACGAGGATCGTGATAAGGAGCGAAGCCTAAGAACAAGGCATGATTACGCCTCTCCCAAGCAATAGAGTCGCGGCTTAAATCATCTTTAGCATTTAGTTTGCCTTGTACTTGAGACGTACCTGTTTTACCGGCGAGCTGCCTATTTTCGCCTAAAATTCTATTATAATATGCCGTACCGCCAGCAACATTCACGGTATTATACAAACTTTCTTGGATTATTTTGATATTTTCGGGCTTAATATTGACATTATAAAATTCCGGATCGTTTTTTAATATTCTAGGCGTATATAGCTTGCCGTTACTTGCAATAGCCGTAATAAACCTTGCAAGCTGCATCGGCGTTACCCCTAGAAATCCCTGTCCGATTGCTAAATTAAAACTATCCCCTATTGACCAAGAAAGCTTTAATTTTTTCTTTTTCCATTCTTTTGACGGTACAAACCCGCTATTTTCAGGAGCTAAATCAATACCGGTTTTTGAGCCGAATCCAAATTCTCTTGCAACTTCAAGAATTTTATCCAGACCTACTATTCTTGCTAATTCATACATATAAATATTACAGGAATGCTTTAAAGCAGACATCATATCTATCGTCCCGTGTCCGCTATGATTCCAACATCTAAAGCTATTAGTACCAAGAGCAGAGCTACCGTCACAAAAAACGGTTTTATTAGGGTTAATACCTACTTCAAGGGCTGCAAGTACGGTAATTATTTTAAAAACCGAACCTGGGGGATAAGAATTTTGTATTACCTTATTAATTAAAGGTTTATAGGGATTCCTCGTTAAATTCTGCCAATAATTTTCCGATAATTTACTGAAATTATTTGATTCAAAACCCGGTGTGGAAGCACAAATTAGTATGTTTCCGGTTCTAGTATCCATAACTATTGCCGAAGAACCTTTAGGATTTAAATATTGCTGTATATTTTGCTGAAGAGAAGCATCGATATTTAAATGCATGTCTTCCCCTGATTTAGTAGGGGTTCCTGTTATTTCTCTTACTTGTTTACCGTAAGCATTTACTTCAACTTTTTTATAACCGAATTCTCCTCGTAATTTGTTATCGTAATATTTTTCAATACCGGATTTACCGATATTAAAATCACTTAAACTATGTATATTTAACTCTTGCTTCTCTTGCTCATTTATTTGACCGAGATAACCGATTAAATGAGAAGTAGTGCTTGAAAAAGGATAAAACCTTAAATATCCTATATCAATAAATATCGAGGCCAATTTATGCTTTTGTTCTTCAATCATCGATACTTGCTGCCAATCAAGCTGATCAAGTATTATTAAAGGAGTGTGGCGACTAGATTTTTTAATTTTTTGCTTAATATAATTATATTTTTCCGGAGATAAATTTAAAATATTACTAATTATTTCTAATTCATCCCTATAATTATTATTAATGCTCCTATCTATTACTAGCTGATAACATGGTTTATTAGTAGCTAAAATATTGCCGTCTAAATCGTAAATCCTTCCTCTAGTCGGCGGCAGTACAATAAAATTAATACGATTTTTATCCGATAAAGTCTTATATTCTTCACTTTTAATAAGCTGTAAATAAAACATTCTCATTCCAAGCAGCGATAAAAATCCGAGTTTACCTAATCCGATTATAAAAGCCCTACGTGAAATCAACTCACCATGTAGTATTTTTTTATTTAGCATATTTCTTGAAATAATTCATAGGAGAATCAAGTATAAGACGAATTATATTATAAGAAAATATAGTTGTTAAAAATTGAAAGAAAATTATTAAATATCCGTCTGCTTCTAGCTTCTTGATTGTTACTAGTAAATATTTAAAATTCAATATAAATAAACAATAAACGCAAAAAATAATGAAATTTATTAAATAGTTTTTAGCTACAAAATATTTTGAAGATAATTTATAAATCATATATGCCGATAAAAAAACTAACGAATTTGTACCGATAGGCATACTGCTTATTTGATCTATCAATAGACCGAGAAAAAATATGCTAAAAATATTTAAGGAATATAACGACATAAAATAATAAATAAATATAATTTCCATCGCCGGAAAAATTCTGCTTTGAATATTTATTTTATAACTCACCAACGGAAATAATATTATAAAAAAACATAATAAAGCAACCAGCAATTTTAATATTATTTGTAAGCTATTTTTATATATTTCCTGTTTTAACTTTAACATAAATTATCTTATTTTTTGTCATTGCGAGCGACTGCAAGGAGCGTGGCAATCCAGGAAATAATTAAAAAAATGCTAAAAATTAGCATTTTTTACTGGATTGCTTCGTCAAAACTTACAGTTTTTCCTTGCAATGACAACTCGGTATACACCCAACAACCATATCCACTCGTGTACAAAATATAAATTAATTTTCTATTTTGTACAGTTTTAAAAATAGACTATCCGGCGAATGAGATATTATTTTTCTTGTATTATAACAGAATTTCTTTATATTATCTTAATTAATTAAATTAGATAAATTTATGAAATCAAATATACCTAAAGTAATAACTAATACTGAGCAGGCAAATGGAAACCCAATGAGGTTTAATATAGCTCTTAATACTAAAGTAGATGTAAAATATAACAGGTTTGAGGTCTTAAGTCTATACTACTCCAACCCTTCCCCTTATATACGTTTTACTTCTACAAAGCATGCTGATAAATCATTGATTATAAAAAATTATAAAGAGTTTTCTACCTATAAACAACTATACATACAAGCTTACATAGTGCCTCAAGAGGGTGATAAAATAACTGTCCAAATATTTGAAGTAAGAAATAATACATTTTCTATAGATGAGGATTTTAATATAGAAATATTAGGTATTTCTACAAATTATTTGAATTAGGCTCTATTTAAAAGAACTTACAATAACTCACAATAGCTAGGATTACATCTTTTATCATCACCGCTAAGTTCTGACTCTTCTTGCTCATCGTGATTTGGGGACGTAAGCGTAAATAGTTGTTTTGTTATAATGTTAGGTCTTTTTAACATGGGATCAAAAGACGGAAGACGCCTGATAGCGGTAGTGTTAATAAGTTCATTCGTTATATCTTCATTTTTTGACATAAAAACCTCCTTTTTAGCTTATATACTCGTCATTGCGAGGAAATTTACGGTAGTAAATTGACGAAGCAATCCAGTAATTTTTTCTGGATTGCCACGCAGCCTACACGGCTGCTTGCAATGACAAAATCTATAGTTATTAGGCAATATTTTTAATTTTCAACTTTCCTCTTCACTTTGTTCTATTGGTTCTAAACCATATAAAGATATCATACGTTCAAATACTCTACCAGCAGTAGGGGCAGCCGTCCAGCTTGCTGTTGCAAAGCCAAAGCTTTCTTTAGTCGGTTTTGGTTCATCAAATCTAATAAAAATAACATATTGCGGGTTAGATGCAGGCAGCATACCTAAAAACGATGAAGCTCTACTATTTTTTAGATATTTCTTTTTTCTCCCTGCACCTTGTGAAAGTTTTTCTGCCGTACCGGTCTTACCGCCGATAAGATAGCCTTTGACCTCTGCTCTTTTACCGTTACCTTCTTTTACTACCGATCTAAATAATTTCTTCATTTGGGTAGAGGTATTTTCACTAAAAACTTTTGTACCTATTACTTTTTCATCCTTTCTTTTTAATAAAGTAAGATCATATAAAATACCGCCGTTAACAACCGGTAACATTGCTCTAACAAAATGCAAAGGGCTAATCGAAATGCCGTAGCCGTACGACATAGTAACACTAGTTAACTCATTCCATCTTTTCTCAGAAGGAAATAACGGAGTACCTCGTTCAGGTAATTCTATTTGTAACTGATCTAATAGACCTAATTTCTTTAGGTATTTTTTAAAATTGCTTTTACCGACTTCAAGCATAATTTGACTTGTGCCGATATTTGAAGAATATAGAAAAATCTCAGGTACACTATGCCACCCTTGCCTTGGCGTATAATCCTTAAGCTGGAATCCTCCTACTTTCATATAGCTTATATCATAAGCATCATTCATATTTATTGCACCGGTATCAAAACCGACTGCCATAGTTAATGCCTTAAACACCGAACCCATTTCGTAAATGCCGAGACTTGCTATATTAAACAACTCTTCCGGTTTTGCTAAACTCGGATGATGAGGATCGAAATCAGGCTTATTTACTAATGCTAAAATCTCGCCGTTATTTGGATCGGCAATAATGCCTACTGCCCCTATAGCATTAAATTGCTTTAAAGTTTTATCAATCTCCTCACTTAAAATACTTTGCAGTCTTATATCAATCGATAATTTAAGCGGCTCTTTCTGTTTTCCAGGTTCATTTAATTCATGATCTGAATTAGTTAAATATTTATCGTAAGCGAGTTCTAATCCACTAAGCCCTACCGAATCTCTACCTACATAACCGACAACATGCGATAATAAATTAGAAAACGTATAAATTCGTTTCTGTTCTTCTTCAAATTCAAAACCAAGTAACCCAAGGCTAGTTATTTTTTCTTGCTGACTAGGTAATAAGTCTCTTTTTACCCATATAAAGCTTTTATTTGACTTAAGTTCTGTAAGTAATTTAGCTTTATTAATATCAGGTAGAATTTCTGCTAGCTTTTTTACGGAAGTTTCAGGATCAAGTACTATTTGTGGATTAGCAAATAATGATGCAGAAGGTAGGTTAACGGCTAATAAATTACCGTTTCGATCAACTATTTCTTTTCTAAATTGATTATTTTTTTTAAAAGAACTTTGGTTTTTATCGTAAACATTTGTAGCAACGATTATTAACCTGTAAGATAAAGTACAAAAAAGAAAAGAAAAGCCACAAATAACCATTAATAATCGGATTTTTGTATTCTTACTACAAATATTCCAAATTATCAGACTTTTAATTGTAGATTTCATTTTTCCAAAATTTTTTCATATATTATTTATGGTGTTTTAAGTGGGTAGTGATCCCGTCATTGCGAGGAAAGGCGAAGCCTTGACGCGGCAATCTCATAAAGCAGTATAAAATTCCTGAGATTGCCGCACGGTCTTCGACCGCTTGCAATGATGATTAGATATCCACACAACAAGGCCGACTTGACCACGGTATGACAATCACTTAACTCTACTCGAAACAGTCTGTATATACTTATTATTCGTAATTCTTTTGTAACGCCATTTACTACTCTTTGAAATACTAATATTATGATCAAATTTAATATTTTGATCGATATTTGGCACTAATGGATCTTTTATCATTTGATAAGATTTAACTGTTTCTAATGTTAAGTAAGCTGCTACAAGCTTTTTTAGTCTAGCCGGCGAAAGTAAATAAGCTTGCTCTGCTTTTAAAATATGAATATTATTATTCTCACTATTTATCTGTTTTACAACGCTACTTAATTGATAATCAAGAGTTGAGACTCGCTCCTTTATGCTAAACAAACTACATATTGCTATAATTATTATCAATAATACTAAATAGTGAAACTTTCTTATACTCATAATTAATTACTCATATATCGCTTTTGCTGCTCGAAGTTTTGCCGATCTCGCTCTAATATTTAGCCCTACTTCTTTATCTGACGATGCTAGAGCTTTGTTAGTAATAATCTTAAGCCATTTATTTGGATCAATTGCCATATCATCTTTAGCATATTTTGATCTTGCTATCGGCTTTTCCGAATTTTCTTTAAAAAAATTCTTAACTATCCTGTCTTCTAAAGAGTGAAAAGACACCACAACTAAACGTCCATCTTTCTTTAATATATTTTTTACATTCGCTAAAAACCGCTCTAACTCCCCAAGCTCATCGTTTATATAAATCCTAATAGCTTGAAAGGTTTTAGTGGCAGGATCAATTTTGCTTTTTCTAAATCCTATACTACTCCTAACAATCTCGGCTAACTTGCTTGTACTATCAATTCTCGCCGTTTTTCTATATTCTACAATTCTCTTAGCAATTCTTCGTGAAAAGCTCTCATCACCGTATTTGTAAATTACATCGGCAAGCTCTTTTTCCTCTGCCATATTTACAAATTCCTCAGCACTAAGCCCCTGCCCACTCATACGCATATCGAGTGGTCCGTCATGCAAAAACGAAAATCCTCTATCTGCTATATCTAACTGCATTGATGAAACGCCTAAATCCAGCACTATCCCATCAACTTTTTTTTCCTTAAGCTTTGTAAAGCTATCCGCAAAATTCGTTTCTATAAAATCAAATCTCTCACCATAATTTTGCTTAATTTCTTCGGCTTTTTTAATCACGTGCGGATCACGATCCAAAGATGTGACATAACAGTAACAGCTTTCCAATATTGCTTTGCTATACCCTCCTGCTCCAAACGTACAATCTAAATAAGACTCACCGTCTTTTGGAGCTAAATTTGCTAGCATTTCATTTAGCATTACCGGTATATGAGATTGCAGCATCAATTCGCATTCCTTAGAGTTAAACGCTTTTCATGAGCGATTTTTTGAGCAGAATTTAAATATTTCTCAAAATTCTGCGGCTGCCAAATCTCAAAAATCACCCCCTTACCTACAAAACATGCCTGCTCTTCGATCCCTGCATGCTGCATTAAAGACTGCGGCAATATAACTCTTCCCTCTCCGTCAAACGAAAGCTGCACGGCTTCCCCAAATATTATAGTCTCAAACGCATCACGCTCCTCGGAATAAGGATCAAGCGTCTCGATCATCTGCCTTAATTTCTCGATATGCGAAATACCGCACACTTCTATACAATTATTCCTAATCGACGGATAAGCAATTACACCGTTAAATAGTTCTTTCCCTAGTACCGCACGGTAATTCGCCGGCACCGACACCCTACTCTTTTTATCAACACCATTTACATACTTAGATAAAAATACATTCATTGGGTTAATTTGGGATTTAATGGAAAATTATAGGATATTATAGGAATATAATGGAGTCAAGCGTTTTTAACAAGCATGGGTTAAATTATTAACTTGTGTCTTTATTGTCATCCCGCGACTTGATCGCGGGATCCAGTTAAAATACTAAAATTATTAACATTTTAAGTTGTTTTACTGGATCCTGTGGTCAAGCCACGGTATGACATCGAATGCGTTTTTCGATCCACACAACAAAGTTATGCTGAGCAGGAATGACATAGAATAAAAACTGTCCGATACTATGCTCTTTCTTGCATATCTTAATTACAATAATTTAAAATAAAAAACATAAAACTTTAAAAAATATTGATTTGTTAATTTTTATTATATTAAATCTAAACTAATTATTAATATTTTTTAATAATTAGTTTACTTTTAATATAAATAAAGGTTAATTATACCGTAATTTGAATGTATAGCCACGATACTTAGATCACTCGGAAGTTATCAACCTAACTTTCCTTTACCTTATTTGTTTAATATTGGCGATAAACTATTTACTTCTGTACCCTATCATGCATTTATGAAAGATAATACTACTAATACCCTTATAGATTTTGAAGAATGTGAAGACAACGCAAATTATAGAATTCATAACTGGGCAAGAATTTTAATGAGAAAATGTCCGGAGGAAGCTAAACACACCATTAATCTATAATAAAAGATGGACACAAAATAAGCTTTATATTTAATGATAGTTTTGAAATATTCTCAAATAATACGATTTCTATTTTCGGTGAGCTATACGATGTTATCGGAAATATAATAAAAGATTCAAATATACCGGCTTTTATAGGCTTTAATACTACTGAAGATTGTATTATTAATGCTAACTTTGAAACTAATTTAAGAAACTTTACTTCATATGCTTTAGGGCCAACAATACATACTGCCGGGTTTATGATGTTCGATAAAGAAGAATCAAATATGCCGTCCGGTGATTCTTCAATTACTTCAACATTTTTATCATTCACTAAAGACAGAGTAGTAATAATTTGTTGTGTAATTTTTGCTATATTAGCTATTTTAAAAATACAAGAATATTGTAAAAATAGTAAAAAAACTTTAGACCAAGCTAATGATAATACTTATACGCCGATGGAGCTATTAAGTAAAAAAGAAAATAAGTTTATAGAACATCAAGATAATATATATATATAATCCTGATAAAGATATTTATGAAAAATATAGTACTACCATTTTAGGTTCTGCATCTGAAGTTTAAATTAATTATAGTATATTAAAAAATAATAACCTATAGTGAATGTCATTTAAAAACTTAACCTAATTTATGCTTAAAATACCTATAGATAATATTATTGTATTCATATATCTAATATCTATTCTACTCATTGGTATATATTACCGAGCTAAACATAGTAGTTTTAAGAACTATGCAAATGTCGAAAGTAAAGCGAAAAATAGTAAGCTGTTATTAATAGCTACGATATTTGCAAGCTCTGTCGGAGGTGCTACCACTTTCGGCATTATGGAAAAGGCTTTTTTAGGGCATGAATATTATGCTTATGCTCTTATACTTACAATACCTATAGATATATTAATTGCGATCTATATAGTGCCTTTAATTGCCAAACATTACGGAGCTGAAAGTATCGGCGACATCATGAGTACATATTATGGTAATATCGGTCGTGTTATCGGCGGTGTTAGCTCAGTCATTGTTTCAGTGGGATTTTTGGCTGCACAAATAAGCGTCAGTGGCTATATTTTCCAATATATCTTAGAAATAAATTATGTAAATGGGGTAATTTTAAGTTATAGTATAGTACTTATATATACTACAATAGGCGGTTTACAATCTATTGTTTTTACTAATTTACTACAATTTGTGGCGATGATAATCGCTATACCGACCATAACTTTTATCAGTTTAAATAAAATCGGTTTTGTAGATTTTATTAATAACCTACCTACGGAAAATGCAAATTTTGATCAGAGCAACCTACTTTCTTATACGATTACAGCAGCTTTAAGCTTTAGCGTCATGAATCTATATCCTACATTTATCCAAAGAGCTTTAATTAATAAAAATCCTACGCAAATAACTAAAGCAATATATGCAAAATCCGCTATATATTTTTTCTTCTTGATTTGCATTACTCTAAACGGTTTAATTGCTTATAAGCTTTATCCAAACCAACCATCAAATTTAGTATTACCTTATTTAATCAACCAAATCATCCCGACTTTAATTCAAGGGATAGTAATGAGCGGCCTCTTAGCTGCCGTTATGTCTACTGCTGATTCTGATTTAAATGTTACTTCTATAGCTATTGTTAAAGATATAATCAATCCTATTTTTAAGGTTAAAAATCAGCAAAAATTATTATTAATTGCCCGAATTATTAACGTTATAATAGGAAGTTTTGCGATAATTGTAGCCTTAAAATTTAGTAATGTAATTGATTTAGTAGTGTTCTTTACCGGTTTTTGGGGACCGGTAATATTAGTACCGTTAATAACAACGCTTTTCGGTATCAAAGTAGATCAAAGAATAATGGTCTTATCATCACTCGGCGGAGCAGCTACTTTCTTAATATGGGAATATTATTCTTTATACCTAAAATATTTCAACCTGAAAGGAGTTTTGATAGGAACAATAACTAGTCTGATAATATTTATTTTAGGACGAATTGTCATTGCAAGCGACTGCAAGGAGCGTGGCAATCTAGAAAAATAATAAAAAATTCTGATTTATAGAATTTTTTACTGGACTGCATCGTTAATTACTTCGTAATTTTCCATAGCTCAGACGAAAAAAAAATCGATTCATGCAACAAATACCTATCATTGTGGGAAAGTTTCTAAATTAATGTTATATCTTGTTCCCTTAAGTTCTCTAGTTCTATTAAATGCTTGAATTTCTATTAATTCTTGAAGATCTCTTGTGGTGGTAGCTTTAGAAGTTTTAGTAATATTTACATAATTTTTAGCACTTAAATAAATTTTTCTCTAAATCTAATATATGTAAGTTAGGCCAATCCTTATGCTGCCAATTCCATATCATGAGTTATAACATTAGTTTTTTCTATATGCAACTGATATTTAAAACAGTTATTGCTATTACGTACATAATATAGTACACTTAAGCATATAACTTTTTTAGAGATAATATTGTGGCTATTTACACAAAGGGAAACCGTAGTGATACAATGGTTATCTCAAAAGAAGAATATGAAGGATTGCAAGAGACTTTATATTTATACTCTATTCCAGGCTTAGTAGAAAGAATTCTTGAAGCTAGTAAAGAACCGTTAGAAGAATGTATTAGCCATGAATTTTGGAAATCATGAAACTTAAATTACTAGATTCCTGCTTTTAGCGTTGTTGTATAACTTCTATATCATTCCCGCACGGCGTTGTTGCGTGGATCGAAAAACGCATTTGGTGTCATACCGTGGCTTGACCACAATATCCATAAAAGTAACTTAAAATACTAAAATTTTAGTATTTTAAACTGGATCCTGCGATCAAGTCGCGGGATGACAGGGATAGAATCGATCCACACAACAATGCCACTTTTAGCTAAGAATGACATCAGTTATTATCTACTAACCCTTATGCAACGTTCTAAAAATCATCTCGGCAAGTGACTTACTAATGCCGTTTACTTTAGCAAGCTCATCTATGGTTGCATCGCATACTGCTTTATATGAACCGAAATAATGCAGCAATGCTTTTTTACGAGTTTCACCTATGCCCTCTATATCGTCAAGGCTTGATATTTTTATAGCACGTGATCTACCTAGTCTATGATTCTTTATGGCAAAATTATGAGCTTCATCTCGTAAGATTTGTAAATATTTCATAATCGGCAAATTTTTATCCAAAGTAAATACTTCCTTACCTGTCATATGGAATTGTTCAAGACCGGCATTTCTATCTACTCCTTTCGACATACAAACAAAAGGAATATTCATTTCAAATTTATCCATTACCTCTTTAACAATGCCTAAATGCCCTCTACCACCGTCTATAATCATTAAGTTTGGCAATTTATGCGGCTCATTCTTAAGTCTAGTTAATCTTCGTGTTAAAACTTGCCGGAGCATTTCATAATCGTCACCTTTTATGTCATCTCCGCGGTTCTTTATGTCATCTCCGCGAAAAAAGCGGGGATCCAGATTGTTTGTTAATGTACTGGATCCCGTGGTCAAGCCATGGGATGACAATGTAGAAGCAGGGGATGACAATGAGAAAACCCGATATTCCTTTTTATCAAAACCGGCTTTACCGGCAACTATCATAACGCCAACCACAAACTTACCTTGAATATGGCTATTATCATAAATCTCAATTCTTTCAGGAATTTCAGAAAGATCAAATAACTCTTTGATTTCAAGCATAATCTCTTGATTTTTTGCAAATTTCTTCAAATATTGCTCTAGAGAGAATAAAGCATTTGTCTCGGCATTTTGCACTAATTTAGCCTTACCGCCTTTATTAGGTACTGTAATATTAAGCTGAAGTATATTGTTGATTTTCTTAATCACTTCTATGACATTCTCTTTATCATTAATTTCATGATTAATAATAATTTCTGCAGGCACTTGTTGTTTTTGATAAAATTGTAATAAAAAATATTCTAATACTTCTTCTTTGGTACTATTTTCGGTAGAAGTAGGAAAATAAGGAATATTACCGCATGCTTGCCCTGCCCTATATAAAAACACTTCTACGCAATAATGTCCGTTCTTTTCTACAATAGCGATTATATCTGCATCTTTAACAATATCTGAAACCCCAGCTTTAAGCTGCACATAACTAAGTGCTTTAATGCGATCTCTAATTTCTGCCGCCTCTTCAAAACGCATCTGACTACTTAGCTCTTCCATCTTTTTAGATAGGTTCTCTTGGAGTTCTTTAGTACGACCTTGTAAGAAATCTTTAACCTGAGTTACTAAATCTCTATAGTCTTCCTTGTTTATTTTACCGATGCAAGGAGCATAACAACGTTTTATTTCATATTGTAAGCAAGGGCGAGTACGTGAATTAAAGTAATTATCCGTGCAGGAACGTAATTTAAAAATTTTTTGTAGTTCGGTCAAAGTAGTATTCACTTCCGCACTTGAGGCAAAAGGACCAAAAAATTTTCCGTCATTTAGAGTTTTACCTCGATATTTTAGTAATTGCGGGAAATCATGATCTAAACGTAACTTGATGAAAGGAAAAGACTTGTCGTCCTTAAGAAGAATATTAAATTTCGGCTGACATTTCTTGATTAGCTGTGCTTCTAAAAGTAGTGCTTCAACTTCGGAATTAGTGATGCTATACTCTAAAAAACAAGTATTTGCAATCATCCGAAGCGTCTTATTATCTAAATCGCTTTTAATGTAATTAGTAAGGCGTTTCTTTAAATTTTTCGCTTTACCGACATAGATAACTTGCTTGTTAACGTCAAACATCCGATAAACCCCTGAACGTTCAGGAGCATCTATAAGTTTAGATTTAATTAAATCACTTCCGGTAATTTCTGGGGTCATATTTTATTTGTTCGTCATTGCGAGGAAAAACTGTAAGTTTTGACAAAGCAATCTTGTGCCAAAGTCCTGAGATTGCCATGCTCCTTTTAGTCGCTCGCAATGATGTTTTTCCTAATTCCCCGCTGTATTATACGGATTGTCATTTGCTACTTTAACATCCACTATTTTTCGTGTATTGTCATCAAAGAAAAAGGTTATTTTAAACTCATCTCCTACATTTAAATCTACTTTTGGGTCATAAAGCATAATATGCATGCCACCGGGCTTAAAATCAACGTTAATATTACCGGCAATTGAAAATGGATAATCCACTTTTACCATTTTACTAATCCCTTGATCATTAATTGTTTGATGAATTTCTATTCCACTTATCTTATCTGAAGATATATTCACTAAATTATAACTCTTACTTCTACTATTTATTAATGTAAAATACATAGCAGAATTGCTAACTTTACCTTGTACATTTGTTGTAGGTCTTGCCCAAGGCTGTGCAAAGTTAACTGCTGCCTCTGCAGGTAATAGATCATCGGGCTGATCAGAAGAAGAATTTGTAGAATTAGGATTTTGAGCTGTTTGGTTATCAGCATAGCTTACTGCACAAATTAAAGTTATAAAACCAATTAATAATGTTTTTAGCATAATAATACCCTTGATAAATTAAAATACAAATATTAGCATAGATTAGATATAAATCTAGTTTTTTAAAAGATATTTTTTGTACATTGCTTGCGGAAATTTCTCTATTGCATAACGAACTGCGGTTCTTGGCATTTGTAAAGTATAGCGATCTAAAAAATCTATTAACTGTTTTTCATCTTTTTTTCCTGCTTCACGTAGCATCCAACCTACTGCTTTATGCATTAAATCATGTTTATCGTTTAAGAGTGGTTTTGCTATTTCAAAAGTGATAAAATACCAAGTAGCAACTATAGCTATTTGTCTTTCCCAAAGAATTTCCGATTTTGTTAATGTAAAAAGATAATCCTCTTCTTTATCCCATAAATAAGCTCCGATTATATGATGAGCTGACGCATCCACTAAATTCCAATTATTTACGTATTTTATATTGTTTAAATAAAAATTATAAAAAACTCTTTATCTTGTGCTTTCTGATATTGCATAATCAAAATAACTAACGCTAAAAACCTTTCTTCATTAAATTCTGAAGTAATAAGTCGGCTTAAATCCCCCACATCTAAATTATAATAACTTTTAGCTACCTTACGTAAAGTCGGCACGGTAACTCCAATAAACCGGTCATGCTCTCCATACTCTCCTTCCCTAGTTTTAAAGAATAGCGTTCTACGTTCTACAGGAATAGTAGCCTTCTCAAGTAAAATATTTCTAATTTGTTGTAAATTTTCTCTCATGATCTATAAGCCATTTGTTACGATGTAATCCCCCGCCATATCCCCCAAGTTCACCATTGCTATTAATAATACGATGACAAGGAATAATTATTGCTAACTGATTCATACCGTTAGCATTTGCAATAGCTCTATAAGAAGTAGGTTTGCCTAAAGCTTTAACCTGATTTAAATAACTTCGTGTTTCACCGTAAGGTATATTAATTAATTCCTGCCAAGCCATTTTTTGAAATGGGCTTCCTAAAAGATGTATAGGCGTATTAAATTTTTGTAAAGTACCGTTAAAGTATAATTTAAGCTCCTCTTCAATCATTAAAATCGGTTCAGTACTTCCAGGAATAATAGCAGATTCCATCTTAATCCTTAGCCTTTCAATTTCCCGCTCTAGACCTTTTCTATCAATAAATTCTAATAAGTAAAGTAATTTTTCATCGCTAATTACAATCATAGCATCAAGAGGCGTATCTAACCAAGCTGCTTTTAAAATATTTAAATGCCGATTAAATTTTGTTGGCGATCCTCCCATTATTTTAGAAAAAGCATCTCGAAAACCGCTACTTGACTCATAATCCATATCAATTTGTGTATTAATTACCGATTCACCCATGCGAATTTGCTTCATCGAAATACCCATACACCTTGCTCTTACATATTCTACAAACGTCATACCGAAACGTTTTTTTAATTGACGACGTGCTGTAGAAGCATCTACTGATAGCTCATCAAAATCACTATCTTTCCATCGTTTAGCAGAATTAAGCTCAATAGCATTAACAAGAGTACGAACTAAATCCGAA
Organism: Rickettsia helvetica; assembly: GCF_963970025.1. NCBI lineage: Bacteria > Pseudomonadati > Pseudomonadota > Alphaproteobacteria > Rickettsiales > Rickettsiaceae > Rickettsia > Rickettsia helvetica. The sequence goes on from NZ_OZ018776.1 coordinate 1,326,208, forward strand.
ACTTCGCAAGGATGAGAAAGAGGCTTGCAACGCTGACAAGGTCTATATGAAGCATGCAAAGCTTCCTTAGCAGTTTTATAAAATTCACAATTTTCAAATTTAGGTTTCCGTGCAGGACAAGTCGGTCTACAAAATACTCCTATTGTTTTAACCGCTACAAAAAAGATATTTTCATATCTGTCATCTTTATTAATTAATGCCTGATAATATTCTTGTCTTTGATGCTCATTAAACATATTAATTTATCCTATAATATAAATTTATAATTATATTATAGGAACTTTTTAAAACCCCTGTAACCGAAATTCAGGCATTGGTTTTTTATTTAATAATTCTGTCTCTCATGATCAATAAGCCATTTTTTACGATCTAGCCCTGAACCGTAACCGCCAAGCTCACCGTTATTATTGATGATGCGGTGACACGGAATAATTATAGCAAATTTATTTGCTCCGTTAGCATTTGCAACAGCTCTATAAGATCTTTCCATACCTATTAATTTAGCTTGAGTAAAGTAACTTCTTGTTTCACCGTAAGGTACATTCATTAGCTCTTGCCATACTAATTTTTGAAATGGGCTTCCTAAAAGATGTATAGGCGTATTAAATTTTTGCAAAGTACCGCTAAAGTAAGATTTAAGCTCCTCTTCAATTGATAGAATCGGTCTAGTGCGATCTTCAGTAATAGCCGATTTTGTGTTAATCTTAAGTCTTTTCATTTTATGCTCTAATCCTTTACTGTCAGCAAAATCGAGCAAATAAAGCCTCTCTTCATCACTAATTGCCAGCATAGAACCAAGAGGCGTATCAAGCCAAGCGGATTTTAAACTCATTTTTTACCATAAATATAGTTTCTTAATATTATAGTATTTAATTACAATTCAGCTATTGATTTTTTTATTTAACAATCTTAATATTTCTTTAACCAACAATTTATAGGTTATAATTATGAAAAAAGCACATGTTTTTAAATATTCTCAGGTAATTAAAACGGATAGAATGGCAACTATAGCTCAAGTTAGCAAACACTCTTCTATAGATCCATAAAATGTTGGAACTATAGCTATAAATGAAGAAAAAGACGGTGGGGTAATAGATCAGTATAAAACTGGTAAAATCACTACCGAAGAATTTCATACAGAAATGAATGAATTGAAAAAGCAGGCGGCACTCCTATTATAAATCTTGAAACATTTGATAAATGCTGGAGTGCTATGTGCAAAGTAGAACATGAAAAGCTAACAGAGCTATATAATTACAACAAACACATAAATTTCATATCTATATTGTAGGCGGTACAAACGAATTACAGCATAATTATATTCAGCAAGAAATACAAAAAGCTCTGATTAAACCTAATATTTCTTATACACTTTCATATGAACTCGGTACATTAGATAAGAAAAAATTAGAACATCATTATACAGAAAATGTTTTAAAAGCACAAAATTATGAGCCGATATGGCACACTGATAATCAACATGAATATGAACAAAACGCTTTAGAAATATTAGGAAAATATTACGATAATTCGTCTATAGGCGAATAATTATTAAAATTTTTGGATTTTATACTAACGTATAGTTGTGGTGGAGGCTAGTGTATGATTTGCTATCCGCCCTATCTAAACGACTATACTTTTTTTATGCAGCAAGATTCACAAGCAGCATAAAAATTTAAAGGGTGGGGACAAGTTATCCCAGCTTTTCATTATATTATGGCACTATAACTTAATTAAGTTATTACTTTATTATTTACTATTCTATAAAATTTTGCGGCACTTATCATTTTAACAAAATTATTTATATTATCTTTACCTAAAAAAGATTCTTTTAAAAATAAAGCTAATTTCTCTGCTAAAATATTATTATATGAGATTTTTTCTTATATAAATTTTTTTACCTCTTCATGGGAATTGGTCAATGTATGATTAATAGCGTCATTGGACATTTTGTTAATAAGCAATTTACAAACTTTTTCTAAGCCTTTATCAACAGCCCAAGTTAAAGCTGTATTATCAATATAAACTTTGCTTAACTCTAGCATATCCATTTTAGCAATTAATTTCTGTGCTTCAGCTTCATTTTTTACGTATATTGCTTTTATTAACTCTTCATTTGAGGGTTGCAACCATTTTTTAAACATACTAATATCTTTATTAAATTCTATAAATTTTAATATTTTGTTAAAAATGAGCTATAGACAGAATCATAATAAGTAGTTTTAAGAATGCAATAGAAATTTAATTAGAAGTATAAATAAATGAATTGAGATTGATTTAAAGAAGAATCACTAGAAAGATTCAACATTATCTAACTTTTTTTGGACAGCAAAAAGTCCTTAGTTTATAATGTGTTCGCTGTTTGAGATATTTATAAATTGGAATAGAAATAAAGAATGGTGGAGATGAAGGGAATCGAACCCTTGACCCTCTGCGTGCAAAGCAGATGCTCTACCCCTGAGCTACATCCCCGATTGTGTAGAAGATATATTGTTTATAAGTAATTAAGATAAACTTTTAACTAGTCCCCAAGGTAATGGCTGACCATTGCTCCCTACGACTAAATCTCCGGAAGATTCATACTCAGCAGCTAGAAAAGAATTTTGAGCAGCAATAAGCTTTACCGGTTTGATTTTCTGACCGTTATGACAATATTCTTTAGCCTGTTCCCTAGAGGTCGGGTTATTTTTGGAAGCTGTTTTTGCTTTAGCTTTAGACATATACTATTAACTTTTTCTTAAACTTGTGAAGAATATAAAACTTTTTCCTAAACTTGTCAATAACCACCATGTCGATAAATAGACATTGCCTAGAAAAAAGTGGTTTTGTTTTACACAAATTTTAAAAAATCCCTTATTGTCATTCCTGCTTTCGCAGGAATCCAGTAAAACATAGAAAAAATTTATTTTTCTATGTTTATTTTATCAAATATACCTTAATATCAAGGTTATTTTCTGGATTCCCGCCTCCACGGGAAGGCATTGTTGCGTGGATATCCAACCGTCATTGCGAGGAGCGACGCGACGCGGCAATCCAGAAAAATAATTAAAAAAATTCTGATTTACAGAATTTTTTTACTGGATTGCTTCGTCGAAACTTGCAGTTTCTTCTCGCAATGACGGAAAAATCGATCCACGCAATAATGCCCCGCGGGAATGACATCCTGAACGTTCGTACACTATTAGAGTCAAGCTACAGAGTGACAGTAAAAAAACTGAAGCTTAATAACAATCATTATTCTTCTGGTATTATTGTACTTGCACCGGCTAACACTATTTTAAATTCTGCTATTTCTGATACTGTTTTTCCATCATATATACTGAACCCTACTCCTTTAAATGCTACTTTTGCATTGATATCGGCACCATATTAATAATAGCTTATATATTTCATCATCTTGAATATTTTTCGAAGTATATCGAACGTTTTTAGCAACCGCATGTAAAGGCGTTTCTCCGGATTTTCTTTGATCAACTGTAAGCTCCTTTCTCAAGTAATAGTTCTGCTACATTCAAGTGCTTACCGCTTCATATAAAGGTGATCCTAACCAAGCTCCTTCGTTACCGTTTACTGCAGCTCCTTTTTGCTATTAGATATTCTGCTACTTTATAATGTCCATAACGTGCAGCTAAATTTAAAGGAGTGTCCTTAAAAATATTACTACACATATTAACATTTGCTTTTTTTTCTTCAACTAACCATGTAGCAACTTTTAGTGCATTATTTGAAGATGTTGAAAATAATTGGATCCCGCGATCAAGTCGCAGGATGACAATTAGGAAACTGGTGGTCCACGCAACAACACTTCGTTTTTAGCTAGGAATGACACTAAAGCCCTATTGATTAATTCTTGCCGTGCAGATTCTTTCGGTGATTTCTTTTAACTTTTCTACTCTATCAATTAAATATAAAAGCTGTTCTTTAGTAATTTTATAGTTTTTATCATATCTTGCATCAATATAAGCTTTTTCAAGTAATTCAAAACATTCTTTTTGTTCAGCAGTTGTCTTAGGAAATACTTCCTATAATTCATTATCATAATTTCCTGCCATACTACCTAATTTTTGTAAATTATGTAATTTTGGTTTATAATTAGAAAAAACTAACAAAATAGTACTGTAAAAACTTTCCGTAGCTTGATGAAGATAAAAAGCACTATGTCTAAGGCTTTCTCTTTCTAAATTACTTTTGGAATCTATAAGAAATCCTGTCCCAAAATTAAACCATTCTTCATAGTAATCTTTAGCAATTTCTTTCATCTCACTCCAAGGTAAATCTTTAGCCTCGCTAAGTGTAAACTCACCGCTATCATATAAAAGAATACCTTCTTTTTTGATATCAGTATAAAAATAACGCCCTATCTCTAACTACCTATTTACTTCATCAATTGACTCTAGAATTATAGATATTAATGAATCATACGGGATAATTTGCTTAGGGTTTATTACTCCCGTTTTCTCTAACCTCTTATATATCTTATCTTCTAACCTGAAAGCAGTATGTCCTTTATATTTACCTTTCTTCAAAATTATCAAAATATCAGTATCGCTATGATAACCGTTAGGTAGATCACGTACCCAATCACCTCTAGCAAAAGAGCCGTACAAGATAATCATAGCAATTTTATCTTGTGCAATATCTAAAATCTGCTGCCCTATAAAGTTAAGCCTAGCTTGGATTTTTAGAGAACGTTCGGGTAAAGTGGTTTTCATCTATTCATTTGCACCATGACAATATTTATATTTCTTACCTGAACCGCACGGGCATAGCTCATTACGGGATACCCTACCCCAGCTGGTAGGGTCTTCAGGATTCCTAGCTTTAGGATCAATGCGTGATACCACAGGTTTAAGATCGGTCTTAATGCTACTTCCTGCATTATATTTACTAAATGCCGGATCTTCTCGACTTTCCCGCATATTTTTCTGAAGTTTTTTATGCTCAAGCGAAACATCTTCTTTTTGAACATGTTTTAAGTCGATATGGAAGTGATATACGGTTTGAATAAATAATTCTTTTAAATTGTTGAGCATTTGCTCAAATAAATTAAATGCTTCTCTTTTATACTCGCTAAGAGGGTCTTTTTGTGCATAAACTCGAAGAGATATGCCTTGTCTTAAGTGATCTAAGCTATATAAATGATCTTTCCAAACTTGATCAAGAGTAGTTAGTAAAATATATTTCACGGCATTATGCATTAACTCACTACTATAGGCTTCTTCTTTTGATTTATATATATCATGAGCCATTTGTATAACGATTTTCGTAATTTCTTCTTCCGTTACATCATTTTTACTTACTAAATTATGATCAAATTTTATAGAAAAAATACGATGTAATTCTACGCTTAAATTCTCTATATCCCAATCTTCTCTATAAGATCCTGCCGGCATAAAAGTTAATACTATCTTTTTGGCGAGTTCCTCAGTAGTACTATTTAAGAAACCGTGACTATCTTTAGATTTAATAATTTCAGTACGTTGCTCGTATATTATCTTACGTTGGTCATTCATTACATCATCAAAACGTAATAAATTTTTACGCATCTCATAGTTATGTCCTTCCACTTTTTGCTGAGCTTTCTCAAGTGAACGACTAATCATCGGATGGTGGATAGCCTCTCCATCTTTCAATCCAAGTGTTCTAAGGACTCCTGATATACGATCTGATGCAAAAATACGCATTAAATCATCATCAAGCGATAGGAAAAATTTAGTCTTACCAGGATCACCTTGTCTACCTGATCTTCCTCTTAGCTGATTATCTATCCTACGGCTTTCATGCCTTTCCGTACCTACCACAAATAACCCGCCTACTTCAATAACCTGCTTCTTTTCTTCGGCAATTTGAGCTTTTATTTCAGCTATTTTAGCTTCATAATTATGATCTTTATCTAGCTGTTCTATTAACATTTCAGGATTACCGCCAAGCATAATATCAGTACCGCGTCCTGCCATGTTAGTTGCAATCGTTACTGCCTTAAACCTACCTGCTTGAGCAATAATAAAAGCTTCCTGCTCATGGAACTTAGCATTTAATACTTTATGAGGGATTTTTTCTTTATTTAAAACGCTTGAAAGTTCTTCTGACTTTTCTATGCTTATCGTACCGATAAGTATAGGCTGACCACGATCGTAACAATCTTTAATCAGTTTTAAGATAGCATCATATTTTTCTTTTTTACTACCGTAAATCTCGTCATCAAGATCAAGCCTTGTTACTTTATTATGGGTTGGAACTGCGACCACATCGAGATTATATATGTCTTTTAGTTCTGATGCTTCAGTCATAGCCGTACCGGTCATACCCGATAATTTAGGATAATTACGGAAATAATTTTGAAAAGTAATAGATGCTAAAGTTTGGTTTTCATTTTGAATTTTTACATTTTCTTTTGCTTCTAATGCTTGATGTAACCCTTCCGAATATCTACGTCCCTCCATTACACGACCGGTAAATTCATCTATAATCATTACTTTACCTTCACGCACCAAATAATCTACATCAACAGTAAACATATTATGAGCTCTTAATGCTTGGTTAACATAATGTACTAAAGTTAAATTCTCAAAATCATATAAACCGGTATCAGGTTTTATAATACTCTCTTTACTTAAAAGCGATTCTATATGCGTAATGCCTGATTCCGTTAAATTGATAGTTTTTAATTTTTCGTCTTTTTCAAAATCACTTGCATTAAGCAGACGTACAATTTTATCAATTTTACCGTATAATTCTGAATTATCATTAACCGGACCTGAGATAACTAACGGCGTTCTAGCTTCATCTATCAAGATCGAATCAACCTCATCGATGATAGCAAAATTAAAAGGACGAAGTACTCGCTCTTGCATGCTATACTTCATATTATCCCTTAAATAGTCAAAACCGAGTTCATTATTTATTGCATGGGTAATATCGGCATTATAGGCGGCTCGTTTTGCTTCATCAGGCATACCAGCAACAATACATCCAACCGATAAGCCTAAAAAGTTATAAATTTTACCCATTGAGGCAGAATCACGACTTGCCAAATAATCATTTACGGTTACAACATGCACTCCTTTTCCGGTCAAAGCATTTAAGTAAGCAGGAAGCGTTGCAACTAAGGTCTTACCCTCACCGGTACGCATTTCGGTAATCATGCCTCGATGTAATATAAGACCACCTATAAGCTGAACGTCAAAATGACGCATACCGCAAACTCTTCTAGCTGCTTCCCTAACTACTGCAAACGCCTCATATACTATATCGTCTAAAGTAGCTCCATTTTTAAGCTTTTCTTTAAACTCTACAGTTTTATTCTTCAACTCCTCGTCTGATAATTTTTGTATAGCAGGCTCAAGCGAGTTAATTTTTGTAATTTCGGAAAATAGTTTTTTTACAGTACGATCATTTGCAGTACCGAAAAGTTTTTTTAAAATAGAAAACATTAAAGTCCTTATGACATTTTTAGTATTTTAGTACTTAAATATAGGTATATTTTATAAAATTATCAAATGTTATAATTTTATTTAAATGAATAATTTTTTATTGAAAGGCATTTTTTTACTACAAAATATTTGTAAATTATTATTAATAAATAAAATATTTTCAAATAGCTGTTGACGGTTATATATTATTTTTATAAAATTTAAGCTTATGTTTAACACAATTACGAGTCATAAATGAAAAAATTATCTGTTATACTTTTATCAGTTAGCATGCTTTCCGGTATTGCTTTTGCCGATAAAGACAAGGTAGTTGCTACCTATAAAGGCGGTAAAGTAAAAGAATCGCAAATTATGAAAGAATTTAAGCCGCAGCTTAATCTTCAATCAGGTGAAACAATCAAAAATTTTGATGATTTTCCGCTGCAAGATCAGGAAAAATTAATAAAAATTTATGTTAATAATCTTTTGTTAAAAGAAGAAGTTGTTAAATCAAACATTACTTCATCTAAAGAATTCCAAGAAAAACTTGAAAATGCAAAAAATCAATTAGCTCAACAAGAATTGCTAGCAAATTACATAAAATCTAACATTACAGATAAGATGTTTGATGACGAATATAATAAATATGTCGGTAATCTTAAAGGTAAAGAGCAAATAAAAGTTGCTCATATTTTAGTTAAATCCCAAAAAGAAGCTAATGATATAAAGACCAAATTAAGCAAAGGCGGAAACTTTACTAAGCTTGCAGAAGAGTTATCTCTTGATAAAGCTTCAGCTTCAAACGGCGGCGTTATCGGTTACATTCTACTAAATCAACCTGGGCAGTTAGTACCGGAATTTGAAAAGAAAGCTTTTACTTTAAAAGTAAATGAAGTTTCAACTCCTGTAAAAACCGATTTCGGTTGGCATATTATCAAAGTGCTTGAGAAAAAACCTGTGCCTATTCCAACAAAAGAAGAAGCAAAAGTAACTATTGATAATATATTAGCTGCAGAAATACTAAAGAAATATATTTCTGATTTAGAAGCTAAAGCTGATTTAAAAATCATGCTACCTAAAGCAGATAGCAAAGCTGGATCGTAATTTATTTAATATTATTCACCTTTAATATCATTCCCGCGAAAGCGGGAATCTAGGTTTTTTGTTGTCATCCCGCGACTTGATCACGGGATTCAGTTTAAAATACTAATAATTATCAGTATTTTAAGTTGTTTTCTGGATACCGTGGTCAAGCCACGGTATGGCACCGAACGGGTTTTTCGAGCCATGCAGCAATGCTTCCCCACCTACACGGGAATGATATTATAACTACCCTCAATCACAGCAAATGCTACACATACAGGATAATCATCAGAAAGAGAAAGGTGAATATTAAAAGGAGGAAGTTTGTTTGTATAGTTTGAGCTAACTTCTACTATAGGCTTACCTAAATCATTATTTAGTATAATAATATCTTTAAAATTTATACCTTGGCCTATACCAACTCCAAAGGCTTTACTAATAGCTTCTTTGGCAGCAAAACGCTTTGCTAAAAACACGGCATAACCTGTCTTATCCAATAAACTAAGCTGTGCTAACTCCTTTGAAGTTAGAATTTTTTTAGCAAAAAGCTCTAAATACAAATGTAATATTTTTTCAATTCTAGGAATTTGTACTATATCAGTGCCGACACCTATAATCATTTACTTATCTTCAAAATCCTCACCGACCTCATCAATAAAGATTTGATCATCTAAATCAGAGTAATCGTCAGTTATACAAACCTCAGGTAAATATTCAAATTTTTCTTCTACCTCTTCTGATTCATCTTGATTAACAAATGGCTCTATCATAGTTTTTGTACGCAGACTGTTTATTAAGTCTTGTTCTAACTGTTCTACCGATACTTTTCCGGCGGCAATTCTACGTAATGAGATAACAGGAGGTTTATCACGCTTTTCTTTTTTGCTTTGACTAGTTTCTACTTTATAATTTAATAATTTAGCATATCTTGTTGCTAGCACAACAAGCCGAAACCTATCCGGTATAACTTTATTACAATCTTCTGCCGTAATTCTTGCCATAATTTTTCTCTATTTAAATTTTTTCAGTGTCATACTGTGGCTTGACCACGGTATCCAGAAAAACAATTTAAAATACTAATAATTAATTAGTATTTTAAGCTGAATCCTGCGATCAAGTCGCGGGATGACAGAGGTCAAACCCCATAACACCAATTGACTTATTATACTCTTTTTATATCCGCACCACAATTACTTAATTTTTTTTCTAAATTTTGGAATCCACGATCTAAATGATATATTCTATGTAATATAGTTTCACTTCTAGCACTAAGTCCTGCTAAAATCAGTGATACCGAAGCTCTAAGGTCGCTTGCCATAACTTCCGCCCCCTTTAATTTTTCAACACCTCGGACGATAGCCTTATTACCTCGCACCACTATATCTGCACCCATCCTACATAACTCGGGTACATGCATAAAACGGTTTTCAAAAATATTCTCAGTAATCATTGAAACACCGTTACTAATCGTCATAAGACTCATGAATTGTGCTTGTAGATCCGTAGCAAAGCCAGGGTAAGGGTTTGTGTCCAAGTCTACGGAGTTTAGCTTATCAATATAAGTTATTTGCACTCCGTTATCGATCGGCACAACTTTTATACCGGTTTCAATGAGTTTTAAAGCTATATTTTCTATAATATGGTAATCTATTCCACAAATTTTTACGTCACCTTTAGTAATGGCTGCCGCAAACATATAAGTACCGGCTTCAATACGATCGGATAACACTCTATAGCCGGTGTTATTTAAAGAATCTCTGCCTCTAATTGTTATTTCACTAGTACCGATACCTGTAATATCTGCTCCCATTTTAATAAGACAATTACATAAATCAACTATTTCCGGCTCTCGAGCACAATTAAAAAGCAGTGTTTCGCCTTCTGCTAAAACGGCTGCAAGTATTGCATTAACCGTAGCACCGACGGAAACTTTATCAAAAACAAAATGAGTACCTATTAAACGTCCTTTACTTGAAGCATTAATATAGCCGCCTTCTATTTCAATTTCAGCTCCCATAGCTTTTAATACGGCAATATGCAAATCTACTTGTCTTGCTCCTATAGCACAACCGCCGGGCAGCGATACTTTTGCTTTACCGTATTTGGTAAGCAAAGGACCAAGCACCCAAATCGATGCTCTCATTTTACGGACTATTGCATAATCTGCGGTAAAGTTATTTATATTTCTGGTATTAGTTACAAGCTCAAATTCATCTTGGTGTTCTATTATTTCAATTTCTGCACCGTGACTTCTTAGCAAATCTTTCATAGTACTAACATCCGTTAACTTTGGAACATTAGTAATATGCAGTTTATCGGTAAGAATAGACGCTGCCATAATAGGTAGCACAGCATTTTTAGCACCGCTAATATTAATGCTACCTTTAAGAGGTTTACCACCGTGAATAATCAATTTTTGCATAAATTATTTTGATAAAATTGTAACGTCATTGCGAGGAAAAACTGGTTAAATTGTCATCCCGCGGTCAAGCCACGGGATGACACCGATTATACTACACATCCAAATTCACGACGTTTAAGGCATTCGCTTGGATAAATAATCTGCGAGGTTCAACAACGTCACCCATTAAAGTAGAGAAAATGCCCTCTGCTTCATCAATCTCTGCAACTCTTACCTGAAGCAAAGTTCTTTTTTCGGGGTCAAGAGTAGTTTCCCATAGCTGATCGGAATTCATCTCACCAAGACCTTTAAAACGCTGAATATTTATACCTTTTTTACCGCATTCTATAATAGTATTTAATAACTGACTCGGCGTTAAAATATCGAATTCTTGACTTTTCATTATAAGCTTTAATTTCTTATCAAATATATCAAAAATCGTTAAAGCAAGCTTTGATATTTGTACAAACTCAAATGATTCCAACTGCTCTTTCAACAATATTTTACTTTCTTTTAAACCTCTGCTAAAACGGAAGAACTCTATTTTATTTTCATGTTTTAAAATTTCCCAATTAGTTTTATCAGGCGACTCTTCTAAGCTATTTAAAATATCTAAAGCTTTTTTAAGTCTTAAATCACTTGCGGACTCAAATATTTTATTATTAAGTAAATCATTAATCGCAAGAATTTCAGTAATTGAGCGGTTAAATTTTTTGCTAGCACGATCAAGCAAGCCGTTAAACTTAACTACTTTATTAATTAGCTCTTCTAAATTATCACCCACTAACTGCTCTTTACCTTCTAGAATTAAGGTTGTATCATTAATAGTTGATTTGATCAAATAATCTTGCAAAGCTTGCTCATTCTTTAAATAAAGCTCGGCTGCTCCTTTCTTTACCTTATAAAGCGGTGGCTGAGCTATATATAGATAGCCTTTATTTATTAGCTCAGGCATATGACGATAGAAAAACGTGAGTAATAAAGTTCTAATGTGCGAGCCGTCAACATCAGCATCGGTCATAATAATAACTTTATGGTATCTAAGCTTTTCTAAAGAAAATTCTCGCTCAACACTAATTCCAAGAGCTGTAATTAACGTACCGATTTGGTCCGAGCCAAGCATTTTGTCAAACCTTGCACGCTCAACATTTAAAATTTTACCACGCAGAGGCAGTATAGCCTGAATTTTGCTATCCCTACCCTGCTTTGCAGTACCGCCCGCAGAGTCTCCCTCAACAATAAACAATTCTGAAATTGCTGGATCTTTTGCATGACAATCGGCAAGCTTACCGGGTAAGTTCGAGACTTCTAATGCTGATTTTCTTCGAGTCAGCTCCCTTGCTTTTCTAGCAGCTTCACGAGCATTTGCCGCTTCCATAATCTTAGCTATAATTGCCTTAGCTCCCGCCGGATGCTCTTCAAACCACTCAAGAACTTTTGTATATATGGCATTTTCAACAACCGGTCGTACTTCGGAGCTTACTAGCTTATCTTTTGTCTGAGAAGAAAATTTAGGATCAGGAACTTTAACGGAAAGCACGCAACATAAGCCTTCCCTAGTATCTTCACCGCTAAAGTCATTTTTAGCTTTTTTATTAAGACCCGTAGTATCAAGATAAGAGGTAATAACACGTGTTATCGCTGATTTAAAAGCACTAAGGTGAGTTCCGCCGTCACGCTGCCTAATATTATTAGTAAAGCATAAAATATTTTCGTGATAAGAATCGTTCCAATGCATCGCAAGCTCAAGACTGATACCGGATTCGGTATTATCGGCGTTAACTACTATATATGGATGGATAGCGTGCTTCGCTCTGTCTATATATTTTACATAAGCTTCTATACCGCCCGTATAATAAAACTCTGCTTCCTTAGCTTCTTCAAAGCGATTATCGACGAGTAAAATCTTTACGCCTGAATTTAAAAAAGCAAGCTCACGAAGACGATGCTCTATAGTGCCGAAATCAAATTCTATATTAGTAAACGTTTCTACAGACGGAAAAAAAGTAACTTCCGTACCTTTTTTGTCAATATTTTCTTTGACAACTGCAAGCGGAGCTTCCGTTGTACCGTTATTAAATCTAATCAAATATTCCTTATTATTACGCCAAATACGCAGCTCAAGCCATTCAGAAAGAGCATTTACAACCGATACACCGACACCGTGTAGACCGCCTGAAACCTTATAAGAGTTCTGATCAAACTTACCGCCGGCGTGAAGTTGCGTCATAATAACTTCAGCTGCCGATATTCCTTCTTCTTCATGAATTTCAACGGGTATACCTCGCCCGTTATCAGATACGGTTACCGAACCGTTCTTATTTAATGTTACTCGTACTAGATCGCAATAACCGGCGAGCGACTCGTCAATAGCATTGTCGACTACTTCATAAATCATATGATGTAGACCCGACCCGTCTCCAACGTCCCCGATATACATTCCCGGTCTTTTTCTTACGGCTTCAAGACCTTTTAAAACCTTTATAGAATCAGCACCGTATGATGATTCGTTAAATTTTTCTTCAATTTCCGACATAATCCAACACAATATTTATTAATTGTTGCTAGAAACAATAAAAATCACTATAACGTAACTTATTAAAATAGTAAAGTTTCTTGATTTAAAATTAGCGAGATAATAATGGATATATTAAAGTTAAAAAATATTTTCGATGTAATGGATGATTATGACGTGTTTTTATTTGATCTTTGGGGTGTAATAATCAAGGGGGGGCATACCTACCCGAATGTTGCACAAAATATTAATAAAATTATTGCATGGAAAAAAGTATATTTTGTTACTAATGCCCCACGAAATATTTTTTCACTACATCAAACAATTAAATCTTGGGGAATAAACGTGTTACCTGAAATGATCATTAGCTCAGGTGAAATAGCAGTGCAAATGATCCTAGAAAGTAAAGAACGATTCGGTATTGAAAAGCCGATCATATATCACTTAGGACATTTAGAAAATGATATAATAAACGGAATTCAATGTCCTATCACCGATGATATTAACAAAGCTAATATTTTCTTAATGACTATTTACAGAGACGAAAATGAAAATTTAGACTTAAACGAATTCGATGAATTATTTAAAATTGTTGTACAACGTAAAATGGTCAATATTTGTGCCAATCCTGACCTTGGAATAAATCAGCACGGTGTTTATAGATATTGTAGCGGCTATTATGCCAAAAAAATAAAGCAGCTTGGCGGAAAAGTAATTTATAGCGGTAAGCCGCATGCAGAAATATATAGCAAGATTTTTAAAGAATGTCATAATACCCCTAAGAATCGTATGTTAATGATTGGGGACACTTTTTACACCGATATACTTGCAGCGAATCGCCTCGGTATAGACTCTGCTCTAGTGTTAACCGGAAATTCTAGAGAATATCATATTGATTTTGATAATATTGATGAAAAACTGAATAGTTTAACGAAAGCTGCTGTTAAGCAATCGATTATGCCTAGTTTTGTGGTAAGTTTATCGTAACTAATTGTCATCCTGTGGTCAAACCAGCGTTGTTGCATGGATCAACTCCACCCTTATCATCCCGCGACTTGATCGCGGGATCCAGCTTAAAATACTAATAATTTTAGTATTGTTGATTGTTTTTCTGGATGCCCGTGGTCAAGCCACGGCCATGACATCAGAAAGAACTAGATTCCTGCTTAATGACATAAGAAAGCGGGAATGACATCAAAAGAACTCTATTGATATTATCCTCATAATCTGCTATAGAGTAAAACTTAAGCGGTCGTGGCGAAATTGGTAGACGCGCAGCATTGAGGGTGCTGTTCTGTAAAAAGATTGGAAGTTCAAGTCTTCTCGACCGCACCATTCGCCGGTTTTTCACAAGGTCAAATTAGCGACCTCTTGCTGTAGGCTACTCTTTTCTTTGTTCTGAGATCATTGCTCTAAAATTTTTCTGTTTTAGCACTTCAGATTTTATATTTACTCCTAGCTTTTTTTTATTACCAAATGTCTGGGCTAATTGCATACTCCTGATAAATGAAAAAGAGTTGAAATAAAAACTATTGCTTATTTGGACTCTGTGATTTATATTGATTAGCAAATTGTACACCACCTTGCGTCAAACCTAGCTAAATCAGTTTTAAATAATTAATAATAAACTATTAGGTAAATAGGTTATGCCTAATTTCAATATATTTAAAAGCATCTTACCTGATCATCACGATCAATTTGCTGAAATTTTTGATCAAATTAATGATCTGATTGAAGATCACAATTATGATGCTGCTGCAAACAGGCTGGCCAAGCTTCATTATGCCGATTTAGCGGATTTCTTAGATAATCTTAACAATAAAACATATAAAATAATTATTCCTTTATTACAGGATGAAATTAAGCCTGAAACGTTAGTATCATTAAATGCTTATAGTAAGCCTCTAATAATAGAAACTTTAGGTATAAAAAAATCTGCAGAATTAATCAATAAGCTAGTTATAGAAGATGCTATTGAAGTAGTAATTGATCTAGACGATGATATAAAAGACCTTATCCTAAGTAATCTCACTAAAGAAAAAAAACACCAAATTACCGTAGGTTGTACATATCCCGAAAATACGGTAGGTAGAGTAATTGAGCGAGATTTTATTAATCTTCAAGAAGGATGGACGGTCGAGGAATCATTAAATTTTATCAAGAACGTAAAGAATGACTTTTATGCTGCAATCGTCACTGATAATAAATTACGCCCTATTGGTATTATTTCTCTTAGCACACTAATTAAAGGCAAAAAAAATGAATTAATAAAAGATTTGATGAGCAAAGATTTTAAGCTTGCAGATGCTTTTACCGACTTAAATGAACTAAGCTTCATTTTTAGACAATATGCTTTAACTATTGTACCGGTAGTAAATAAAAGCGGTAAGTTAGTAGGTAGCGTATCAATCGATAATATAATTTATATTATCGAAGAACAAGCCGGAAAAGATATATTATCATTAAGCGGGGTACATACTCAAGATACTTTCTTCAATGTATTTTATACCGTTAAACATCGTTTTCCTTGGCTCTTTGTTAATCTAATCACTGCCTGCATGACCTCACTTATCATTAACCATTTTAACGATACTATTGCAAAACTTGTAACGCTTGCAGCCACTATGCCTATTATAGCTTCAATGGGCGGAAATGCCGGAACACAAGCCATGACTGTTACGGTTAGAGCCCTTGCTAATAAAGATATTCATTATAATAATGTCAATAAAGTTATATTAAAAGAAATAGCCGTATCGGCTTTTAATGGTTTTGTACTCGCAATTATCGGAGCAGGACTTAGCTTTGTGATGTTGCTTGACTTAAATCTTAGCGTTATTTTTGCTATTGCAGTTATTTTAAATTTTTTAGTAGCCGGATTATTCGGCTCTGCTATTCCTATAATACTGCATTATTTTGATATAGACCCTGCTGCAGGCTCCGGCGTATTTCTAACAACCATAACCGATGCTTTAGGTTTCCTAACTTTCTTAAGCCTTGCTCATATTTTTTTAGTGTAAAATTTGGTGTTTATTCAAATAAAAATACATACACATTGCAGCAAACAGTAGCTATAGCTCCAAGACATTTACATATACCACAACTTGTATCCTGATTTTCAAAGTCAGTAATACTATTAATATTATTCTCATAAGATATATTATTATCTCTTTGCATATTCTGATTATTATTATTAATATTCGACTCTTTGAACAATAAATTTGCAATAGTAAGTATTAACTCACCCTGTGATGCAGTGAGATTAGTATTATTTAAGGAGCTAGCTTGTGCATACTCTTGTACTTCTAAACTATTACGGTTTGACATAGTTACATTTTGACTTTAGGATTAATATTTAAAATTATATAACAATAATCTTTAATCTACAGCTATTTATTACTGCAATTTTTGGCATTTCCTCGAAACGGTTGATATCGTCATGAGCTAAGCGACTGCAAGGAGCGTGGCAATCCAGTAAAATAATAAAAAAATTCTGATTTACAGAATTTTTAACTGGATTGCTTCGTCAATTTACTATTGTAAATTTCCTCGCAATGACGTAAACTTTTCACATTATCAACTTTTTCTAGGCAATGCCCAATTTTTTAATTAATAGCCCACAAATTAATAATAAGATAAGAAATAACTTTTATGGAAGATTTAAGCTCTTGGAAAGAAAAGTTTGAAATTTGTGTTTATAGTAAAAAACTACTTGATAAACTCGAATATTTAAATACTAAAGTAGAAAATCCTATAGATATACTCGAAATCAAAAAAGGTATCTACTATGCCCGTAAATATCATGGTTCTCAAATGCGTCAATCCGGCGATCCTTATTATTCGCACCCGATTGAGGTAGCAATTATGCTTGCTGAATTTGTAGCTGAAGAAGCACCTAAGCTTCATAACGTTATTATGCTGCAAGCCGCTTTACTTCATGATACTATTGAAGACACTGAATTAACTGAAGAAGCAATTACCGAAATTTTTGGACCGGAAGTAGCAAAGCACATAGAAGATCTAACTAGAATTAAATCTTACGGAAAGATAAGTAGTGGAGAAAGCCTAAACTTATTAATTAAAGAGAAAAGATACAATATGGCATTAATAAAATTATTTGACCGAATTCATAATGTGCAAACTTTGGGAGTTAAATCACCTGAGAAAGCTAGAAAAATTATTGAAGAGACTTTAATAAATTTTCTTTTAGTCGCTGCTAATATAAATTATAAACTAGAACAAGAATTTGCTGAGTTATGCCTAAAAGTTTTTAATATCGAACTTGAAAGACAAAAAGCTTTTTCTAATAATAACTCAAAATTTTGATGAATTACTTGAGCAGCACTGTAATCAAATGAGTTTTTTAGCATATTACCGCAATAAATATAAACAATATAAAACCATAACGGTGCTCCACAATGTATAAAAAAGAAAGCTATTGCTGTTGTTTTATTAATTTTTTCACTCCAAATAGGGCTTGATTTTAGCCGATTACTATCTATCCCCGCTTGTGCTACAGTTTTCTTTATTCATCTTTTTGCATCAATGAAATCCGGAGTCTCCCTAAGATTTGTCCTTGCAACAGCACCAACTATAGCAATAGCTGCTCCAAACCAAAATGCAATACGCCAATCAAATCCAAAAGAAGTAACAAGTGTTCCTACTGCCAATGCTACAGTTGCACCTAAAGTTATAAAAACAACAAGCGAAGCCACCACCCAATAACGTTGAGGAATTTTTATCATTTCGGTTAGATAAAGCTCGGCACCTACTACCTCTCCTATAGAGGACATCCCCTGAGCGATCCGACACGCAGTTACTACAAAAGTTGCCGTAATACCAATTTCGGCATAAGTTTTTAAATTAGCCATTATAAGACAACAAAGCGACATTAAAAAAGTTGTAATAATGACCGTTGCCTTATGACCTATAGTATCTCCTATCCAACCGAATATTAAAGCACCGATAGGTCTAAATACATAATGGGATGGACCTCCCGATATAAAGAATGAAGAGCGGGAGCTAAGAAAAGCAATTGCTAAACTTCTAGAGTTAATATTAAATAAAATATTAAAACAACAATCGAGAGGTTAAAATGGATATTAACACAATAGGTATAGATATAGCAAAAAGAACTTTTCAAATTCATGGAGTAGATAGGAATGGGAAAACAGTATTAAAGAAAAAAGTAAGTAGGGATCAAGTATTAAGTTTCATGGTAAAATTACCTAAATGTTTAATAGGGATAGAAGCATGTGGAGGAGCAAATTATTGGGCTAGGGAATTAATAAAGTTAGGCCATGAGGTAAGACTGATTGCACCGCAATTTGTAAAACCATATGTTAAGACTAATAAGAATGATCAGGCAGATGCAGAAGCTATATGTGAAGCTGTTACAAGACCTAATATGAGGTTTGTACCTATTAAGAGTATAGAACAACAGGATATATTATCAATTCATCGAGTTAGAGAGAGGTTGGTAAGGAATCGTACAGCATTAGCCAATGAGATACGGGGATTGTTACTGGAATTTGGTTTTATTATACCGCAAGGTATTAATAAGGTAATAGTGAAATTAACAGAAATTTTAGATGAAGGTAAGTTAAGTGAGTTAAGTTACCAAACATTTAACAAATTAAAGGAAGAATTTGTAGAGAATGATAAGAAAGTAAAAGAATTAGAGAAGCGATTAAAAGTAATAGCTATGGATTCAAGACAATGTCAACAATTAATTACAATACCTGGTATTGGATTAATTACGGCCACAGCTTTAGTAGCATCGATAGGTAATGCAGCAAATTTTGAGAATGGTAGACAATTATCGGCATGGTTAGGACTAGTGCCGAGGCAGCATTCTAGTGGAGGTAAAGAAAGGTTACTTGGGATTAGTAAGCGAGGAGATATATATTTACGCACTCTATTAATCCAAGGAGGCAGAGCAGTACTTAATGCAAAGCTAAGATTTATATCTGAAGAACAAAAATCCAAGAAGGATTATAGTAAGTTTACAGGTTGGATATTTAATTTAATTGAACGAAGAGGACACAATAAAACGGTAGTTGCTGTAGCTAACAAGTTAGCTAGGGTAGTATTTGCTGTACTAAGCTCAAGCAATAATTATTTAGAAAGTAAAGTTTGTAGCTAAACAAAAACTTAATGAGCTAAATAAGATTATAGCAAAATAAAATATATTTAGATATTAACGAGATTCCAATCTGGAATATGCGAAAAAAAATGATAATGATGGTAAATAAGACAAACCTTAGCTTACAAAAAAACTGATGCTTTCAATGGCTCTATTGAAGTCGGAGGACTGATGGAATAATATGCAATGGCAGAATATAGAGAAGCAGCTCATGCATCAGCTTCAGGAAAAAGTAACTCATTAAGAAGTACCGCCATGTGTACATAGAGCATGAGATCAAAATATTCAAGAAACGTACCTATCGATAGTAGCCCTATTGCTTCTTTTTGATTACGAGCTAAACTTTTTTGCTCTTTTGCGTAACTTAACACACTTTTTTACAGTTTAGTTAAAATTAATAAAAACTATACTGTTTTATATAAAAATAAAAGTCAATTTAAAAAAATTAGATTTTATAGCATTGCTAACTAAAGACAGATGTCGTCATGAGCTAAGCGATTGAAAGGAGGGTGGCAATCCATAAAAATAATAAAAAAAATCCTAGTTTACAGAGTTTTTAACTAGATTGCTTAGTCAATTACTTTGTAATTTCCTTGCAATGACGTTAATTTATTAACCAATCTATCTTTATTTAGCAATGCCAATAAATTTCTAATTTAATACTTGCAATTTATCTTATAATTGCTTATATTCAGATTCGCTTAGATTAAAAAACACTAAGGCGTTTTATATGTAATGAATTTTGATCCCCTTAAACTTTTTACATTAAAACGCCGTTATTTTATTTAAGCGGGTGTAGCTCAGGGGTAGAGTGCTACCTTGCCAAGGTCGAAGTCGAGGGTTCGAATCCCTTCACCCGCTCCAGTTCCCTTTCATGCTAAAAAATGTCATTCCCGCGGAAGCAGGACTTTGTTGTGTAGATCAGTTTTTTGTCATTGCGAGGAAATTACGAAGTAATTGACTAAGCAATCTAATTAAAAACTCTGTAAATCAGAATTTTTTTATTATTTTACTAGATTGCCATGCTCCTTTCAGTCGCTCGCAATGACGACGTCTATCTTTGATACTAGCGCGAACTTATACATTATTTATTTTACCCTTGCATAAAAACATTTAGCTAGCTATTTTTATTTTATTAGACTTCATGCATAACCTATCTTATAAAGAGGAATTTGAAGGAAACACGGCACGCAGAACCGCAGCGTACAAAAAAGTACGTAGGATATGCGAGTACTGGATTGACGTATAAATTACCTTTAGAAGGAGGTTATGCACGAAGTCTATTGCAATAATTAGGAAATTACATATGTCAGCAAGTACGCAAGATAATCAGGCAAATAATAACGATACTATAGAAATACAGGAAACTGAGGTAGTGCCTGTAGAAACAAATTCTCTACAATCAGGGTTAACAAGCTTAATACCAATGGTTTTAATTTTTGTCGTATTTTACTTCTTATTATTACGTCCACAAGAAAAACGCCGCAAAGAAAGAGAGAAATTAGTAAGTGAAGTTAAAAAAGGCGAAGAAGTTCTAACAAATAGTGGCATTTACGGTATTATAACTAAAGTAAGCGATAGCGATAATAATATTGAAGTCGAAATAGCCAAAGATGTACGTATTAAAGTTTTAAAAAGTGCTATTATTGATATAACTAGTCGTACAAAAGCAAGTAGCAGTAAAAAAGAAAATAACAAAAAAGATAAGAAGGTAAGCGGTGCAAAATCTTCCTAAGTGGAAAATTTTTCTTTCAATTATATGTACGGTTTTTGCGGTTATTTGTGCCTTACCTAATTTCATGCAGGTAAACTCTAAGTTTCTGCCTCATGATTCAGTAAATCTAGGGCTTGACCTTAGAGGAGGAGCTCATTTATTACTCGATGTTGATTTTGATACCTACTTAAATGATTCAATGGAAAATCTTGCCGACACTTTACGCAAAAATTTTCGTGAGGATAAAATTGGCTATAAAAATCTGTTAGTTAGACAAAATAGCATTCAATTAGAAGTAAGATCACCTGAGGAATTAAAGCCGTTAAAGAAAATAATTAATAAAATCGATCAGGAAATTATCACTGAAGTAAATGAAAATAAAATAAAACTAAGCTACAGTGAGTCTAGATTGAATGACTTACTTAACAAGATAGTAGACCAATCTATTGAGATCGTTCGCATGAGAGTTGATAGTACCGGCACTAAAGAGCCGACCCTACAGAAACAAGGCGATAAGCATATATTACTGCAAGTTCCCGGCGAAGAAAATCCTTCTTACTTGAAGAATATATTAGGGAAAACTGCAAAGCTAACTTTTCATTTAGTTGATGAAAATGCCAATATCGAAGAAGCGGTAAAAGGACATGTTCCGGTAGGTTCAATGCTAGTTAAGGGAGATAGCGAAAGTCATGGGGAGTATTATGTCGTTATAAAGAAAAAAGTTGTTTTAGGTGGGGATCAGCTTACAACCGCTTCAGCTTCTTTTGACCAAAATTCGCAAGCAGTAGTTGCTTTTTCTTTCAATAATTTAGGTAGTAAAATATTCGGTGAAATAACTAAAAATAATACCGGTAAACGTCTTGCTATAGTTTTAGACAATAAATTACTAAGTGCTCCAATGATAAATGGAGCAATTATGGGCGGAAGCGGTATAATAACAGGAAATTTTACCGTTGAGTCGGCAAATGAGCTTGCACTGTTATTGCGAGCCGGTTCTCTCCCTGCTCCACTTAAAATTATTGAAGAGAGAAGTATAGGTCCAAATTTAGGAGCTGATTCTATAGAATCGGGAAAAAAAGCAGGACTTATAGGGTTTATAGCAGTGTGTATATTTATGGTTTGGTCTTATGGTGTACTTGGTTTATTTGCCAATATAGCCTTAAGCCTTGCATTGTTATATATTCTAGCTTTACTTTCACTTTTCCAAGCTACTTTAACTCTGCCGGGAATTGCAGGAATAATACTAACTATGGGTATGGCTGTTGATGCTAATGTATTGATTTACGAAAGAATTAAGGAGGAACTACATAAGGGAGTTTCTAATCTTTATGCTATTAGAACCGGTTTTGAATCTGCGTTTGCTACTATCCTTGATTCTAACTTAACTACTTTAATCATTGCTTTTTTACTTTATATATTTGGAGTAGGTGTAATAAAAGGTTTTGCCGTTGCATTAACGATCGGGATCATATCCTCAATGTTTTCGGCGATTATCATTACTAAATTGTTAATAGATATTTGGGTAAAATATTTTAAACCTAAAAAGCTAGGTCTGGTGTAAGAACAACCAAGATGTCGTAATTTTGAACTTCTTGAAAGAAAAGAACTATACTCCTGTGAAATGAAGAGTTGATATACGAAGTTCAACTTGGAAAAGAGCAAGGAGTCTGTAAGCCAAGGACCGCAGCGTATAATAATACGTGAGGACTGGGGACTTACAAAGACGACGTAGCCAATTTTTCAAGTTCAACGAGTATATATTATGAAAATGCAGTCAAATATTATAAAAATAATTATCGTAATTAGCTTATTAATAGGAGTAGGAGCATTATATTTGTTGTTATCTTTAAGAACGCCTGAAAAACCGCTTGCTGGTCAAGTTAATATCTATGAAGACAACGTAAAAATCGGCGGTGATTTTGAGCTAATAGATCAAAATGGAGAGATATTTAATAGTGATGAGTTGAAAGGCAACTTAAGCCTCATTTACTTTGGATTTACTAGTTGTCCTGATATATGCCCAACCTCTCTAAATAAAATGACGGAGATTGTAGAAATTTTAAATAAACATAAAATAGATATTCTACCTGTTTTTATCACTATTGACCCAAAACGTGATACTCCTATAGTACTTAAAGAATATCTAAAACATTTTCATCCGAAATTTATAGGTCTTACCGGTAACGAGCAGCAGATAAAAGATGTAACTAATAAATTCAAGGTTTTCTATGCTCGTGTAAATGGTGATGATGACGACCCAAACTATATGCTTGATCATTCATCTTTTACCTATTTAATCGATGCACACGGAAAATATCTGAAACATTTCTATTTAGATTCTTCACCTAAGGAAATTATGGAGTTTTTGAAAGGCAATTAATGAGTAATTATATATTAGCTGCATATTTATTTACTTTTCTAGTTTTAACGATATTATTAATCGTAAGTTTTTTAAATTACAAGTCATTGAAAAATAAACAGAACTTTAATGCAAAAGAGAGTAAGAAATAGATTAATAACAATAATTATTTATTTCTGCTCAGCTGCTCTCGGAATTAGTATAATACTTTATAATTTAGAGAAAAATATAGTATTTTTTTTGCCGCCGTCAAAAATTAATGAAATAGAACAAAGCAAGGAGTTAAGAGTCGGTGGGCTTGTTAAAACAGACTCAATAAATAAAATTGCCGCTGATAAGATAAGTTTTGTTATTACCGATAATATTAAGGATTTAGAGATATTATACCAAGGTGTACTTCCTGCTCTATTTCGTGAAGGACAAGGAATTATTGCCATCGGGCAATTATCGGACGGAAAATTTATAGCAAGACAATTGCTTGCAAAGCATGATGAGAATTATAGACCTCTGAAATAACAACGTCATTGCGAGGAGCGAAGCGACGCGGCAATCTAGTAAAATAGCCTGAGATTGCTTCGTCGAATTACGTTGTAATTCTTCTCGCAATGACGAAAAATAACTAAATCAACAAACCAAATAAATGAAAACATGTTTATAGATAAAATCAAAGCAAAAGCAAATAATGATGAAATAAACGTAATTATCGAAATTCCGATGAATAGCGGTCCAATCAAATACGAATTTGATAAAGAATCAGGAGCGGTTTTTGTTGATCGCTTTATGCAAACTACCATGAGCTATCCGTGTAATTACGGCTTTATTCCTCATACTCTTTCAAATGACGGTGATCCGGTAGACGTACTAGTCATATCCCATCACGCCGTAGTACCAGGTTCTGTTATTAAATGCCGAGCAGTCGGCATATTAATGATGGAAGACGAATCGGGACTCGACGAGAAAATAATCGCAGTACCAACCTCAAAGCTTGATATTACTTTCGATCATATTAAAGAGCTAGATGATTTATGTGACATGCTCAAGAAACGTATCGTTCATTTCTTTGAACATTATAAAGATTTGGAAAAAGGTAAATGGGTTAAAGTTACCGGATGGGAAAATAAAGCAAAAGCAGATAGCTTGATTAATGAAGGAATAGACAGGGCAGGAGCATAGGTGTAGGGAAACTCTGTCATCCCGTGATTTATTCACGGGATCCAGTAAAACATATAAAAATTTATTTTTATATGTTTATTCTATCAAACTATGTACTGTCGGTAACAACGTTGAGGTTATTTTTTCTGGATACCGTGGATAAGCCACGGTATGACAATGTAAAAATTTCCCAATCCACGTAACATCCCTACATGGAAATAACATTTATATAAAAAATAAACAGTGACCGACTTCTTGCAAACGTCAGCTAATAAAGAGGAATTTAAAGAAAACACGGAGCGCAACACCGCAGCGTACACTTTAGTACGTGAGAATAAGGGGTTAGGATTGACACATAAATTACCTTTAGAAGCAAGTTATGCAGGAAGTCGATTATTTCGTTCAGGGGTCGTAGTAGCTTTTTTTACACTAATTTCTCGCATATTCGGGCTTGTGCGTGAACAATTTATCGCATCATTATTCGGCTCTACGCCTATGGGCGATAGCATTAATGTTGCCTTTAAACTACCGAATCTATTTAGAAGAATCTTTGCAGAAGGGGCATTATCAAGCGTATTCATCCCTATTTACAATGAAAAAATACTTATTTCTAAGAAAGCCGCTAATAATTTTTCAGGTGAGGTTTTTACTCTTCTACTTCTGATATTAATAGTAATAATAGCATTAATGCAAATCTTCATGCCACAATTAATGCTGTTTATTGCTCCTGGATTTCACGGTAAAAAAGAACAGTTTGAGCTTACGGTATTTTTATGCCGAATTACTATACCATATTTGATATTTATATCCTTGACCGCCTTACTTGGCGGAATATTAAACTCCGTAAAGAAATTTGCAGCTTTTGCTTTTTCGCCGGTTATTTTAAGCGTATGCGTAATAATTTGCACTTTAATGTTAGATGATTACATGGAATCTATCATTTCAATCAGTCTATCTTTAATAATTGCCGGAATATTACAAGTTTCTTTTATGTTTATCTCCGTGAAAAGAGCGAATTTAAGTTTTCCGATAATTTTTAACCCAAGCGATCCCGATGTAAAAAAGCTTTTGATTAATATGGGACCCGCGACTATTAGCTCCGGCGTACAGCAATTAAACCTTTTCATATCCCAATCTATTGCTAGTTTTATTGAAGGTGCTATTTCTATATTATCTTATGCCGATCGGATTTACCAGTTTCCTTTGTCGATAATAGGTACTAGCTTCTCTACTATATTACTCCCTGAATTATCCAAAATTTATAAATCAAACGATATAGTAGCTGCAACAAAAGTACAAAATAATGCTATTAGAATGGGGTTATTATTATCATTACCTGCTACATTCGGTATTATAATTCTGTCTCATCCTATTATTAACATAATATATGAAAGAGGAGTTTTCACAAGCCAAGATACTACAAATACAGCCGAGGCTATTTCTGCATTTGCACTCGGACTTCCTGCTTTTATTTTGGCAAAAATTTTAACTCCTATTTTTTATGCTAACGGAGATACTAAAACACCGCTTAAAATAACCTTATTTTCGATAATAATTAATACCGGTATGAATTTACTACTAATGGATTCTTTGAAACATATCGGTATTGCTGTTGGTACATCTATTGCAGCATGGTATAATTTAGGTTTATTATATAGCTATACTACGAAACAAAATAAGCTTTACATAGAAGCTGGAATAAAGCTTTTCTGTGGTAAAATTTTGTTAAGCTGTACATTAATGTCTATTACAATTGCTTTAATAAAACATTATTATTTAGAATATTTTTATTCGGAATATTTACTAATTAAAGCTTGTACATTAGCTTATACAATTATAATCGGAGCTATAATATTTTTTAGCTCAGCATATTTACTAAAAACGGTTAATTATGGTAATAACAAGAAATAAGCACCAATCAAACTATCAGGATTTGTTAAAGACTTTAGCTATTATAGCCATGATCATTGATCATATTGGTTTATATCTATATCCTGAACTAACAATTATGCGGATCATAGGTCGAACCGCTATGCCGGTTTTCTGCTTTTTTGCCGGTTATAATTTCCATGATAAACCAAAAACTAGAATAATAATATGCGGTGTTTTACTACAAATATATACTACCGTATTGTTTAAACAGTTTATTACTACAAATATTATAATATCAATCTATTTAGGTCAATGGTATATTTATTATTTTCGCAATGCTGCAACTAGCTTTTTCTATAGCGGTTATTGTCATGTAATTATAATGGTAATATTGTGGTATATTAGCTGGGCTTTGATTGATTATGGGACTCTTGTAATTGCTATAATGATACTTGGATTTATTTCAAAACATGAGCAGGCAAATCTAAAACTTTGCTGTTTTATAGCAATTTTTGCTTCTTTCGTGCATTCGACTCTTTTTACTCTTGCAATTCCTTTCAGTGATTTTAATTTTTCAAATACTGAATTAATTTTAAATGTTACTTTCTTAACAATTACCTATATATTAATGATCATAAGCGATTACTCACAAAAAATAGCTATAAATCTAAAATGGATAAGTCGAAATGTTTTATATATTTACTGCATACAAATGATGATCTTACAATTCATATTCATCTATAAATACACATATGGTTTTAAAAGTTGGTAAGTAAACATTAATAATTAGTGACAGTGGTCCTAGATTAATATGATTTAGATAATATTGATATTACTTATATGGATTTGATAGATCATCTAATTTCAGATAATGAACAATATAAAGAGCAATTTAGAAAAAACAAACTATTTGAAATTAAGTTAGATAGTACCCTACGAAAAAATAAATTTCTTAAATATTTTCGGATTTGGTCAGACGAATTTCAAAAAATGGTATTAGCAAGAGTAGTGTTTTCTGAAATAAAAGAATTTAAACAACTTGCATGGGAGCATCTTACCGATGAATTTGGACATAATATAGAATTATCCCAAAATCTAGAAAATGGTGAAGAAACTACAGATTCTATTTTTGAGGCCTTAGGTGTCTTGGTTTACGCTAAAAATGATGACTCTTAGAGATAGTGAAAGAGCCGTCCTTGTCCATTTAGTAATAGAGTCTTGTGCTACTATATTTTATGAAAAATTAGGATCATATTTTTTAATCATAAAGCAGCAAAACATTTCAAAACACATATGCATCTTGATCCTGAACATGAACAAATGGGAATAGATTTATTAAAACAAATAAATATTAATGATTCTTCTTTACTCACTATTCAAAAAAAAGCTGGGATATGATTGAGGCTCTATTTACTAGACTTGCTGAAATCACACAGGATTAACTTTATCCTCGTAAAACCCGTTTTACAACATTCGGTTCTTTCTCATTTATTATTCTTTCCCTACTCTTCTCATCATCATTTTAATGCATTTTTATTATAAATAGCGAAAATATAAATTAATTAATTGACATTTAAATCCATTATATGTATACTACTAAAGCTTATTTATATGGTTAAGAATATTTAATATTTGAGCTATATGAATTATTAAATAATATTAAAGGGTTAACTTATGTCAGCACACCATATCATCCAAGGATATAAAAATTTTAAAAAAATCTTACAAACATCAAACTTTAAGCAACCTAAAATCTTCAATAAATTTAACTCTGATAAAAAATTAAAAGCTATGGAAGAATTTTCTAGCCTTATAGGGGTTAGTATAAATGAAGGTTTTCAAAATGCATTAAAACAATCTCAAGAAAAGACTGCACAACGCTTACTTTCATCCAAAAAATTCGATCATAATTATACAGATTCTAAAGGAAGTTCAGTTCTAAAGAATATAGTAGAATCACAAAACACTTCACTATTGAAAAATTACTTTAGTAAAGTAGAAGCAACCGGAGTCAAATTAGAAAATAGTAGCATTAGTGAAGCTTTTGATATTGCTCTAAAAGATAAAGCAGTTTTTAATACTTTTTTAAAAGGATTAGCAAAGCTTAATGATCATGATCAATTACAAACTCAATCCTTAGACACTGTCTTTTGTCATACAGCAGAAGAACTTCCTACCGCTCCACCACAATACTCTGAGGTTAATGATAGCTCACAATATCAAATAATTGGAGATGCTCAATACGTAAGTTAAGAGTAGAAAGATAATATACTAATAGTTTTTAGTATTTTTAACTAGACCCCATGGGCAAGCCATGGGGTGACGGTGAAAAACCAATGAACACCCACCGGAGATAACATATTTAAACTAAACTAACTCGCTTACTTGCGTTTTGGCGAAGAGCTTTATCTGAAAGTCAACAAAATCCGAATTACCTTTTAAGCCTGTCTCTGCAAATTTATGAGCTTTAAGTAATAGATCATAATCTTTAGCCAAGTCAGCAAAGAAAAACTCCATTTCACCGCTTTGTTTTACTCCTAAAATCTCACCGCTACCTCTCAGTTTTAAATCCTGCTCAGCGATATAAAACCCGTCATTAGTTTGTTTCATTATCTCAAACCTACCTCGTGCCACTTTACCAAGCCTTTTAGGGTTGTATAGCAATATGCAATATGACTGCAAAGAGCCTCGCCCTACTCTACCTCTAAGCTGATGAAGTTGAGCGAGACCAAACTGCTCAGCATTTTCAATAATTATCAAGGTAGCTTCAGGTATATCTATTCCGACTTCAATAACGGTTGTTGCAACTAATATCTTAATTTTGCCTTCCTTAAATTGCTTCATTATTTGGTCTTTCTGCTCATTCTTCATCTTACCGTGAATAATACCGGTATAACCTTGATAGATATTTTCGATAGAGTTAAAACGATTCATCACATCCATTAATGAACTACCCTCTTCCTCCTCTGTTACCATCCCGCGGCTCGACTGCGGGATCCAGTCAAAATTACTAGCATTACAAGTTGTTTTTTGGACACCGCGGTCAAGCCACGGTATGACAACAGAGATTTTTCCTTGCTCTATTAATGGGCATATCCAATATACCCGCTCACCTACTACAAGCTTT
Organism: Rickettsia helvetica; assembly: GCF_963970025.1. Classification (NCBI taxonomy): domain Bacteria; kingdom Pseudomonadati; phylum Pseudomonadota; class Alphaproteobacteria; order Rickettsiales; family Rickettsiaceae; genus Rickettsia; species Rickettsia helvetica. The sequence goes on from NZ_OZ018776.1 coordinate 1,355,985, forward strand.
TTGTTTATTGCTTCTATAATATGCTCTATCTTGTTAACGGACATGGTATTTGTAGCGATAGGTAAACGATTTTTCGGCTTACCCATTAGCTTTGAGATACTCATATCACCAAACATAGTAAGTGCAAGACTTCGAGGAATCGGTGTTGCAGTCATAACTAATACATCAGGATTTGCTCCTTTATTTATTAAATTCAAACGCTGCTGCACTCCAAATCTATGCTGCTCATCGATCACTATATAGCCTAGCTTCTTAAAACTTACTTTTTCTTGAAATAACGCATGAGTACCGACTAATATATCAATCTCACCGTTTTCAAGTTGTATCATAATATTTTTACGAGCTGCCCCCAGTATCTTACCTGTAAGTAATGAGGCTCTTATATTAGTATTTTTTAAAGCTTTAACAAAAAAACCATAATGCTGATTGGCAAGCAAATCGGTTGGAGCCATAAGCGTTGCTTGAAATCCACTAGCTACCACATTTACCATCGTCAGCAGAGCTACCAAAGTTTTACCTGAGCCAACATCGCCTTGCAGTAATCTCATCATTTCTACTTTATCGCTTTGATCAAGCTCTATTTCTTCTATAACTTGCTTTTGATAAGAAGTTAACTCAAACCCTAGCTCATTTAATATATTTGTTTGAATACCCACCGCTTTAGGGTAAATATTACCTTGTCTTCTACTTATCTGTGTACGTACATTTAAAAGAGATATTTGATTAGCGATAAGTTCCTTGGCTGCTAGTTGCTTTTTGGCCGCCCCAGTGTCATCCCGCGGCTTTATTGTATTACTAGATTTTTCCGTTGTCATCCCGCGATCAAGTCGCGGGATCCAGTTATTGTTATGGATACCGTGGTCAAGCCACGGGATGACAGCCTCGCTTACATGCAACACCTTCAAACTCTGCAATATAACATTCAAATAATCCTTTACCTCTTTATCTTCCACTCCCTTACACTTCTCTTCAAATATATCTATTGCTTTTATGATATATGAATATAACTGCTTGTTACTAAGTAAGTATGTCAGGGAATAAATCGGCTCTATTTCTTTTGCAAGTTTAGGATTCGTAATAAATTCAGGATGCGAAATTTGTAAATAATGATCAAAGAATTGTACCTTTCCGCTGATAATATGAGAAGTACCAACTTTCAGCTTATTAAAAATAAACGGTGGGGGCTTATGAAAAAACACTAATAACAAAGAACCGGTATCATTACTAGCCGTAATCTTTAAAGGCTGATTACTTTTCTTTGGTAAATTAATGCTCTCAATTACAATTTCCGTTTGGATTATTTCACCGTCTCTAACTTCGGTTAAATTAGGCGATAATGTTTTATTTTGATACGAAACGGGTAGATAAAATAATAAATCCCGAATATTATTAATACCAAGCCTTTTAAGAGCAGATACGGTATCTTCACGTATATTAATGAACGTTTTTACAGAAGAGAATAAAAATTTTTCTAGAATAGTTAGCATATTATCGTCATATACCATTACTTTAATATCATGATTACATATATACTTTAAAATAAGTAGAGAGTTAATAAAAAAATAAGTGTCCTTATGTCATGCCTACGAAGGCATTGCCTGCGTGGATTGGATTTTTCGTCATTGCGAGGAAAAACTGTAAGTTTTGATGAAGCAATCTCGGGCCAAAATCTTGAGATTGCCACGCTCCTTTTAGTCGCTCGCAATGACGTTTTTTGCAATGCTTATAAATCTAATTTTAACCCTGTTCTAACTATAGCTGAAGATTTTAAAGGCATACCTTCTATAAATCCGGCTGTTTTGTAACCGCCTAAGCCGACTATCTTAAAGGTTTCATTTAAGCTAAGCTCAAAAAATTAACTGCCCCAAGTCCACCTTGTTTACAGCTCTCTTTTAAAGGAGTAGCGGTTAACATTTTAGGCTGATTCCAAAATGCCGCTTCTAAACCTAAACCGACAAAATCGAATTCGATTAATTTATTTGCTTTAACTCCAACACCATAAGACTTAAATTTCTGATTTTTGCCGTAATTAATATTAACTTGAATATATTTTGTTATCAACAACAAAATGGTTAACTAAACCACGCTCTAAACCGTATGGAGCAAGTATCGCTCTAGTCGCAGGTAAATATTTTATTTCTCCCAACTCAAACATTGGAATATTATTAAGATTAGTATTCATTATAAATGGATATCCTGAATAGAATAAAAACGGATTAAATAAATCTAAATAAGCATATGAACGAATTTTATTTTTAGTAATATAATTTTTACCGTATATGGAGTTAATCGCTGTTACATATGCATTTATATCATTACCGCTTTTATCTTTATCATTAAATTTAGTACTAAAGATATATCCTGCTTGATCTAGTCTTGTCCATAAATAACCTATACCGTAAGTAGGATTAATTTTGTTACTTACCATATATCTATCTTTAATATTTTCAGATAACAAATGACTTGCTTGAATCCCCCCTGTATCTATAGCAATTTGCTTATAAACTTGCAAAGAATTAAAATCTTTAGCTTTAAAATATGTTGTACCCTCAAAAGGATCTACCTCATATTTTATTACTTTTAAGTCAAATTCTCTTGCTCTTGCTCCATTGGGACCTCCTATTTCATGATTACCTACCATAATCCAAGATGTAGCAGTAAATCTTGTAATATAACTTAAGATCTTCATAAGCTATATTATCTGAATCGGCAAATATAGCATCATCTAATTGACGGTAACCTTCAATCAATGACATAGCAGCATCGCTACTCGCTCTTGAGGACATATCTTTATCATAAGTAACTACATAGCTATAATTTTTTTTAGAATTTTCTTGAATTGTTATATCGTCATCAATATTTGATGCAGTTGCTAATACTGATGATGAATATAAAAGACAAGTAGCAATAGTTAAATTTAATTTATTTCATTTCATAGTATTATTAATTTTTATTAATCATAAGTAGCTATAATATATACTATTTTAAATTTGTAAAATATTTTTTTAATATACCAAACGTAGGTATGTCCTTGACTTCTTTTGAAAATCCTCCTAATTTCTAAGAGTGTATCTGTAAATAAATTTAAGTGGTAATTAAATTCTTTTTTGCTGCAAATTATAAGATTTTTTTAAAATATGAATAATATCCTATCAAAAATCTTATTAATTTTCGCTATAAAAGCTCTTTAATTACCACTTAAATTTATTTACAGATACACTCTTAGATAATAGATATTAAATAATTTAAAATTTATGAATAAAATCTATCCTTCGGCTGAGGCTGTTCTTGCAGGACTTCTTTATGACGGCATGACTATAATGTCCGGTGGCTTTGGTTTATGCGGTATTCCTGAAAATTTAATAAATGCACTTCTTAAAAGCAATGTTCAGAATTTAACAATTATTAGCAATAATTGCGGTGTTGACAATTTCGGACTTGGACTACTTCTTCAAACTAAACAAATAAAAAAAATGATTTTTTCGTATGTCGGAGAAAATAGGATTTTTGAACAACAATATCTTGATAAAGTACTTGAGCTTGAATTAAACCCGCAATGAACTTTAGCTGAACGAATTAGAGCTGCTTGGCATGGGCATCCCTGCTTTTTATACTAAAACCGGTATTAGGTACAATCGTAGAGGAAGGTAAAGAAACAAAGGAGTTTAACGGCGAGAAATATATAATGGAAACTGCACTTCAAGCTGACCTTGCTATTATTAAAGGCTTTAAAGCCGATAAAAGCGGCAATATAATTTACAATAAAACAGCAAGAAACTTTAATGCAGTCATGGCAGGAGCAGCTAAAGTTACGGTTTGTGAAGTAGAGGAAATAGTTGAGGTAGGAGATCTAGAACCTGATAATATTCACACACCTAATATTTTTATACAGCGATTAATGGTAGGTGAAAAATATGAGAAACATATTGAGCAATTAACTGTCAGGGAAAAATAAGATATGGCTTGGAGTAAAGAAGAAATTTATCAAATAACCGCAGAGGAACTTAAAGACGGGTTATATGTCAATCTTGGTATAGGTAGTATGCCTACGCATGTAGCAAATTATATACCTAAAGGAGTGAATATAATATTTTAAAGCGAGAACGGTATGCTTGGTATGGGACCGTTTCCTTACGCAGGAGAGGAAGATCCTGATTTAATTAACGCCGGTAAGCAAACTATCACTGCTATTCCTGAAAGTAGCTATTTCAACAGTAGCTTTTCATTCGGCATGATCAGAGGTTTGCATATTGATTTAACTATTTTAGGGGCGATGCAAGTCTCACAAAAAGGCGATCTTGCCAACTGAACTATCCCAGGCAAAATGGTTAAAGGTATGGGAGGAGCTATGGATTTGGTCGCTAACCCCAAAAGAGTAGTTATTATAATGGAACATAACGCAAAAGACGGCGGTGCTAAATTATTAAAAGAATGCAGCTTTCCGTTAACAGGCAAAAAAGTAGTTAACAGAATAAATTACCGATCTTGGAATTTTTGATATTGATAAAGATGAAATGATATTAGTTAGAAAAGCTGACTATGTTACTATTGAGGAAATAAAGTCTAAAACTGAAGCCGAGTTTATAGTTAATTTATAATATGGAGAATAAAATGGTTAAAGTAGCTATCATATATTATAGTGGATATGGTCATACTGTAAAAGTAGCTGAAGAACTAAATAAGAGCATAAAAGAAGCAGGAGCAAATGTTTCTATTATACAAACAAATAAAGATAAACCTGATAATATCGATTGGGATTTATTAGACAATGCAGATGCTATCATTTTTGGAGTCCCCAAACCTATATGGGTAGTTTAGCAGGACCGTTTAAAACATTTATGGAGGCTATCTCAACTAGATGGGTGCAACAAAAAAATGGAAAGATAAAATAGCTGCAGCTTTTACTAATTCTGCTTCTTATTCAGGTGATAAGCTATGCAGTATTCAGCAGCTATTTCACTTCGCTATGCAGCATTGCATGATTTGGGTTGGATAAGCTGAAGCTGCCCCGAATTTTGCTGATCACGAGATGCCTGCTCCCGATAAAATTAACCGCTTAGGTAGCTGGTCAGGACTTATGACTCAATCTAACCACAAATCCTCCCCTGATATTACTCCTACCAAAGGCGATCTTCTAACAGCTAATTTATTCGGTAAAAGAATAGTTGAAGTAATTAAGAAGTTTAGAGGGTAAGTACGTATGGTGTTTTATGTCATGCAACAAAGCCCACTCAAAGAAATAACATCTTAATTAACCTATACCAAATGACGATTTTCGTGAATTTTTACCACTTAAACCTTTTTGAACATGGGTACTCTTTATAGCATCTCGTTCTCCTTTAGTTTTTAGAACCTTTGGTTTAGTACTAACATCACTCCAATTACCGCTATCGCTTTCACTGCCACTACTGCTGCTGCTACTATCACTCATCTCCATAGCGACTCTTCGTGCTAAAATTGATGCAATTTCATTAGGTTTGCTAACATTCTGAGCAGGCTTACTATGAGAATATGCAACCGGTTTCCCTGTATTAGGATCAAATTCAACTTTTTTTAGTTTGTGTTCACCTCTTATGGACTGCAGCAATAAATCTCTAGAATCTTGTGCCTTAACATCCGTTTTTTCAACTTTTCTTAGGTTTTTTGGTCCTACTATTTCTTTCATTAAATCAGAAGTATCTATAGAAGGACGTGGTTGATTTTCCAGTTTTTTAACCGTAGTAGCTTCTACAGGCTTAGATAATGTCTCAGTCTGAGCCGGAGCCATAGGCGGTGGTGGCGGAATGTTATTTTCCGGTAAAGGCGGTGGTGGCGGAATGTTATTTTCCGGCAAAGGTGGTGGTGGCGGAATGTTATTTTCCGGCAAAGGTGGTGGTGGCGGAATGTTATTTTCCGGTAAAGGTGGTGGTGGCGGAATGTTATTTTCCGGCAAAGGTGGTGGTGGCGGAATGTTATTTTCCGGCAAAGGTGGTGGTGGCGGAATGTTATTTTCCGGCAAAGGTGGTGGTGGCGGAATGTTATTTTCCGGCAAAGGTGGTGGTGGCGGAATGTTATTTTCCGGTAAAGGTGGTGGTGGCGGAATGTTATTTTCCGGCAAAGGTGGTGGTGGCGGAATGTTATTTTCCGGCAAAGGTGGTGGTGGCGGAATGTTATTTTCCGGTAAAGGTGGTGGTGGCGGAATGTTATTTTCTAAAGGTTTAGCTAGGGACGAATTTGCTAATATTGGTTCTTTTTTTGACGTCATGTGATTTGTAAGGTTACTTACTATCTTTTGCAACTCTTCATTGTCAGGTAACTTTGCAATTATATCATTAATATTTCTTTCTTTATTTTCAATTAATTCTTCAAATTTATGCTTCGTTTCATATAATTGTTTGTCAATCTTTCTAATTGTTCTAGTATTACTTTCTTTGTTTTTTGCTAAAACCTGCTCACTATTATTTACAAAAACATTTTTAACATTTTGCCAAATATTATTTAATTTTTCAAAAAATGTATAAGGTATTTCTTCCCTAATTTCAGCAACCTGTTTTTGTATTTTTTTAAGTTCTTTGATATTAGAATTTTCGGATATTAAATTTTGGATGTTTTGTTTTGTAGCATTTAAAGAATTATATTGTTTCTCTAGTTCTTCCGCATTAATGAATTGTAAGGGATTTGTCATATGTAGAGCTGAGAATCTTTCAGGTTTACTCTTATAACTAAAAAATACTTCTGATAATCTTTCTCTTTGATCTTTAGATAAATTTTTCTTTGTTAAATCCTCAAAATTTTTTTTGATTTCTTCTTGTAATTCTTGCTTTAAAGGTGCAGATTTTTCCGCTATATTATATATCTTATTATCAATATCTTTTAATACTTTATTATTATACTTTATTGCTTCATTTGTTAACTGTTCTTCACTTTTTATAAAAATATACTTTACATTAGAAACTGTTTTTACAAATCTTTTAAACCAATGCAGCGATCTGTTATGTTCTTTTTCTAGTTCTTTAGTTTCATTTTGTATTTCGATTAAACCTTGCAGCTTCTTATTTTGTTCGCATAATTTGTTTACTTGGCCTAATATAGTATTTAAAGCATTATTTTCTTGTGCTAATAATTTATTTATATCTATTTCTTTAGCCATGTCATACACCTACTATAAATTAATATCGGTATTATAGTACATTTCTTGTACAAAAGCAAAGAGAAAGTTAATTTATGTTAATATTTTTGATAAATAAAAAGTAGATAGACGAAGTTTAATTTGAAAAAGAGCAAGGAGTCTATAAGTCAAGGAACGCAGCATATATAATACGTGAGTATCCTTGAGCTTATAAGACGACGTAGCCAATTTTTCAAATTAAACGAGTATAGTTAACGTAATTTTAAGGATGATAAACCTATAAGAGCAAATATGACTGAAATAATCCAAAATCTTATTACAACTTTTGATTCTGCCCAGCCGTGTTTTTCAAAATGATGATGGAGCGGTGCCATTTTAAATATTCTTTTTCCTTTAGTAGCTTTAAAATAATACACCTGTAAAATTACGGATACCGTTTCAATAACAAATAAGCCGCCGACTATGCTTAAGACTATTTCATGCTTAGTAATGACGCTAATAATACCAAGTACACCGCCAAGACTTAAACTACCGGTATCGCCCATAAAAACTTCTGCCGGTTGTGCATTAAACCACAAAAATCCAAGGCAGCTACCAACTAATCCCGCACATAACACCGTTAACTCTCCGGTATTCGGTATATAGGTTAGCTGTAAGTAGTTCGAGTAAATTAGATTTCCTACTAAATAACTTATTAAAGCAAAAGAACCGGCAGTAAAAGCAATAGGAACGGTAGCAAGCCCATCAAGCCCATCCGTTAGATTCACAGCATTAGAAGAGCCGACTATAACAAATATAGCAAAAACTATATAAAAATAACCAAGATCTAAACTTAAATTTTTAAAAAACGGTACGTTAAGTAAATGGCTTGGATTTTTATCGGTATATTCTAGTACAACACATATGATTAAGCTAATAATTCCTTGCAGCAAAAGCTTACTTTTCCCTCTTACCCCATAATGGTTATTTTTAGTTACCTTAGCATAATCATCCATAAATCCTATAATACCGAAGCTAATAAAACCAAATAACGTAATCCAAATATATTTATTGGTTAAATCGGCAAGTAATAAAGTAGAGAGACAACTAGACAAAATAATCATAATGCCCCCCATAGTCGGAGTACCTGCTTTTATTTGATGCGATTCAGGTCCGTCCAAGCGTATAGGTTGGCCATTTTTTTGAAGAGATCGCAGAAATTTTATTAATATAGGACCTGTGATAAAGCTCAGGCTTAGAGTTATAATAATAGCAAGACCGCTACGAAAAGTAATATAGTGGAATAAATTAGCTATATGTGAATTATGGATGTGAGGAAGTAAAAGATTGTATAACATTTGTAGATTTAAATTAAAAAGTATATTTTGATGTTATTTATTGTTGCACGGATACCAAATCATTATTGCGAGCGACTAAAAGGAGCATGGCAATCCAGAAAAAATTAAAAACATGCTAATCTTTAGCATTTTTTACTGGATTGCTTCGTCCATTACTTCGTAATTTCCTCGCAATAATGGAAAAACCAAGCCATGCAATATTAGAAATATCCTAGTGTATTTATTTATAATAATCAACAATCTTATCAAGTTTTACACCTCTTGACCCTTTTATTAGGATAAGCTCATTGCCTTCAAATAAATCCGTGATATGCGTAATTAATTCGTCAACATTTTTAAAGTATTTTTTAGCTATTTTGGAAGGTAGTAAATCATAAATATATTTAGTATTTGCTCCTACTAAATAGACCTTAGAACCACCAGCATCTAGTATATACGGTACTAGTTCCTCATGTAGCCGTTTAGAATCCCCCCCTAGCTCTAGCATATCGCCTATTATAGCGGTTTTATTCTCGGCAGGTACTTGTTTTAAATATTCTAATGCAGCTTTCATTGAAGCGGGACTTGCGTTATAGTAATCACAAATTACACGACAATTTTGTATATTGATAATTTCTCCTCTTCCTTTAGTAGGAGAAATATTTGCTAAGTGATTTGCAGCTATCTCTAGATCTTTACCTAATATATCGATAATTAAAAGTACACCAGTATAATTTTCAGCAAAATGCCCAGGAACAAAAGGTATAGTTACATCTAGGGTTTTATTATTTATCTTATACTTTAAATGAACTTGATCTTCTAGCTTCTCATATAAAATTAATTCAGCTGAAGCTTTAGATGATCTACCGAAACTATGTATATTGGTAATAGAAAGGTTTTTTAATATCGATAATATTTTGTTATAGGAATTAGTATCGGCATTAATAATGGCAATATCATTTTTGCTAAAATTTTCAAAAATCTCACATTTAGCTTCAGCTATCTCTTCAAGCGAGTTAAAAAATTCTAAATGAGCTTCCGAAATATTAGTAATCATAGCAATATTCGGCTTTAATATTTGAACTAATTCTCTTATTTCGCCTTTATGGTTCATACCACACTCAAAAATAGCATATTCCGTATCATCAGGCATTGAAGCAAGATTAATAAGTAATCCCAAGTGATTATTGAAGTTACCTCGGCTAGCAAAAATTAGACCTCTTATATAACTTGCTTCTAACGGTAATTTGTACGTCAATCCGGTACTCACATCCTCACGTACTAAAGTGTACGCTGCGGTTCTGCGTTCCGTGTTTCCTTCAAATTCCTCTTGATTAGCTTCATTATATAAGAGGTCTAATGATTTATCGTTAGTCTCAGTTAGTAAGGTTTTTAAAGCTTCTTTAGTGGAGGTTTTACCGACACTACCGGTGATAGCTATGAATTTCGCTTTTGAATTCTCTCGTTTATATAAAGCCATTTTTTGTAGAGCTTCAAAACAATCATCAACTAAAATAATTTTATCTTTATCCGTTATCTCTACTTGCTTACTAACAATTACGGTTGCCGCTCCTTTATCTATTGCATCTAAAACATAATCATGGCCGTCTCTATTACCTTGAAGTGCTATAAATAAATCACCTTTTTTAACGTCTTTGGAATTAAATTGCGCTTCATTACAATTGATAGAATTAGAGATTGTTATACCGAGAGCAGCACTTAAAGTTTTAGAGTTCCAGATCATATAATAGTGTTTGTTAACTAATTTCTAAATTAGTTTTCAGAAATTCAGGTGCAAAATCTGCACCGTTAGGCCAAGTAATAGTGTGCAGTTCTTTATCTAGAGTGACCTTATTAAATAAGTTTTTATTTTGAAAAGGTTCAAATATTAAGCCTTTAAGATATTTATATAAATCAATATTTCCTTCTGTACCGTCATCAAAAGCTAGATGAATATAATAATCTTTAACATATTTCACTGATGTGACATGTAACATTTTCTTTACTCCAAGGAGGTAATAGGATTTAATGGGTTCACCATTTTGAGTTTTTTGCCAGTTAACTAGTAATTCTTCTTTATATAAATTAAGCCATTCTATAACCAGTTGTAAAGCTCTTTTAGGAAATTTACCATCCATAACTTTATCTTCTAGTGAAACTATAATTTCATAATCACCATATTTGGCATGAAAATGAGGAGGATTATGATCGTGATAGTACATCATAATTACAATACCAAGAAAACGACTAATTACAGGCACATAGTTTCTTTTATAAATAACTTTTAGTTTAGTACATTTCTATAATTATTTCAAGCTTCAAGCTCGTAAGAATACGGCATTGCCTAAAAAGAATTGCTGAGATAGCCAATACTTCGATGTCATTCCTAGCTAGAAGCGGGAATCCAGAAAAACCTACAAAAAACTTGTTTTTTTAGGTTTATTTGTCAACATTAAGAAGTTATTTTTTGGATTCCTGCTTCCGCGGGAATGACATCGAAAAAATACTCTTCCCTGCAACTTCAGCATCATCAAAAAATATTTTCTTATCGCCGATAATTTGGTAATTTTCATGACCTTTGCCGGCAATTAATAAGATATCGTCTTGTTTTAAATTATTTATACCATATTTAATAGCTTCTTCTCTATTTGCTATTTCAATATAATTTGCTTTATCTATACCGCTTATGATTTCAGCTCTAATAAGCTTTGGGTCTTCATTGCGTGGATTATCATCTGTAATTATGACATGATCAGCGAGTTTTGCGGCTATTTGCCCCATAAGACTTCTCTTTGTCTTATCACGATTACCGCCGCAGCCAAAAATTACGCTTAGCTTACTATCACGTAATTTAATATTTTTCAGCTCTGTTAAAGCTTTTTCAAGAGCATCCGGAGTATGGGCATAATCAACGAAAATATTAGTGTTGCTTATTCGCTGCATTCTGCCTTTTACCGGTTTAACTTCTACTAAAGAATCTATAACTTTATCAAAAGCAAAATCGGTATAATGCACACTAAGAGCAGTAATTAATAAATTACTAGCCTGAAAACTACCGATTATCGGCGTATGAAAATTATATTCTCTATTATTAAATGTAAAATTAATATCCTGTCCTTTTAAAGAACCGTTAATTTTAGTTATTTCTAAATCACCTTTTTTCCCAACAGTTATAAATTTAATATTATGGTTATGTAGGTAATCTTTAACAAACTCTATTTCTTCTATATCGGAATTCAATATTGCAAGACCTCCATGTAATAAATGATCAGTAAATAATTTCAGTTTGGCTAATAAATAATTTTCTTTTGTATGGTGATAATCTAGATGATCCTGAGTAAAGCTAGTAAAACATGCGATATTTACTTTTGTTTCCCCAAGCCTTGCTTGGTCAAGACCATGGCTAGAAGCTTCAAAAGCTAAATATTTTATACTGTTTTCAGCTAAATTATGAGCAATTTTTCTAAAGCTTAAATAATCAAGTGTAGTCAACTCCGGTACATCATTTATAAGATTATCACAGCCAAAAATCTCTACACCTATCGTACCTATAGATGCGGCTTTTTCCCCAAGTAATGAATATGTTTGAGCTATATAGGATACTACCGAGCTTTTACCGTTAGTACCGGTTACGGCTATTAGATTCTTTGGTTTTTTAGGATAGAAGATTTCTATAGCTTCATATAAAGCTGCTTGTACATCCTCTACATAGATTATTTTATCTATAACAGTATTTTTTTCATTATCTGTAATTACTAATACTGCACCTTTGCTTAAAGCATCCTTAATAAAATCATTTCCATCGGTATTCTGTCCTTTAATCGTAAAAAAGGCATCATTCTTCTTAATGTTTTTAGAGTTGGTCGACAAACCTTTTACGTTATGTTGTTGGAATAATTGTTTTAAGTTATGGAGCATGTTTATTATGTTAAAAAAGTGTTATTGTCATTGCGAGGAAATTGCATAGCAATTGACGAAGCAATCCAGTAAAAAATTCTGATTTACAGAATTTTTTTATTATTTCTTCTGGATTGCCACGCAGTCTACGACTGCTTGCAATGACGGAGTAGGAATGACATCGAGTCTACACCTCCGATAAATTCCAAAGTAGTTGATTCGCCTCGGTAATCATATTTTTATCTACTAATTTCTTGATATATACTAATTTATTATCCGGTTTGATTTTTGCCTGATTAGAGTAAGTACTAACGAATTTTAAAATTTTATCAGTCATATCGGCATTTTTATAAAATTTAATCACAAACCCGTTATCTCCTGAATCTAAATTCTCAATATTTAACTTAAAGCATAATAGTTTTATTTTTACAATATCAAGTAAATTATTAAATTCAATCGGTAGCGAACCGAATCTATCAATCATCTCATCTTTAAATTTCTCTACTTCTATCTCATTACTTAAATTACCTATTCTTCTATATAGCCCAAGTTTAAGAGCCGAATCGGATACATAATTATCCGGAATAAAGACGGATAATCCCAAATTAATAGTCGGGATAAAGGGTTGTTCTGAAACAACCAGTTCATCTTTAAAAATAGCTATTTGTTCTTCCAGCATTTCTTGATAGAGTTCCGTACCTACTTCTTTAATTTGTCCTGATTGTTCTTCACCTATCAAATTACCGAAGCCTCGTAAATCCATATCATGGCTTGCAATAGTAAAACCTGAGCCTAAAGCACAACTATTTTGTATTATCTCTAAGCGTCTTAAGGAGTGCGATGTCATCTTTTTATGACTTGCTACCGTTAGATAAGCATAGCCTCGCATTTTACCTCGACCTATTCGACCACGCAATTGATATAGCTGACTAAGACCCAGCATATCAGCCTTATGTATGATCATGGTATTTGCCTCGGCTATATCAATTCCTGATTCTATAATAGTAGTTGAGACTAGTATATCGAATTTGCCGGCATAAAACTCGCTCATAACCTCATCAATTTTACTCGGAGTCATTTTTCCGTGAGCTATTTTATAGCTTAATTCCGGCATGATTTGTTTTAATTGTTTTTCGATATCCTCTATATCTTTAATTCTTGGAACTACATAAAAGCTTCTTCCGCCTCTAAAATGTTCGCGTAATAATGCATCTCTGATAATAACGGGATCAAACGGCATAACCGATGTACGAACTTCCAGCCTGTTTAGAGGCGGCGTTGCAATAATGCTAAGTTCTTTTAAACCGGTCATTGACATTTGCAAAGTTCGAGGAATCGGTGTTGCCGACATTGCAAGTACATGGGAAGAGGATTTTAGCGATTTAAGAAATTCTTTTTGACCGACACCGAAATGCTGTTCTTCATCGATTATTAACAATTTCAAATTAAAGAATTTTGTATTGTTATGTAATAAAGAATGAGTGCCTATTATTATATTTATTTTACCGCTTTCAAGTTCCGATCTTATAATCTTTGCTTCTTTAGAACTAACAACGCTAGATAATTGCTTGATATTTAAATCAAAACCCTTGAACCTTTCTATGAACCTTGAAAAATGTTGACTACATAAAATAGTTGTCGGTACAACTACGGCTACTTGAGGTAAATGTTCATTTAGAGATTTTGCTACCATAAAGACGGCACGCATTGCTACTTCAGTTTTACCAAACCCAACATCACCGCATATTAACCTATCCATTAACATACTGCTTCTTAGATCTTCTTTAATATCGTTTATAGCGGTTAACTGGTCTTCCGTTTCACTGAAAGGAAAATTAGCACAAAATTTATCATATTCTTCAAGGTCAAATTCAACGGAAGCACTGCTATTAAGTTTCCGTTTAGCTGCTATTTGTATTAAATGCAGTGCTATCTCTTTTATACGGTTTTTAAGTTTCGCCTTACTTCTTTGCCATGAGACGCTGCCAAGCTTATCAAGCTCCGCATTATCATTGCCGTATTTTTTTATTACCTCTATATTTTCAACGGGTATATATAATTTATCATTACCGGCATATAGAATCTTTAAGAAATCATGCAGTTTACCTTTGATTTCTAAAGCTTCCAGCTTTAAAAACTGCCCTATTCCATGATCTTTGTGTACTACAAACTCACCTTCAGCTAAATTATCAAGCTCCAGCAAGATATTTTTAAGCTTTTTGTTAGTGTTTGTAGAACTAGTTTTTTCTTCTAATAATTCGCTAGCGGTAATAAATAAATATTCTTTAGTATAAAAGCTTTGACTTAAAGGAATTATTCCGACATTTATTACTGAAGCCTTAGCTTCGTCTAATTTATTTATCTCATTATATTTATATTCATAATTTTGGGTGATGCTTTTAACTCTCTCAAGACCGCTTAAAGAAGCTGCACCTATCACAATTTTTCTAGAAGAATGGGCTTTAATAATCTCAAATAATTTATCGAAAACCGTTTTCTTTTCTATAAAACTTGCAGAACTAATATTTTCAATTAAGCTAGCTTGCTCAGAATTTTCATAACTAATCAATATATTGTTTTTTCGTTCTAGTAATTCCGTTATTTCAGAAACGGTAAAATATAAGCTAGTCAGTGAAAGAGTAGGATAGAAACTATTAAATTTAAGTTTATTTGTCTCTGACCTTGCTGAATAAAAATCGTTATAACTATGTTCAAACTCTAAAATGGCTTGTTTTGACAGATTATCAAATATGAAAATAGGATCGTTTAGATAATCTATTAAGTTAGAGCAGGAATCGTAAAATAATGGGAGCAATTGTTCATATCCCGAAAATTTTCTTCCCGATATTACCGCCTCATATAAAGGATTATCAGTATGATTAACTCCAAAACTTCGTAAGTAATTATTCTTAAAATTACCGATTGTTTCAGAGTTTAAAACTATCTCATTTGCAGGACTAATAACGAGTTCCGTACAAGATTTAGTCGAAATTTGCGTATCAATATCAAATTCTTTTATTGATTCAATATAATCCCAGCTAAAATTAATTCTATAAGCTTTAGGACCTGGCAATATTATATCAATTATTTCGCCTCTAACCGCAAATTCCCCGACATCGATGCTACTCGCATTTCTTGTAAAACTATTTTCTACTAGAAACATAGCAAGCTCATCCGTAGTAAATTTTATTTTAGGGGATAATTTCAAAAAATATTTAGAAAAAAAATCTTTCGGGGGTAATTTGTTTAATAAGTTAGCTGCATGAGTGATGAGTAATTTGCCATTACTATTATTTATTGTTAGCTTGGTTAATGTTTCTGCACGTCTAGATAAGATATTTGCATTTGGTGACGTATGGTCATAAGGAATGGTATCATAGCTTGGAAAGTAATAAATATTTTCATTAGAAGAAAAAAATAAAACTTGCTTGTATAATTGCAACGCCTCTTCTTCATTACTTGCACTCAAGATAAAATCTTGCTTAAGATTCTTAGTAAAATTATCAATTGCAAAGAAAGATTTGGCAACCGCCGGAAATTTTTGTTGTAACATTCTACAGGAGTTTATATTTTTGCTATTTTGCGTAATTTATCAATTATTTCGGCATCTAGATAAGAAGGAGCAGAAGATTTATTATTAATCCAATTATAAAGATCATTATCATTTTGATCAAGTATTAAAGTATAGCCTTCAAGTTTTTTTTCATCCATTAAGGATAGGTACTTTTCGGCAAAGCTACCGAGTATATAATCCATTTCTCTGCAACCGCGATTTTTACTACGGTAAAAAAGTTTCTTTTGTAAAGAGTTTTTATTTAATTTATTCATCTATAACATCTTGCAAAATTTTTTTATAATAATATTATTAAAATTATCAAGATACCAAGATCATTTTAAAATGCTTTAATAATTAAGCACTCTAATAAATCCATTCTACATGGGTAAAATTCTATTAACTTTTATTATCAATAACAGCAGAAAAGCATAAATATGTCGGTTCAAAATATCTGTTCTACAAAAGCTTATGATATACTAATTTCAAATGATAATGCTTTTCTTGTAGATGTTAGAACTAGAGAAGAGTGGCAACAAGTGGGGATACCTCATGTAGATAATAAAAATAAGGTGATCTTTCTAAGTTGGCAATTAAATAAAGATTTTGGAGACAATTTTTTATCTATCATTAACGATAAAATCGATGCAATAATATTTTTTCTGTGCCGTTCGGATATAGATCGTTTATCGCAGCAAATTTTATAACTAATATGGGTTATAAAAATTGTTATAATATTAGTGACGGCTTTGAAGGAAATAATCAAGATAAAGGCTGGAAACAAAATAACTTACCGTGGCAGTTTTAA